>SGZV01000009.1 GCA_004321805.1 alpha proteobacterium HIMB59 | reverse complement strand
TTTCAAGTTGTTCAGAGACTGCTTCTTGAATTTTTTTTCTGCCATGACCAGCATTCACACACCATAAGCCAGCAGTACCATCTAAAATCTCACGATTATCATCGCTGATAAAGTGCATATCTTTGGCGCCAACAATAATGCGAGGATCTTTTTTAAAAGTCTTATTAGGTGTAAATGGCATCCATAAGGATTCCAAATTATTCGGTTTACTCATAGTTCCTCCAGAAACTTTTATAATAAGAAAACCATATTCTTAGAATAAAGGTTCAGCAAGCGCAATTATGTCATTAGAAAGAGGTAAAATTTTATTGATAATTAATGCTTTTTTCTTCTTGCAGGTGGGTAACCATCATGGCGACATCATCAACAAGGTTTTCCCGTAATTGCTCATTGGCGGTCTCAGTGAGGGTTTTGACGCCATTAGGAAGAATTTCTACGGTGTGAGTAATCTTCTCGTGCTGGGTAAAAAGAGTTTTAAGATCATTGATTTCTTTTTCGGTAATACCCTCACCTTGAAGACCCGGCATATTCACCTCACCGTGTTTATGGGGTTTTAAGTGTTGAGCGTGATATTGGTTTTTGTTTGGGGATTTCATGCTGTGATGAGCATTACTGGAAAACCAATAGAACGCCACCGCCCCAATAAAAAAAAGAATAGCGAAAGCTAGTACCCAAAGAATTTTTTTGTTCCATTGTTGTTTCACCATTGGATAAATTTTCACACCCATTGATAAAAATTGATACTCGATAAATTCGCTCTGTGACGTTAATGATCGCTTTGAGGTGAAATATTTTTAAAATGAACTATACTTCTTTTTAGCCCATGAATTCATTGATCATCAATGCTATCATCTATTTACTTGCCGCGGTGGTGGTGGTTCCTATAGCCAAACATTTCAAGCTGGGATCGATTGTCGGATACATTTTGGCCGGCATTATAATTGGCCCGTTTGTTTTAGGGTTAATTAGTGATCAAAAAGAAGTCCACACCTTCGCGGAGTTTGGCATTATCATGATGCTTTTTTTAATTGGACTGGAAATCCGTCCCTCTGAGTTGTGGTCGATGCGACGCAAATTTTTACGCTACGGCTTCTCGCAGATTTTACTAACCACCCTCGTCATTGGCCTGGTGGTTTATTATTTCACCGAGCAAATTAATTTATCGATTATCTCCGGTTTCGTATTGGCGTTGTCCTCGACAGCGATTGTCATTCCCACGCTTAGCGAGATGAGTCAGGATGCCAATAATACCGGACGCTCGGCACTATCGGTGCTGTTACTGCAAGATGTCATGGTTATTCCTATTATCGCCTTGATTGCTTTACTTTCACCCAGCGGCATGGAATATCAAAACGGCGAGCTGATCCAGCAGTTTAATAATGTTGAGCGGTTTGTTGTTATCGCCGCAACGGTCGGGCTGATTATTTTTGTGGTTCGCATCGTCGGGTTCCGCTTCTTTCACTATATCGCCAAAACCAATCAGCGAGAGATTTTTATTGCCAGCATTTTACTGATTGTGATCGCGGTGTCTTATATTATGCAGTTAATTGGATTATCGCCTGCCCTCGGTGCTTTTTTGGTGGGTATGCTGTTATCCGATAATGAATACCGCCATAGTATTGAAGTGGATATCGCTCCGTTTAAAGACATTCTGCTCGGACTCTTTTTTATCACGGTAGGAACGTCTTTGAATGTCACCTATGCCCTCGATCATTATACGCTGGCATTGGCGGCCTTTGCGGCCTTACTTATTATTAAGGGAGGAATTCTGTGGGGCATCGCCTACCAAGGAGATATTGAGCCCCAGCAGCGAATGTTTTTTGCGGTTGCCTTATGTCAGGCCGGCGAGTTTGCTTTTGTGCTCGGGGGTTTCGCCTATCAGGCGCAGTTATTTGATTATAATTTTTACACCCTCGTCAATGTGATTGCCACGCTGTCCATGATCTCCACTCCATTTTTAATGCGCGTATTTTTAAAGCGCCAGGGAAAAATTCTTAATGACGCTGAGGATTTAGATCCAGGAGAAGTGCAAGAGAGCGAAATCATTATCGCGGGTTTTGGACGATTTGGACAGATTGTGGGTCGATTTCTTTTATCGCAAGGATACAGACTAACCATTCTAGAGGAGGATCCTGATCAGGTGCGACTGCTGCGGGAGTTTGGCTATCAAGTCTACTACGGCAGAGCCAGCGATGAGCGAATTTTAGAGACCATCAAAGCCAATAAAGCAAAGTATTTTATTGTGGCGGTGGATGATCATAAGGCCAGCTTAGAGATAATTGATTTGTTGAATAAAAAACACCCAAGGCTCAAAGTCTTAGCGCGCGCTATCGATCGCCGCCACGTTTATGATTTAATGGATCGCAAAGTCTACTCCCTTCAACGAGAGACTTTCCTTTCCTCGCTTGCTATGGGCGAGGATATTCTCACGCACATGGGGGTGACTAAAAACTCCATTAAAAAGAAAATCAAACTGTTTACCGACCACGACAACAGCACCCTAAAAATTATGAAGCGCCAGTTTGATGATAATGAAAATTACAGTTTAACTTTCCGGCAGCGCCAAGAAGATTTAAAAAATCTTCTCTCCAAAGAAGAAAACCAAATGAAAAAAAAGAGAAGACCCAAAGCCAAAGTGCCGGCACCTAAGACTTGATTTTCCATGAAAAAATTACTCCTCATCCTTTTGCTTCTTTGCCATGTATCGGAGGCCAGTGACATGAAACTAATTGGCGAGGGAACACTGACTGTTTTATTCTTCAAAGTCTATGATGTTCGCCTCTTAGCTGACTCCAAGCCCTTTTCATGGGAGAATAAATTTCAATTAGAATTTGAATACAGACGAACCATTAAAAAAGAAAACGTCATTGAGTCGACTATAAAAGAGTTACATCTTCAGCCTACCATCTCTGAAAAAGACATCGACGCTTGGAGGACACACTTATCACAATCTATAGAACCTGTACAAGAGGGAACTCGGGCCGAAGTGGCTTGGAACCCAAAAGGCCAAATAACATTTCATTATGAAGGCAGCCAACCTACCGTTGTTCTAGATGAAAAATTTGCTCGTGCCTTTTTAAATATTTGGCTTGGAGAAAATTCTTCCCAACCCAAATTACGAGATCAACTCTTAGGAGAGCAGGGGAAAGATTAAAAAATACTGATGAATACTACTAGTTATCAGGGGTTCCAGGATGTTTGGTTTCCTCATGCCCCCTGCAAGAAAATTATTTCAATATCAATAGATAAATCATCGAGAGGCAGTAAGGTATTATCATGAATTTACAAAAGTCACTGGAGTGGTTTGGTGTTATAACGGCCATCATCTATTCATTGTTAGTAGCATTTAATATTGGCGCCGAATTTATGGGTTTTACATTACTACTGATTTCTGCCATTGCGATTGGTATGTGGGCCTATTTGGGCAAACATAAAGGAATATTATTGTTACAATTCTTTTACGCTAGTGCAGGGGTGATTGGAATGTTTCGATGGTATTAAATAAAAAATTAATATTTCTTAATTCAAGAGGTCTGTGTAATAATTCATTATGAACAATCGAATATTTTTTACTGGTGCGAGCGGTAAAGCTGGAAAACATGTTGCATCGCACCTAGCTACGAAAGGTATGAAAGTTTTGAATGCTGATTTGTATAACTACAAACAACCAAATATTGATTATTTAAATATTGATATTACGGATGCTGCACAAGTTTTTTCGTCGATGTCTGCCCATATGAACGTAGATGAACTAAGAGAAAATGCAGAGCCCTTAAAATATGATACTGTTGTTCACTTTGCTGCCATTCCAAGAATTTTAATGGCCAGCGATATTGAAACATATAAGGTGAATGTGATGGGCACCTATCACGTTTTAGAGGCTGCCATTAAATTAGGAGTAAAGAAGATTATATTTGCTTCCTCAGAAACTGTTTACGGTTTATGTTTTGCTCATAATAAACCAGACCCCCTTTCTTTACCTGTTACAGAAGATGATTTAGTCCGACCTATGGATAGTTATGCCATGTCCAAGGTTGTCAATGAAGAAACAGCAAGAGCCTTTCAACGTAGATCAGGGATTGATATTTATGGACTGCGAATTGGGAATGTCATTGAGCCTGATGAATATCATATTTTTAAAGATTTTTGCAAAGACCCAACTGTTCGTATACCTAACGCATTTAATTATATTGATGCTAGGGATCTAGGACAAGCTGTTGAGCTATGTATTAATAAGGACGGATTGGGTTTTGAGATATTTAATGTTTCCAATGACCAAAATTCCGTTGATCTAAATACCCAAGAAATTATCAAAAATTATTATCCCAATGTTCCTTTAAAATATGAACTGGGTAGCCAAGAATGCCTTTATTCAAATAAAAAGATCAAGAATATGTTGGGTTTTTCACCAGTCTATGACTGGCAAAAACAATTATAGGTTGCTTATTAAATGAAAAACTTTCTAACCCTATTGGTATTAATCCCTAGTTTGGCTTGGGGTAAAACGATTGATATCGTCTGCTTTTGTGAAAAACTTGAGTTCATATTTGTTAAAAAAGAGGTAACTAATAAATGACCCATAAAATGGCTAATGAAGAGCAATTTGAGTTATGGAATGAGGGTATAGGTAAAAAATGGGTTGAAGAAGATGACTCTATGAACGAGAGATTATCCATTTTGACAAAAGAGTTATTTTTAAGATTAAATATAAGCCGAGGTGATAAAATATTAGACATTGGATGTGGAGGGGGGCAGACCTCCTTTGAGGCATCTGAAATAGTTGGGGAAAATGGGTATGTGGTAGGAGCTGATATATCTAAAATTTTATTAGATTTAGCAAAGAGTAAATATGCAAAGACAAAAAATTTAGAATTTAAATTATGTGATGTTCAAAATTATGAATTTAGAGAAAATAGTTTTAATAAAGTTATATCTAGATTTGGGGTGATGTTTTTTGAGAACCCCGTTGAGGCTTTTAAAAATATATATAATTCCCTCCAAGAAGGTGGCTCACTAAACTTTGTTTGTTGGACAAACGTAATGGAAAATGAATTTTTTACTGTAGCAACAAATATAATAATTAGACATCTAAATAAAGACTTTCCAGAAATCACCAGAGCACCTGGCCCATTAGCATTCAGTGAGGAAGATTATGTGAAAGACATTTTAGAGTCCTCCGAATTTAAAAACGTGAAAGTAGAAAAGGTATACTCATCCATTTCAACTAATGACTCTGCTCAAAAAGAGGGAGATTTACTTTTAAAGATTGGTCTCGGTGGAAGATTATTGGCAGAAGCAAATTTATCTGAGAAAAGTCTTTCAGCAATAAGAGATGAATTGGTTGAAGTGTCTCAAAACAGACAACAAAATGGCAAAATTACTTATAAAGCCTGCTTAAATTATGTGTCAGCAACCAAATAATTATTTTAGCTTTGAGTAAATGAAAAACCTTTTAGTCCTATTATTATTAATCCCAAGTTCGAGTTGGGTAGATTCATAATTTTAAAATGTTTACTGGCACCCTATGGGTTGATATGACGATATCTCTAATCATTTTAGCTACTTTTTTTTTGTTAATATTTAAAGGAAAATAAGAAAGAAAACCTTCTAAAAACTATGAATTCTATTGATTATCAACATTTTTCTTCGAATTTAACATGGTGTTTTTTTCGGATCCGTATTAATTTGAGTGATGTCTGAATTATCAATTACATTGAAATGGAGCTTGGGTGAGGGCGAGATGGCTCAAGGAAAATATTCGAACTCCCATGAGATTTCTTATAATGACAGTTTCAAGCTGATGGCTGACGCCGCCCCGGACTGGGGTGGGGATCTTGCCAACACAAATCCCGAACAGGCCCTGGCCGCTTCGGTGAGCAGTTGTCATATGATGACATTTCTAGCTTTGGCAGTAAAAGCTAAGTGGCCCGTTATTTCCTATACTGATAAAGCAGACGCTACTTTGGGAAAAAATCCCAAAGGTCAAATGGCAGTCACAAAAATAGTCTTACATCCTGTCGTACAATTTGAGGGAGACTTTACTGTGAGCGCCCAAGAGTTAGAAGAGATGCATGACCGCTCTCATCGCTACTGCTTTATTGCTAATTCGCTATCTGCAGATGTGGGGTTTGAAGTAATCTTATGAGTGAGCAGTCATCTTCGCTATTAGAAATTAAAGATCTTGGTTCAGGTGTTGTTAAAATTACTCTTAACGACCCTGGTCATCAAAACACCCTTTCAGAAAAAATGATTGATGAACTTCAAAGTGTCTTTGATACCCATACCTCCAGCACTAGTCGTGTTTTAGTATTGGCAGCTTCTGGTAAAGTATTCTCTGCTGGCCATGATCTCAAAGAACTTAAAGCAGCTAGGTCTAATGCCGATCAGGGCAAAGAGTACTTTCAATTTATTTTGAAAAAATGTTCCACGCTCATGCAAAGCATTGTTCATCACCCTAAGCCTGTCATCGCTCAAGTAGATGGCGTTGCGACCGCAGCGGGGTGTCAGTTGGCTTTGAGTTGTGATTTAGTCTACGCTAGCTCATCTTCTCGATTTGCTACTCCCGGGGTGAATATCGGTTTATTTTGTTCAACACCGATGGTGGCTCTCTCGCGCAATGCATCTGTGAAACACGCTATGGAGATGTTGCTGACAGGAGATCTTATCTCAACGGGGGAAGCAGCTGATATAGGTCTTATTAATAAGAGCTTAGAGCAAGCAGATTTAGAGTCCTATGTCCTAGAAAAAGCTAAGAAAATAGCTGCTAAATCTAAGACCACCCTAAAAATTGGGAAAAAAGCATTCTACGAGCAAATTGAAATGCCACTATCTAAGGCCTATGAATACGCCTCACAGGTCATGGTAGAAAACATGCTCGAATACGATGCCAAAGAGGGTATCGAAGCTTTCCTTGATAAGCGCCCTCCTTCTTGGAAAGAGTAAAGCTCATTTATGGTAAACCCCTACAACCAAGATCTCGACCAAAATCCTGCTAACTATCAGCCTCTGACACCATTATCTTTTCTAGAGCGCGCCTCTGATGTCTTTCCTGATCACATTGCTATCATCCATGGCAATACCAAAACAACGTATCGAGAATTTTATACTCGCTCCAAACAGCTTGCCTTCTCTCTTGCTCAACTTGGCATGACACGAGGGAGTACCGTTTCTACTTTGCTTTTAAATACACCACCTATGCTAGAGGTTCATTACGGCATTCCTATGTGTGGCGCTGTTATCCATGCGATCAATACCAGACTTGATCCAGCTACCATTGCTTTTCAACTAGACCATGCCAAATCTGAAATTCTTTTTTATGATCGAGAACTAGGGAGTATTGTAAAAGAGGTATTATCTCACTGCCAAGTTAAACCTCATTTAATTGAATTTGTGGATAGTGAATATGAATATAAGGATGCCCCTGTTGATTTGGGTGCTGATGACTATGAGTTATTTTTAAATAAGGGCGATAGTAACTACCAGTGGCTGATGCCAGAAAATGAATGGGATGCTATTTCTGTAGGGTATACTTCAGGGACAACTGGAGATCCTAAGGGTGTTGTTTCTCATCATCGAGGTGCTTATTTGTTAGCCCAGGGAAATGCCATGGTAGCCTCCATGCCCAAGCATTCCGTTTATCTGTGGACGCTACCCATGTTTCATTGTAATGGATGGTGCTTTCCTTGGACGATGTCAGCAATCATAGGAATACACGTTTGTCTTCGCCAAGTCAGAGCCGAACCTATTTGGCAAAGTATAAAAACCCATAAAATTAGCCACTTATGTGGCGCTCCTATTGTAATGTCTGTTATCCTGTCCTTTGACAAGCAACAAGACTACAGACCCGATCATCAGGTTCAATTTTTTACTGCTGCCGCTCCACCACCAGAGAATGTATTAAAACAAATGCAGCAAGCAGGATTTTTGGTAACCCATCTTTATGGTCTAACAGAAACTTATGGTCCTGCCGTAATTAACGAGTGGCATCAAGAATGGGATAGTTTGAATATGACAGAGCAGGCATCACTCAAAGCTCGCCAAGGAGTTCGCTATTTACCATTAGAGCATCTAAGTGTATTAAATCCTGAAACTATGAAGCCCGTACCAGCTGATGGGAAGACTATAGGTGAGGTCATGTTTCAAGGAAACATCGTGATGAAAGGATATCTAAAAAACAAAACTGCAAATGATAAAGCGTTTGCGGGAGGATGGTTTCATTCTGGTGATCTAGCAGTGATGCATCCTGATGGATATCTTCAACTCAAAGATCGATCTAAGGATATAATTATTTCAGGAGGGGAAAATATTTCATCTATTGAAATTGAGGAAGCTCTCTTAAAAAATGAGTGTGTAGCCGCAGCGGCAGTAATCGCAGTTGCTAATGAAAAATGGGGAGAGGTGCCTTGTGCCTTTATCGAGCTTAAAGTACAGCATCAATGGAATAGTGATGAGGCCCTACAGTGGTGTAAAAGTAACTTAGCATCCTTTAAAGTTCCAAAATATTATTTCTTTGAAGATATACCTAGAACATCGACAGGAAAAATTCAAAAGTATGTGTTACGGGAAAAGGCTAAAAAACTTATTTAAAGAATGAGGGTGGCCTGTAAGGAGATTCACCACCCTCATATATTTGATTGAGATCTTTGACTAAGATACTCGCACAAAAATTTATTACATTCTGGCACCTATGATGCCTACAACTAACCAAATAATCATTATTAAGAAGGGGTAATATCCTGAGAACATATCTGCCATTTCAAACCTCCATGATTCGCTTATTTAATCCTAATTACTTCTATATAATATGCAATAAATGCATATCATAATATTAAAATTCAATACATTTTAATAAATTATTAAGATTTTTGTGGATATGTTATGCAATTTATGGATATTGAAACGACCATTGTTATTCCTCATTCTATATAATAAGTATATCTAACTTATGGGTATAGAATCCAAGACAATTCAAATTTTATTAGAGAACCAAATATCAGTCTCCACAGCTGAGTCGTGTACTGGTGGTCTATTAGCTTCTCAGTTTATATCTATAGCGGGTATCTCTCAAATCTATCAAACAGGTTTAATCACTTACTCTAACGAGGCTAAAATGAAACATTTAAAAGTCAAAGCCATGACGCTTAAAAACCATGGTGCAGTTAGTAGGCAGGTCTGTTCACAGATGTGTTATCACCTCCATAAAATAACAAAGAGTCAGATGACCTTTGCTACCACTGGTGTAGCCGGTCCAGGTGGGGGCACTAAGACGAAGCCTGTCGGATTAGTTTTTATCGGAATATTTTATCAAAAAAATATTTATGTGGAGAGATTAAGTTTCTCTCCAAGAATGTCTCGTCTGCAAATTCAAAAAGGAACTGTGAAAGAGTGCTTTCAGATGGCTAGTGATATAATTCATGGGCTATAAAAAAAATTACAATAGTCTTCTTCCTGATGATTTTATATTAAGTGAAGAATTTGAATCCATTGTTGAACAGCTTGAAAATACCAACGATCATTTTTATATAACCGGTAAGGCAGGAAGTGGCAAGTCTACCCTACTTGCATACTTTCGTTCTATCACTCAAAAAAATACTGCAGTATTGGCACCAACAGGAGTTGCAGCAATTCGAGTGAAGGGTCAAACTATTCATTCCTTTTTCGGCTTTCCCCCTAAGGTTATTCAAACGCGACATATCAAAAAAGTTCGCCAAGTAGAAGTCTTACAAAATCTCGAAACTCTTATCATCGATGAAATTTCCATGGTTCGCGCAGATGTCTTTGATGCTATCGACTATAGCCTCAGGGTACACCGCAAAAAACTCACTCAGCCCTTTGGCGGCGTTCAAGTAATAGTCTTTGGCGATCTGTTTCAATTGCCTCCAGTGGTTAATATGGATGAGTCAGGATTATTACAACGCATATATCCTAAGGGGCATTTCTTTTTTCACTCAAATATTTTTCAAGATGCGCAATTTAAAACCCTTGAATTACAAAGCATTTATCGTCAAACAGATGACCATTTTATCCATATTCTCAATTCTGTTAGAGATGGGTCAATTACCCATAATCAGTTAGATAATCTCAATGACTCACTCGTAGACCATTTTGAGATGGATGAAGGAAAAATCATTCTTACAACAACCAATGCACGTGCAAGTGGCATCAATCAAAAATATTTAAGCCAATTAGGTGAGGAAGAATTCTCTTTTCGGGGACAAGCTACAGGGCAATTCTATAAAGAGTTATTTCCTACCGATGAAATTCTTAAACTGAAAAAAGGAGCACAAGTGATCATGATTAAAAATGATCCAGAGAAACGATGGGTTAATGGCTCCATTGGTATCATTCACGAAATTGCACAGAAAAAAATCAAAGTTAAAATTAATCATAAGATTTATGAGGTTAAAAAAGAAAAATGGGACCGTATCCAATATACCTATGATGATGACCAACAAGAAGTCCAAGAAGATATCACTGGTTCTTTCAAACAATATCCCATGCGACTTGCCTGGGCAATTACCATCCATAAAAGCCAAGGTCAAACTTTTGAAAAAGTTATCATTGATATGAGTCAGGGCTCTTTTGCACCAGGTCAGCTTTATGTTGCTCTGAGTCGATGTATCAGTTTAGAGGGTATTGAGCTGCTACGACCCTTGAAAAAATCTGATATCATTGTCAATAATCAACTGATAGGGTTTCAAGATCGGTTAATATAAATGGCTAAAAAAATTTTATACGCTGTTGTTGTTTTTGGCATTGTGGGTTTTGGACTCTACCTAGCCTCAACGTTTGAGTACTACGGCTATCGACAAGAGTGTGAATTAGAAAGTACCTCACAAGGAGGTATTGAGGCCTGCATTGAATATAAAGCTAAGGAAGGAAAAAAATGATTTTTTTAAATGATAGTTACATCAAAGAATTTCAATCACCAATTGAGCTCGTAGAAGATGACAAAGTCATCACTTCAGACAGCTGCTTTTATGCTCAAAGCGGAGGTCAACCTGGCGATAAGGGAACACTCGAGATTAATGGTCAAAAATTCAATGTTATCAACACTTTAAAACATGAAAAAGGCATTGCCCATGTCCTTGATCAACCCTGTGAAATCAGTAATGGAGATGTAACGGGTATGGTTGATTGGGATCACAGATATCGATTAATGCGAATGCATACTTCGATGCACCTTTTATGTGCTGCTCTGCCTTATTACGTAACAGGGGGGTCTATTGGCATAGAGAAAAGCCGTATTGATTTTGATTTGGGCGAAGAGACTTTTGAGTTTGAAACACTCAATTCCATCATTAATGACTTTATCAAACAAGCCCATCCCATCTCGTATCAGTGGATTACCAATGAAGAGCTCGACCAGCAGCCTGAATTGGTTAGGACTTTATCGGTAAAGCCTCCACGGACAAACGGAAAAATTCGATTAGTAAAAATTGGCACCATTGATCTACAGCCCTGTGGTGGCACTCATGTAGCTAATACAAAAGAGATTGGTGAATTTCAATTTATCAAATATGAAAGCAAAGGAAAAATGAATAAGCGTGTTCAATTTACCTTAAGTTAATGCACAAAGCCTCTCTTAAAGATTTTATCCTCCTCATTACCCTTGCAGCTATTTGGGGTAGTGCTTTTTTTAATATTAAAATTGCCTCAGCTGATTATACGCCTATGGCACTCGCTTTTGGGCGAATTTTCTTTGCAGCACTTGTGATGATTATTTACTGTTTTATCCGAGGTATTCACATAGAAGCTTTCGGAGAAAATTGGCATTGGTATGCAACTATTGGATTAGTCAACTTAGTGCTTCCTTTTTTCTTTATCTCGTTTGGCATTGTTAAAGTTCAAAGCAATATGGCCGCCATATTAATGTCAACAGCTCCAATTTTTGCAGCAATCTTGAGTCATCTTTTTATCCCAGATGAAAAGATTAATTTTTTAAAGTTTTTAGGAATTTTAGTTGGGTTTTTAGGGATAATATTTCTTTTCTCTGATGATCTTTTAATCAACAGCTCTAATATTTTTTATGCATTTATGGTTATTTTAGGACCCGCTTTCTACACACTGGGTGGTTTATTTTCACTGAGACTGAAACATGTCAAAAATGAGGTTGTTACCTCTAGTATTTTAGTTTGGGCTGTAATGATCCTTCTTCCGATCATGTTTATTTTTGAAAATCCGCTAGATTTAAAGCCTTCTTTAGGGCCTACTATTTCATTGTTCTATCTAGGTGTCGTTGCAACAGCAATAGCCTGGTTGATGAGATTTTATATTCTTCAAAAAAATGGCTTAGTTTTCCAAAGCCAAGTTGCCTATATTATTCCCATATTTGGTCTTATTTTTGGATATATTTTTCTTCAAGAAAAAATTACCTATAAAATAATTGTTGCTTTGATAGCTGTCCTCATCAGTACTTATTTAATTGAGAAAAGTAAAAAATCGAAAACATCCACATAATCTACTTTAAAGATTAAGCCTATAATATAAGGTACATTTTCTTACACATGACCTCTGAAACTCTCATAAAAATTAACAATGTTTACAAATCCTATTCTGGTGGCTTTGAAGCCTTAAAGGGTGTCAATTTAGAAATTAAACGAGGTGAGATATTGGCTCTGCTTGGTCCTAATGGAGCGGGTAAGACCACATTAATTAATGCAATTTGCGGTGTAGTCATACCTTCTTCCGGGAATATTTCTGTTGATGGTCATGACGTTGTAAAAGATTTTCGTCACACACGATCCCTCATAGGTTTGGTTCCTCAAGAGTTACAATTAGAGGCATTTGAACAAGTATTTCAAAACGTATCGTATACGAGAGGGTTGTACGGTAAGAAAAAAAATCCTGCCTTAATAGAGCAAATCTTAAAAGATCTAAGTCTCTGGGATAAAAAAGATAATCGCCTTCGTGAACTTTCAGGAGGTATGAAAAGAAGGGCTCTTATAGCAAAAGCACTGAGCCATGAGCCTCAAATTTTGTTTTTAGATGAACCGACAGCGGGTGTAGACATATCTCTTCGCCGTGATATGTGGCGAGTGGTGAAAAATTTACAAGATAGTGGCGTTACTATTATATTAACAACCCATTATATTGAAGAGGCAGAGGCAATTGCTGATCGGGTTTCCGTCATCAATAACGGTGAAATTGTTATTACAGAAAATAAAAGGGACTTGATGCAAAAAATGGGTCAAAAATTATTAACTATTGAATTACAAGATAAAATTTCTGTAATCCCAGAGTCTTTGAAAAATTATAATTTGTCGATTACAGAAAATGGTCATGCTTTATGTTTTAGCTATAATTCACAAGCCGAAACTACAGGTATTACTAAACTTTTACAGGATGTAAAACTTGCAGGCCTGAAACTAAAAGACTTAAAATCTGCTCAAACGTCACTAGAAAATATCTTTGAACAGTTATTAAAGGAGAGTGCATGAACTGGATTGGCGTAAAAGCAATTTATCTCCATGAAATGGATCGAATGAGAAGAACTATAATTCAAAGTATCCTCTCCCCCGTAATTTCAACATCTCTATACTTTGTGGTTTTTGGATCTGCTATTGGTTCAAGAATTCCCTTGATTGAAGATGTGAGTTACGGATCTTTTATTGTTCCAGGATTAATGATGTTAGTTCTTCTAACTCAAAGTTTATCGAATGCTGCCTCGGGTATTTTTTTTCCAAAATTTTTAGGAACAATTAATGAAATTTATGCAGCTCCTTTATCCTCTTGGGAAATAGTAATGGGATTTGTAGGAGCTGCTACTTCAAAATCGATTATCTTAGGTGCGCTTATTTTAGGCACAGCTAGTTTATTTGTAGAAATATCCATTGCTCATCCCTTAGTAATGATTTTAATGTTAGTTCTTACTGCCTTAACTTTTAGTCTATTAGGTTTTTTAATTGGCGTTGTATCAACTAATTGGGAGCAACTTTCTCTAATACCTACAATTATAATAACTCCTATGGTTTTTTTGGGAGGCTCTCTTTATTCCATTGCTTGGCTGCCAGAATTTTGGCAAAAAGTATCATTGGCTAATCCTGTTTTGTACTTAGTAAGTGGATTTCGATGGAGTTTTTACAATATGGCAGATGTCAGTATTACAATTAGTTTAGCTATGATTAGTATTTTTTGCGCAATGAATTTGGCAGCAATTGCATATATTTTTTCTAAAGGATATAAAATTAAATTTTAAGACATGTTAAACCACGTTATTTGGTTTAAAAAAAATCTTCGTGTGGTTGATAATGCTACACTTTTAGACTCAAAATATCCAAAAATTTTAATTTACATTATTGAACCTCAGCTATGGTTACAAAAAGACATGTCTCTTCGGCAGTGGGAATTTACTTTAGAAAGCCTAAAAGATTTACGAAATCAACTTTCATCTATAAATCTCCATTTAAATATTTTAAGCGGAGATGCTTTGGAGATTTTTAAGGATATCCACTTAAAGTATGGAATTAAGAAAGTAACTAGCGAGCAAGAAACAGGAATTAATTGGACTTATCAAAGAGATAATCGGATAGGTCAATTTTTTAAATCTGAAAAAATTGCATGGCAAGAAATTCCTCACATTGGTGTTATTCGAGGTAAGCATAATCGTGATAATTGGGCAAAGAATTTCCATAAAGAAATTAATAAACCGATTCTTACAACTAATGATTATTTCAAAAGCTCAAAAATTTTAGAGATCCCAAATTTCCAGCATCCTCAACAATTTTATGATTCTACTCCTTGCCCTGAACGCCAAAAAGGCGGAAATGAGAATGCAACAAAACTATTAAAAACATTTTTAGATTTTCGAGGAGAAAACTATCAAATAGAAATGTCTAGTCCAATTTCTGCAGAGCAGAGTTGTTCGCGTCTCTCTACTCATTTTGCTTTTGGAACAATGTCAACTCGTGTAGCCTTTCATGAGGCTTCCCACCGTCAAAAAGAACTTCAAGGAACAAATAAAAACTTTGTCAGATCAATCAATTCTTTTCTCTCAAGATTACATTGGCGTTCACATTTTATACAAAAATTAGAAGATGAACCCTCAATACAAGATAAAAATTTCATTTCAATATATGACAATTTGCGAGATGAGGATGAAATAAAATTAAAGGCATGGATTGAAGGACGAACAGGCATACCTTTCATTGATGCATGCATGATTTATCTTAGAAATCATGGTTGGATAAATTTTAGGATGCGTGCAATGTTGGCATCTTTTGCAGCTTACAACCTATGGCTTGATTGGAGGTTTTATGCACCTCATCTTGCTGCACTCTTTACTGATTTCGAGCCAGGGATACACTATAGCCAAGTTCAAATGCAGTCAGGAACCACAGGAATTAATGCTATTCGTGTATATAATCCTTACAAACAATCAGAAGATCAAGACCCTAAAGGATTTTTTATTAGAAAAAATATTCCTAAATTCCAGGAGGTTCCTCTAAATTTATTACATTATCCTGAGAACATCACACCATTTGAAGAACAACTACTCCCAAACAATTGGATTAAACCTATGGTTAATGTGAATCAAACAAGTAAATTTGCAAAAGATAGAATTTTTAGTTTGAGAAAAATGACAAATCACAAAATTTTAGCAAAGTCTGTCTATATTAAACATGGAAGTAGAAAGTAAATAAGTAAGATCAAATATTTAAATCCCTATAGTGAACTTAAGATTAAATATTTTTTTAAAATCTATGATTATTTAAGCTAAAATATATCTTAATTATTAATGATAAAGTTTTTACTTATACTACTTATTCCTTTATCTAGCTTAGCGAATAATCACATTCCGTATTACAAATCACTTTCTAAAAATGAGTCATGGTTACGACACTATCCAGATTTAAAAGATTTCAAAGAGCAAACAGAAAAATTTTTCTTAACTCATAAGGGAATGCCAGTCAAAGTAATTGAAGAACATCAGAGCACAGGAAGTACTTATATAGATTGGTATCGTATTGAACTTTTTAATGGAATTCAGGGGTGGATTTACCACAATCAATTAACACGTAAAAGAACTTTGCTAATTTTGGAAGATATTGAGTTGTATGCAACTAATTCTTATGACCCTGACTCATGGTTGACAATCCAAAAAGGAAAAATTAAATCCCCCAAGACAGTTAATCTTTTAGAGGTTACTCCAACAATGTATAAAATCAGCATATTAAAGAGTAAACGAGAAGAGATCAATGGTTGGATACCAAGAGATGGTCGTGTTTGGGGAGATGAATAAATGAGCTTAGAAGTGAATTATGATTAAATACATATTAATTTTCTTATTTATGATAAAAAATATTATGGCTTATGATGAAGCTCCTTATCAAATTATGCAGGAGAATGATAATTTTGAAATTCGATTTTATGATGAACGAATAGTTATTCAAACAAGCTTTCAAGGATCAAATAGTGGGTTTCAAAAATTATTTAAATATATTTCAGGTAATAATCAAAGCTCTACTAAAATCGAAATGACTACTCCTGTTACTATGTTGCCAGATCAAGGGCAAATGGTTATGCAATTTTTCCTACCTGAACGTTTTGATCTTTCATCAGCCCCTTTACCAGCCGATGACTCTGTTGAAATAGCTAGTATTGAAGAGGGTTATTTTGCGGTAATTCAATATTCTGGTTTTGCATCAGATAAAAACTTTTTAAAACATGTAGCTATTTTAAAAAACTCTTTAGATCAGGCTCAAATAGAAACCAAAGGTCCAGCGATAAAAGCAACTTATAACGGTCCTTTTACCCTGCCAAATCTTCGAAGAAATGAAGCGATGTTTTTAGTCAACTGGAGTAAAAATTAATTCATTTTCAAAGATTATCTAATTAAGATAACGTTAAATTACTTTTAAACCTGATGAATAAAATTTTTTACCAACTTAAGGAAAGTAAGTTTTTTCAGTTTTTAGTCATATCGATAATTATCTTTAATGCATTTACTATTGGCGTTAATACCTATGAACTATCTGATATCACTAATCAAATCATTAATTTATTAGATTATTCAATTACTATATTTTTTGTCATAGAGATTATTATTCGATTTATTGGTGAGCCAAAAAAATCTGATTTTTTTAAAAATGGATGGAATATTTTTGATACACTAATTGTTTGTATTTCACTTATACCTATCCCAAATAACTCAAGCTTCTTACTGTTAAGATTACTACGTGTGTTTAGAGTTCTTCGTATTATTTCTGTTATCCCTGAGTTGAAAATGATTATTGAAGCTTTATTGCAATCTGTAAAACGAGTATTTTATGTAAGTTTACTTCTATTCATAATTTTGTATATCTACGCAACTATCGGTTCAATTCTATTTAGTGAAGTCATCCCATCAAGGTGGGGAAATGTAGGTACTGCTATGATTACTTTATTTCAAGTTTTGACTTTATCTTCTTGGGAGCAGGTGATGCTACCTCTTCAAGAACTTTATTGGTGGGCATGGATATATATCTTTAGCTTTATTATTATTTGTGGAATTACCATGTTAAATTTACTTATAGCTGTTTTAGTCGATGTCGTTATAAATCAAAAAAAACTCTAAAAACTTATACTTTTCAGGACTTGTTCAAATTTTAAATTAGTCTAGAGTTTTTTGTTTCATTAGAGGAGCATACATGTCTAATAAAAACTTTGGTTTTGGTACGCAAATTCGAAAATCTCCATATTTTGATGCAACAGTTAGATGGGGAGCTACGGGCTTTTCAGTATATAATCACATGTATATTCCTCGAGATTTTGGCAGCCCTGAGCAAAACTTTTGGTATTTAGTAAATGATGCCATTTTGTGTGATGTTGCTGTAGAGAGACAAGTTGAGATAACTGGTCCTGACGCATATAAGTTTATTCAACTTTTAACTCCAAGAGACTTATCAAAGCTATCAATAGGTCAATGTAAGTATGTTTTAATCACAAACGAAAAAGGTGGCATCCTAAATGATCCTGTTCTTCTTCGTCTTGCAGAAAATCATTTTTGGTTATCGTTATCAGACAGCGATATACTTTTATGGGCACAAGGAGTAGCTGTTAATTCAGGCTTAGATGTGGTCATTCAAGAACCTGATGTTTCACCTCTTCAGCTTCAAGGACCAAAGTCAGGAGAAATTGCAGCAAAATTATTTGGAGAAAGCATTCGAGAATTAAAATATTATTGGTTAAAAGAGTTTGATTTAGAGGGTATCCCATTAATTGTTTCCAGAACAGGATGGTCGAGTGAGCTAGGATATGAAATTTATTTAAGAGATGGGAGCCAGGGAGATAAATTATGGGAAATGATTATGGATGCTGGCAAAGAATATGGACTTCAGCCTGGACATACATCTAGTATTCGAAGAATTGAAGGAGGGATGCTTTCATATCACGCTGATGCAGATATTCACACAAACCCATTTGAAGTAGGACTCGATCGTCTCGTTGCATTAGATAGTGATATTAATTACATAGGTAAAGAGGCATTACAAAAAATACATAAAAAAGGAATACTTAGAAAACAAGTTGGCCTTGAGATATCTGGAGAACCTTTGCAAGGCCCAAATACAATTTTTTGGCCTATCAGAATAGACGGTAAGGATTTAGGAAAAGTTACCTCTGCTGTTTATTCACCACGTCTTAAAAAAAATATTGCTTTAGCGATGATAGATATCAACCACTCATCATTAGGTACTGAATTGGAAGTTTGCACGGATTTTGGAATACTTAAAAGTATTATTGTAGAGAAGCCGTTTTTTGATCCAAAAAAAAATATCACCTCGGCTTAATTTCATAGCTCTAGAACTATTGAAAAATATAGATAAATTGGCATTATTCAAATAACGCATACTTTCTCTTCTTTCTTAGCATTATTTTTTTTTCGATTCTCTCCTTATAACCCACTCATTACTAAAAAAATTAGTGAGGTAAATATGAAATTAGTAACAGCAATTATCAAGCCCGACAAAGTTGAAGCTCTGAGACAGGCACTGACAAGCGTGGATATTCAGGGACTAACTATTGTTGAGGCCAAAGGATATGGGCGCCAGAAAGGCCACACTGAATTGTACCGAGGCGCAGAATATGAGGTACACTTTCTTCCTAAATCAAGAGCGGAAGTATTAGTGGACTCCGCAGATGTAGAAAAAGTTATCACTACGATTTCCGATGCAGTGAAGTCAGGAAAAATTGGTGACGGTAAAATTTTCGTAACTGAAGTGTCAGAGGTCGTACGTATTCGTACAGGCGAGCGTGGCGCTGAGGCAATTAAATAAGGAGACATTATGAAAAAAATATTATCATTTCTAATTCCATCATTGTTAGTTTCAGGAATAGCTAGTGCGGAAGTATCCGCAGAGACAGCATTTGTTTTTAATACATTCCTGTTTATTTTTGGTGGAATACTTGTCATGTTTATGGCACTTGGCTTTGCCATGTTGGAAGCAGGTTTTGTGCGTAAGAAAAACACATCTGCTATTTTATTAAAAAATATTGCCCTTTACTCAATCGCAGGCATCATGTTTTATCTGGTCGGTTACAGCTTAATGTATGTAGACGTTTCAGGTTGGATCGGATCGCTAGGAGGAGCCTTCTATAATCCTTCCGCTGACGAACTTGCCCTCCTAGACGGTGCCGAAAATGTTGCTGCTATTGCTGATACCGGCTATTCTGTTGCTTCTGACTGGTTCTTCCAGATGGTCTTCTGTGCAACAGCAATTTCAATCGTATCAGGCGCATGTGCTGAAAGAATTAAAGTATGGCCATTTATGATCTTTGCAGCCATTATGACTGGAATAATTTATCCAATTTATGGTTCATGGACATGGGGCGGCGGTTGGTTAGCAGAAATGGGTTTCTCTGACTTCGCTGGTTCAACAATTGTTCACTCTGTAGGTGGATGGGCAGCTGTAGTTGGTTGTCTCATTTTAGGCCCAAGAGCTGGAAAATATAGCAAAGATGGGAAGATTTCTCCAATCGCTGGAGCAAATATGCCTCTTGCTGCTTTAGGTACCTTTATTCTATGGTTTGGTTGGTTCGGATTTAATGGCGGATCACAATTAGCTCTAGGAAGCGCATTAGATGCAGTAGCAATTTCTATTGTTGTTGTTAATACGAATATTGCAGCATGTGGAGGAGTTGTGGCAGCAATTATCTTATCTCAAATTATGTATAAGAAAATTGATTTATCCATTGCTCTTAACGGTGCTATCGCTGGTCTAGTTGCTATTACAGCAGGTCCTGATTTAACCAATCACTTTACGTCAATGATCATTGGTGCTATCGGAGGCATCGTGTGTACGATTGCCATACCAATGCTTGATAAAATGAAAATTGATGATGTAGTTGGTGCGATTTCTGCTCACTTAGTAGCGGGTATATGGGGAACATTAGCAGTAGCTATATTCGGTGGAGGAGATTTCATCGTTCAGGTTATTGGTATTGTTGCAGCAGCTGTTCTCGTAGTGCCTTTAAGTGCTATCGGCTTCTATATTCTAAAAGCTACAATAGGTCTTCGTGTTGATGAAGAAACTGAAGCTGTTGGTTTAGATAAAGCTGAGTTAACAACTGTAGCATACCCAGAATTTAACTAAAATTTAAACACAAGTACTACTTCAAAAAGGCGCCTTAAGGCGCCTTTTTTATTTCTTCATACTTATAAAATGAAAACTTATTCTTTAAATTAATTGGTCAATAATTGATGTAATCTTTGAACTATCCGGCTTTGTCATAGAAGACCAATTTTCAACAAGTTGACCCTGACCATCAAATAGAAATTTATTAAAATTCCATTTAGGGGTTTTACCATAATCATCTGATATCCATTTATACAAAGGATGAGCATTAGCTCCCTTTACATCTATAATCTCAGTCAAAATAAATTTAGTTTGGTAGTTTATAAGACAAAATTCTTTTACTTCTTCTTCAGAGCTCAGTTCTTGACGAAAGGAATTTGACGGAGTGCTGATGATGACTAAATTTTTATCTAGGTACATTTGATGAAGATTAGAAAGATTTGAATACTGTTTGGTAAAACCACATCGACTTGCAGTGTTTACTAACAGAACTGGTCGACCTTCAAATTGTTTTAAATCGATCGTATTTCCATCTATATCATTGATTGAAAAATTGTAAAAATTTTGTGCCACACTAGTCCCTGTCATCATTACTATGAAACATATAATTGTAATCAGCCGCTTCATGATCTTTTATACTATCGAAGTGAAAACTAGATTGATCTGGTTTCTGATTTAAGACCATTTTGGTCTAATTTTAAATAAGAATACCAATCACGATTGATAACTTCCCAGTCTACCTCTATCCCTAGGCCAGGATTAGAGTTAACAGTAACCTCTCCTTTTTGATCAGTTCTGATAAAAGTTTTAGCACCATGTTCATGGTCTTCAAAGGGGACAACCTGCTCAAAATATTCACAATTTTCGTGGCTAAGCATAATATGTAGATTAGCTGCTTGGCCTAAGGGATAAGACCATGATTGAAGCTCAGTATTTTTATTATATTTATTAGCTATATTCATGATTTTTAAGGCTTGCGTAATGCCTCCGACATAAGTTGTATCAACTCTAGCGTGATGAAAAATATCTAGTTTAAGGGATTGTTCAATTTGATGTGGATCAAGAATAGAATTTCCAGCTCCTATAACAGGTGTTTTAATTTGAGTGCGAAGCCATTGATAACTATCCCAATCAAAATCATCAAATGGGGCTTCAAACCACACAAAATTTAATTCATCTAGTTTATTTCCTAGCCTGAGGGCATCTTGTCGATTATATCGTTGCTCGCAATCAATCATAAATTTCATACTTGGAAATTGAGGACAGACCTCAGAGACCATTTTTAGATCAAAGTCAATATTGCACCATGTATGAAACTTCACCGAACGAAAATTTTGAGCTTCTAGTTTTTTTACAAAATCAACATAATCATTAATACTATGGAACAGGGGAGTAGAGGCATAGGAGTCAATACTATTTCTTCGTCTACCCAGTATATCACAAAGAGGCTTGCCAATATATTTTGAATACCCATCCCACATAGCAATGTCTATAGAGGAAACAGCCAAAGGGTTTAAAGGAACACAACGTGAAAGCATAAATGAAGTTAGTTGAGATCGTTGTTCTAAGTTTTTTCCCAAAATTTCAGGAAATAAATTTCGACAGGCTTCTACAATTGAATGATCATAGTGATGTTCTGTGGGAATGAGCACGCCACCTACACATTCAATACCTGACTCTGTTTTGAGTTTAACAATAATATTTGCCTCAAACATGGGAGACATATCTTTAGCCCATATGATTTGTGGAGCATCAGACTTGCATGCAAATATCTCTGCCGAGATAATATCTAACTCGGCCATAAATTTTATTATTTAAACTTTCGAGCTAAATGACGAAGCTTTCCATCAGTGGCATCAAATTCGAGATAACAGCCTTGAAGGTGCCGCATTCCTTCATTTGCATCATAGGCAGTTCTACCGTGCAAAAGTCGATGATTATCAAACATCATTATGTCCCCAGGTTGTAATTTAAATCTTAATTCAAATTCTGAAGAGCAATATAATTCACTAAGAAGTTTTCTCGATTGATAGAATATTTTTAACTTTTCAGTTTCTAAAGGAGGTACATAGTCTACCCTTGTGCTATAGCGTACTTGCTTATAATCACCATCTTTATCTAATTCAATTAATTCTCCCCAGTTTTCAAGGACTATATCTTTGTCTTGAAATTGGTATCGAAGATTTGTAGTTGTCAATGACTCAAAGGCTTGAAAGTTATTCTTTTTTATATATTCAGCAACTGCAAAACCATCAACTAAAGTTGAAAAGCCTCCTGATACTTCATTTTGAAGACAATGCAAAAATTGAATACCTGGAGCAGCTGGTTTGCGGTATGGATTGTCTGTGTGAGGTGGGAGAGCAATAGGTTTGTAAGCAAGATCATTTGGGTTAGGTTTTGACATGACATCAAAATATTCTCCAAAATTTGTAATCTTCACAGGTCCGATAGAATTAACAAACTTTAATAAAAATTTATTTTCTATTGGAGCATTTTTAATAATTACAAATCCATATTTATAAAAATTCATAAGTAGGTCATACATTGATTTTTTATCAGCCATATCAACTTCAAATTGTATTTCAGGAAAATTTTTCAATGATGCGTCCCAAAGTATACGTTCAGGAAGTGGCCCTCTTTTATTTTGATTATCATCCATCTCTTTGAGGAGGTCTTCAATATTGTATGAACCTTTAATACCATCATTAAACTCGATATTGAGTTGAGACTCAATCAACTCAGCATTTGTAATTTGTAATTCTAAGTCTATGGAGGATGGTTCGTATAGACGTTGATGCGTATCAATGTCAAAATACTCCTCACCCGGAAGACGTTCTCTTAACCATACTGGATGTAATTGAAATATTTTATCGTGATGACTCACATTGAGTGAGTTGTTTTGAAATTGTACCTGCATGGCACTACCCCCAAAAATATATTCCTAGAAAGATATTTTTCTAAAATTAATAATTTGTCAATCAAGAAAATTTAATTAATTTTAAAGATAGCCTCGATCTCCACAGAAAAGCCTAGAGGTAGCGAATTAACGCCAACTGCTGCTCGGGCATGCACACCCTTATTACCAAATACCTCTTTCATAAGATCAGAGCATCCGTTAATAACTAAAGGCTGTTTTGTAAAATCATTTGTACAGTTCACAAACCCAGTGATTTTAATAAGTTGGTGAACTTTATTTAGATCGCCAATTTCTGCTTTAAGAGCTGATAATATAGCAAGACCACATCTTTGGGCATGAAACTGTGCTGTTTCAAGGTCTAAATCTTTTCCAACAACACCTTTGGCAAATGTGCCATCCTCAAGTAAGGGCCCTTGACCTGATATATAAGCAGTATTTTCAACAATAATACATGGTTTATAACTACCAGCTGGTTTGGCTGGTGTCGGCAATGTTAGACCAAGTCTATTTAATTCTTTTTCAATGCTCACGATTGGTTTTCTTCCTCTTCTTCTATCTTATTAATAATTTGATCAGTTGCCAATTGCATTCCAATAGAAGATGTTGTTCGAGGTATAATCATTGAAGGTGTGTTGTCCTCATAAATATCACTTGTACGTCCTACTTTAATTCGGGCAAAATTATATGGAGCAACTAAACAATAAATCACAATCATATATACAAAATACCCATAGGCTCCAAAATAAGCCATAAAAAGAGATGCCAATAAAGGCCCCATAACCATTCCCAAAGCATTAACTAGAGTAAGAGTAGAGCTTCCAGAGATAATTTCTTCTTTTTCTAAAAAGTCATTCATATGTGAAATTACTACTGCGTAGTAGGGTAGAGATACAGCTGAGTGAATACCAATAAAAATTAGAAGTATGTAAAAAGAAGAAGATCCCAACAAATAGGCAAATATTAAAGAGGCAATAGCAATAAGGTTTAATACTAATAAAATAATTCTTCTGTCAAATTTATCTGAAATCTTTCCAATAGGATACTGAAAGACAGCTCCAATAAAAGTATTTACAAAAAACATTATTGATATTTGAAATACACTTAATCCTATTTTAGCACCAAACACACCCATTAATCCAAACAAAGCGCTATACACTAATCCAATTGCAAATGATCCAACAAATGCCATTGGGGATTTTTGAAATAATTCTTTTAATGATATGAACTTTGGCGTATCAAAATCTGGTGCTGGTTTTTTGGTAAGTAAAATTGGAACTAAGGCAACAGAAATTAAAAGTGAAATCAAGATGTAGAGATAAGCTTCACTAGTTGGACTTAAATTTATCAATAAAACTCCTCCACAATGGGAAAAGTATAAAACAATCATATAAAAAGCAATAAGCTGTCCCCTAGAGTTATTATCAGCGCGGTCGTTTAACCAACTCTCACAAACTATGTATATTGCTGCAAAAGAAAAACCTGTAATCATTCTAAAGATGAGCCATGCCACGGGATGCACAATTATCCAATGAAGTAAAATTGCAATAGAGCCCAGAGATGCAAAAGCCGCAAACACTCTTATATGCCCAACATTTTTTATGAGTTTAGGACATTGAATTGAACTAAATAAATAACCTAAAAAATATCCAGAAAAAACATAACCTATTTCAAAGTCAGTAAAATTAAATAATACCGCATTAATGTTTAATAAGGTCCCTTGCAATGCATGTGCGAGCATAATCAGGCCAAAGCCAGTAAATAGAGCCCATGAATTTATTATAGTTCCGAACATCGGAGCATTTCTAGACCTTTAATTTTGGAAAGCAATATCTATTTTGTAAAAGGGATGCTTGTTATTTCAGTAGTGATTTCTTGTTCATTTATATTGAGATTTAAGGGTTCTGTGAAGTTATGATGAGAGACATTTATCATTGCGATACCCAAACAGCACTGAAACTGGGGGCTGTAACAAGCAGATCGTAAGTCCCCAATAAGCTCTCCTTTATAAAATACTGGTAAAGTTTTTGTAAGTGATATTTCATTTATTTGGAGCTTTAAACCCACCAATGATCTGGTTACACCTTTTTCTTTTTGTTTTTGAAGAACACTTTTGCCTAAATAATTAATTTCATCATTAAAAGATACAAATGAGTCAAGACCGCACTCTAGCGGAGTATCATTCATATTCATGTCATTGCCATAAGAAAGCAACCCTCCTTCAATTCTCTCAATCAAATTTGGACAGCCAGGTCGAACGTCTAAATCCTTTCCTTTTGCATAAAGAGCGTCATAAAGTTCCAGTCCTTTTTGATCATCATCAACATAAATTTCAAAACCACCCTGTTTGGACCAACCTGATCTAGCAATTAAAAAATTATGATCTTCAAAGTTAAATTTTTTAAAGTGGAAAAATTTTAAATTAAGTATTTCCTCTCCAAATATTCTTTTCATTAATTCAAAAGATTTTGGACCTTGAACTGCTAAAGGGTTAACATTCGGCTCTGTGATTTCTACATCAAGATTTTGTCCAATTGCTAATCCTTTTGCATATAAAATAACATCTGTATCAGATATGGATATCCACCATGTATCAGAGGAAACTTTCATAATAAGAGGGTCATTTAGAATTTTACCTTGATCATCAGTAATAGGTGCGTAATAGCACACATGATCCTTAGCTTGAGAGAGGTCACGACATGTCATCAATTGAGTTAGCAGTGAAGCATCAGGACCCTTTATTTGTACTTGGCGCTCAACTGATACATCCCATAATTGGACATTTTTTTTTAAATGATAATAATCCTCCTCTAATCCTTTAAAAGAAGCGGGCAGCAGCATGTGATTGTAGACAGTGTACGATTGAACACCATACTCCTCAATACGATTCGTAAAAGGAGTTGATCTTACTCTAGTACTTTTGGCAATATATGAACTCATCAAATTTTGAAGCCATATAATAGGGAATCTTAATATAAATCAAACGCTATTTTTCTTAGATGTAAAAAATATTGTTTTTATATGATTTTTAATCGTTATCAGAAAGTCCTGCACCTGCGCCAGATAGTTTTTTCTCTTCAGTTTCCTCAACAAATGTCTCAAGAGATAATTGATACAAATCTTCCCATGTTTTATCTGAATATTGACTTTGTCTTTGAGGGGTTACGTTCATGGAAAAATTACTTACTAAATTTGGTATCTTGTTTTGATCAATAGATGTCATTTCACTAGGAGTAATAGATATCTTTAAATTATCACTATGAATATGAAAATAGATTAGATTTTTTTTAGCTGCTTTGATTAAAAAAGGAATAGAGATCAAAGGCTCTTGTAGGCTTTTAAACTCAAAGGTTTGATGCATTTCTTTAAGATGTGATTGATCTTGAAAAAAAATTCCAAAGTGAATCGGGCAAAGGTTAGAAGTTTCCTTTTGATTTATATCTATAAGTTTTATTAAATTATCAAACCCATAATCTATAATATTTTTAAATGACTCAAGTCCTTGCAATCCCGATTGTTCTAATACTCTTATAGCTTTGCCTATTTCCTCTGACACTCCCCAACTTAGGCCTTGAGATTTAGCTGATCGTTTGACTGTTGTCTCTATTTCATAGAGGGAGTGCATTAGGCAATTTTCTTATAAGACCAACTATCATTTGATAGTGAAATCTCTTTCATGAGAGGAGCGCCTTGATACATTGTAATTCTTACCCACCTATCTGAGCGCGGATCAAATCGTGTAGCTCCAAAAAAAGATAGTTTGAGTCGAAGCATATCTACGGGTATGAGTGCTTTGGATATAGTATTATCTTGAATTTCAGAATATGGAAGTTGCTCACAAATAAACACCCGTCTTAAAACATGCCTATATTGTTGATCTTGTGATAAGTAAAAACTGAGATCTTTTTTTGGATCCGTTTTTTTCAAGCTTTTATAAAGATTTTGAATATCTCTAGCGATAGCTAAGGGAAGCTCTAATTCAGCACCTTCCTCACTAAATCTATCAGATAATCTTGGCTCTTGTTTATTTTTTGAGTAATACCAAAAGTTATAAATATTTTCTTTTTCTTTGAAATCAACTTCAAGTAGCCATGTATATTGTTTTTCAATTAGTTGACAAATTTCATTGATATTACGTGAAGTATCAATGTCAAAGTAGTCTTCTTCATCAATTGACATTTCATAACTAAGGGGCTCAACTATATGTGGGTAAACTTCCATCATTAAGGAAACAATAAATTCACAACATTCTGCCTCAGTTTGTTTTTCTGCCCATTCGTATACATCGTTCCAAAAAAAATTTTCAATTTTTTTGCTATCAAAGTATTTTTGAAAATCTTTAAGATCATGAATTAACTGATCATTTTTTTGGACTTGATAATCACTATCAGTTTTCCAGTATTTAATATTATCTTGAATTGTTGATAAGTAAGATTGAAACGTTTCTATCTCTTTTTCCTTTACCGAAGACAAAGAGCGAATAGCTTGCAAAGCTTTTTCTTTTGCCATGATCCATTGATTGAGTAATGCTGGATGATTGACTATAAATGGTGCCATTCCCAACCCTGTGGAATTACCAATTCCTAAGTTACGTGCTATATCATCACTTAATTTTACAGCAGTGGAAGGAGATCGGTGGTGTGCAACATGATTGACTACATCAAAAGTAAATTGTCTGGCTAGATACACTAGCATCATTTCTAATCGAAAAGGCCCTTTTAATTCTCCTCTATCTTGAATTTTAATTCGATCGGCTAATCCAAATTTTCCTGAACCATACACTGCTGTTGTTCTATATAAATAACCCACACTATAAAGTAATGATGTATCAGGTTGATGGCCTTGAGAAAGCCTATCTACGACATGTTCAAAGACCCGAACTGATTTATTTGCCCTAGAAAGACATAACTCTTTTTCAGTCACTCTTCCTTGTTCTTGTAGGGGGACATTATCTTTAAGTCTTTGAATATCTTCTGAGCTTGGAATTCCATCATATAAGACAAATGATGCATCCCATTTAGTTGCAATAACACGATCAGATCTTTCGTTCTCATTTAGATGATTTGAAAAACAAACTAATGAATATTGTTTGTCTCCTTTTTGAACTACATATACTCCATGACCAAATCCAAAATTATCAAGTTCAAGAATATGTGTTTGAAAATCCCAATCTTTGAATTCTCTGATAAAGCTTCTTAAAAAAGACAACTTGGATTGATGAAAAGAACCTAAACGTCCTAATTTCATGACAAATTCTGGCTTTCTTAAATCAACTTGCATTAATCAAACTTTCTATAAAAATTGTACCAATTATTTCCAAGAATGTCGTGCGTCTCATCAACACTAAAGCCTACCTCTTGAAGACCTTTCTCTAAATTATCAAAACCACGAGCATCCTCAAACCAACTGGGTTGTGGAGGAAATCCTGCATTTGAAGCGCTTCCTTCACCAAAATCTTTAGTTTTAGTCCAGGTTCCATTTCTCATCCATTCAACAATGCTATCAGGGTGACGAATACACAGATCTGATCCTATTCCGATTTGCTTAATAGATATCCTTTTAGTAGTTTCGGCAATCATTTGACAGAAAGACTGAAGACTACAATTTGAAGCATCTTTTAAGTGATGAGGATATAAAGAAAAACCAATCATTCCACCACTGTCATTTAGTGCTTTAAGTATATCATCAGATTTATTACGAAGTCCCTTATGCCAAAACAAGGGATTAGCATGACTAACAACAATAGGTTCTTCAGAAATCTCAATTGCCTCTAATGTAGAAAATTCAGCTGAGTGAGACATATCTATGATCATTTTTACCCTATTCATTTCTTTAATAACTTCTTTTCCCATTCTGGTGATACCACTATCTCTTTCTTCGTAGCAACCTGTAGCCAGAAGAGACTGATTGTTGTATGTGAGTTGCATAAACATAACTCCTTGGTTTTTTAAAGTTTCAACATAGTCAATATTATCCTCAATAGGAGAGCAATTTTGCAGACCATAAAAAATTGCAGTTTTATTTTTTAATTGTGCTTGTTCAATATCCTTTGACGTTTTTCCTAAAAAAATTAAATCATCATTTTTTCGAAAATAATCATTCCAAGTATTTATATTTTTTTGTAATTCATCAAAGTCTTCATGATAGCAAATAGTTGCATGTACAGCATCCAACTTTGCTTGATGATTAATTTCAAATATTTCTCTAGACCAGTTACAATACTGGAGATTATCAATGCGATAATTCATTCAAGAATTATATGGAACCAGAATTAATGTAGGAAGTTTTTATTTGTGTATAAAACTCTTTAGCGTAAGTGCCTTGTTCGCGTAAACCAAAACTTGATGCTTTTCTGCCACCAAAGGGGACATGATAATCTAGACCAGCTGTAGGTAAGTTTACTGCGGCAACACCAGTTTTAATGTTTTGTTTAAAGTATTCAGCTTTCGCTAGTGATGTCGTAATAACTGCACTAGATAGCCCAAATTCAGTATCATTAGCAATTTCCAAACCATGCTCTAAATCCTTACAGGGTATAACACAAGCTATGGGGCCGAACATTTCTTCTTGATTAATTTGGGATTTATTATCACCATCGATAAAAAGTGTTGGTTCTAAGTAAAAACCAGGTGTTCTCATATTCATTGGATTTCCACCATAAGCAAGCTTTGCTTCTTTTTTCCCAATTTCTATATAATTTAAATTACTCTCAAACTGAGATTGATTTGAAGCTGGTCCCATTTGAGAGCCCTCTTCTAAGGCATGTCCAACCTTTATGTTGCTGATATGGTCTGTAAGTCCTTCAATAAATTTTTTATATATACCCTCTTGTACAATTATTCTTGATGATGCAGTACATTTCTGCCCCGTTCCACCATAAGCACCATTTGCAGCACAACTAATAGCCGTCGATAAGTCAGCATCATCGAGGACAACTAGAGGATTTTTAGATCCCATTTCCATTTGCATCTTTTTTAGAAGAGGAGACGCATCAGCATACAATGACTTTCCTACTTCGACAGAGCCCGTGAAAGTTATTGCAGGAATATCTGGGTTGGTTGCTATCTGATTGCCAATACCACTTCCAGAACCAATGACAAGATTGAATAAGCCTGCTGGCAAATCTTGCTTATCAATTATTTCAGTTAAAGCTATCGCACTTGCAGGAGTTAATGAAGCAGGTTTTAAAATGACAGCGTTACCGCACATTAATGCAGGTGCGGCTTTCCAAGCAGGTATGGCTATAGGAAAATTCCATGGTGAAATAATACCAATTATTCCGATTGGCTCTCTTGTTATTTCTACTTGAAAACCAGGTCTAGTAGATGGAATTTTTTCACCGGCCATTCTTAAGCATTCCGCTCCATAATATTGAAACTGTTGACCGGCTCTTGCAACTTCGCCTATCCCTTCAGGAAGAGTTTTCCCTTCTTCTCTTGATAGAAGTTCTCCAATTTCTTTGGATTTGCTAATTAATTCATTACCTATATTAATCAAAATATTAGATTTTTTTTCAATACCAACAGAAGCCCACTCTAATTGAGCTTTTTTTGCTGATTCAACAGCTTGATTAAATTGTTCAAAATTACATTCGTTATATTCCGAGATTATATCTTTAGTATCTGAGGGATTTATATTGGCAAAACTTTTTCCTAGACCACTGACCCACTCACCATTAATGTAACTTTTATTATTTATCATTTATTTATAATTATTTTTGTAAAATGAATGAAAGTCTTTGAGGCGTTATATATCCAACAATTTTTTCTTGTTCTGTAACCTCGATCAGATTTGGTTTTTCAGTGATAACCTTATCAATAAATTTTTCAATTACTGTCTCTTGAGCGAGAGTCATTTTTTGACCGCTCAATAAATCAGATGGAACTTTGGATTGATCTTCCATAATATTTTTAGCCTTGAGGACTCTTGAACGATTAACATCCTCTACAAATCTTTTCACATAGTCTGTTTTAGGATCTAAAAGAATATCAATTGCTGTTCCTTCTTGGTCCATGAAACCATCTTTTAGAATTGCAATTTTGTCACCAAGCTTAAGAGCCTCATCTAAATCATGAGTGATAAAAACAATTGTTTTCTTTAACTCTTTTTGAAGGTCAATAAGTATATCTTGCATATCTTTTTTAATTAGTGGGTCAAGAGCACTGAACGCTTCATCCATAAGTAAAATTTCTGGATTATTTGTAAGAGCTCTAGCTAGACCAACTCTTTGCTGCATACCGCCTGATAGCTCTTGGGGATATCTTTTTTCATAGCCATCAAGTCCGACTTTTTTAAGCCATTCCATTGCTTTTCCTTGAGCTATAGATTTTTCAACTTTTTTAATATCTAAACCAAAAGTGACATTATCTAAAATGTTTAAGTGGGGAAGGAGTCCAAATCTTTGAAAAACCATTCCAGTTTTATTTTTTCTAAATTCATTCAGATCAAGGACATTTAGTTGAGTAATGTCTTGGCCATCAACTTCAACTTTACCACCAGTGGGATCAATTAAACGATTTATATGTCTAATAAGTGTTGATTTACCAGAGCCAGATAAACCCATGACAACATGAACACTGCTTTCTTCAATTGACATATTAATGTTATTTAATCCTAGAACATGACCCTTTTTTTCTAACAGTTCATCCTTGCTCATGCCATTTTCTACTAATTGAATAGAGTCAAAAGAGTTACGCCCAAAAATTTTATATAAATTTTCAATTTTAATTTTTGTATTTGGCATTTAGTGATGTCCACCTTTTCGATGTTCTTGAACGCGCTTACCATAGGCTTGAGAAATACGGTCAAAAATAATAGCAATAACAACAATGGCAGTTCCATTTAATAAGCCAATTGCTAAGTATTGATTGGTAATTGACCTTAAAACTTCTAAACCAAGTCCTTTGACACCTATCATTGATGCAATAATAACCATCGCTAATGCCATCATAATCGTTTGGTTAATTCCAGCGAATATTGTCGGCATTGCCAAAGGTATTTGAACTTTATAAAGTTTTTGTCTTGGAGTGGCGCCAAAAGATTCAGCTGCCTCAATTATTTCTTTATCAACTTCTCTTATACCAAGGTTGGTCAGACGAACAACTGGTGGAACGGCATAGATAACAACGGCTATAAGTCCAGGTACTTTACCTATACCCAATAACATCACAACAGGTATTAAATAAACAAAAGGCGGAAGTGTTTGCATGAAATCTAGGATAGGAGTTAAGATTGCCTGAGCTTTATTTGATTTTGACATCAATATTCCTAGAGGAATACCCACTAGTATAGCCACAAGAGTTGAAACTACTATGATACCTGTTGTTTCCATTGTGTCTTCCCACATGCCAAAAAGTCCAACAACAAAAAGAGCAATAATGACACCTAAAACTAATTTATAACTTCGAGTTGCCCAATATCCCAAAAAAGCAACAAAACCTATAAATATGGGCCAAGGTGTTGCTAAAAGTAATTGTTCTATGAAAACTAAAAATTTAAGAAGAGGGTAGAAAAAAGTCTCTATAGCGTCTCCATAAGAACGAGAAAATTCCTTAAAGCCATTATCAATTCCTCGTTTGAAATCTCTAAGGAAGGTTCTTGGCAGTGCTGGGAATTCTGTAAGAAGATCTATCATGGAGAATGCTAAAAGATAAAGCCCTATGAAATTTTAATTCCACAGGGCTTTTACTAAATATTAATTATTTAACAGCCGCAATCAGTGCTTGTGACTCAGCACAATCAGCGCCTTTTCTCCCTACAGCACCACAAACTATTGGTACCCAAAGATCTTGACGCTCTTTGACCATGTATTCAGCAGCTTCTTCAGGTGAGTAGGCTTCAGTAGCAACTACATCTAGAATGATACCGACGTCTTTATCAGTGAAAGTTCTATTATTTAAATAGTTCATAACAGCTTTTGGAGCTCTCGCTTCAAACTCAGTAGTATATGCTACTTCAATAACAGCATTTGCGTAATATGACTTTTCACAATCACCAGGATATGAAGCATCAGTTATACAAGCCCAGTTATCAGCAGTTTGCTCGTTCTCAGCACCAACAGAAACTCTTACGAAATCTCTTGTACCAAGAAGCGCTGTTGGACCCCAGTAGTAACCGAAGAATCCTTCACCTTTATCATGAGCACCTGCAGCAGCAGCACCAAGTGCAGCTCCTGAGCCTGGATCTACGTATTCAAATCCAGCACCTTCCATGTCATAGGCTTGGAAAAGGTTAGTGGTTGTAATCTGACAGTTCCAACCTGCAGGACATCCATAAAATGCACCCTTGTCAATTCCCTCAGGGTGAGGAAATAGTTGTGGGTTAGCAAGAACACCATCAATAGTTGCTAGCTCAGGATTTGCATCTACAAGAGATTTTGGTATCCAAAATCCTTCACCACCACCAGTAAATGAAAGACCACCAGTTTTGACAACACCTCTATCAAGAGCTTCTTTCCAAGCTGCGCCAAGACCATTTGTCCATAGCTCAGATGCAATATCAGGCTGTTGTTTTTCTGCCATAGAAGTAGATGTTGGCATTGTATCACCCGGTACCACCTCAGTATCACAACCAAATGCTTCTTTTAAGACTAAAGCATCAAAATATGCTAAAACAGCTGCAGATGTCCAAGTCATTTCAGCAACTTGAACCTTTCCACACTCACTAGCTTTAGCAGAAAATGAGCCTAAACTTAAAGAAAGAATAGCTGAGACAAATAAAGTTTTTATTAATTTCATTATTTCTCCTCCTTATATAAGTATAAATAACGATATATATCTGTACCAATTTAAACATTTCAATAATCAGGATGCAAACAATTTAGTCATAAAAAAATTAATAATTTCCTTGATCTTTCATTTTTAATTACTCTAATTCCTTATGGCTCAATTTACTCAAGAAAAAGCAAGAGAGTTAGCTCATGAAAAGCTAATAAAATCGGGATGCAGTGAAAAAAATCTACAAGGCATTATTGATGGTATAATTGATGCTGAAATTAGTGGCATTAAAAGTCATGGATTTCATTATTTACCCATTTATTGTCAACATTTGAAAATTGGTAAAATCAATGGAAACTCCAAGCCTGTTTTATCTAAAATCTCTGAGTCTGCAATCAAAGTAAATGCCGATAATGGATTTGCTCATAGTGCAATTAATCTAGGTCTAATCAATTTATTTCAAAATGCTATCGATCATGGCATCAGTTGTATGTCAGTTTATAATTCATATAACTGTGGAGTTTTGGGCTATCATACAAAAAGAATTGCTGAGAAAGGGCTAATAGGATTAGGTTTTACTAATGCACCTGCCTCTATTGCACCTGTTGGAGGAATAAAAGCTGTTGTTGGAACAAATCCTTTCTCCCTTGCAGTACCATTAGAAGGTCAAGCTGCTATTATTATCGATCAGTCAGCTAGCGTTGTTGCAAAAAGTGAAATATCAGTGAGAGCAAAGACTGGTGAGTCAATTCCAGAAGGTTGGGCGTTTGATAGTGAAGGAAAGACTACAACAAATGCTCAAGAGGCTTTGAAAGGCACTATGGCTCCTAGTGGTGGATATAAAGGTTTTGGTACAGGTCTTTTAGTAGAAATTCTCACAGCTTGTCTGGCAGGAGGAAACTTAGGAACAGAGGCTTCTTCTTTTGCAGGAGATGATGGTGGACCCCCCGCAACTGGACAATTTTTCATTGCCATTAATCCTCAAAAATTTAACTCTAATTTTCAGTCTTCTTTATCAACTTTGATTAATTCAATTACTGACCAAGAAGGAGCCAGGCTACCAGGGGCTAAACGCCAGGGTGCATATTTTTTAAATAAAAATTCTGAAATAGAGATAGCGGATGCTCTTTTAGAGCGAATGAATCAAATTTAAAAAACTTTTCTTAAAAGCATCCCAATTGACATTGCTATAAAAAACATAAATACATTTCCATCAATTAAAGTTAATGCAGCTATCGCTGGACCTGGACAAAACCCCACCATGGCCCATCCCATACCAAAGATTGTTGATCCAATAACAAGTGAACGATCAATATCTTTATTGGCTAGTAAACTAAACCCTTCTTTTTTATTATATATTGGCCCTTCCATTTTTTTAGCTATTAGTAAAAAAGTAGGCATACTTATTATGATAGCGCCTCCAATAACTAATATTAATGAAGGATCCCAATTTCCAAAGATATTTAAAAAACCCATAACTTTAGCTGGGTTAGTCATTCCAGCTAATACAAGACCTATGCTAAAGATGATGCCGCAAATCAAGGGTATTAAATAGTTTCTCATCATTACAAAGTTACCCATCCCATAAATCTCATAAACGTAACAGTAATAATTCCTGATGTTATGAAAACAAAAGTTCCTACAATCGAGCGGATTGATAGCCTTCCTATACCACATACACCATGACCTGAAGTACATCCAGAGCCTAATTGTGTTCCATAACCAACAAATAACCCACCTAATATGATGAATAAAGGATTAGTTACGGGCATTTCAAAGCCTAAACTTTTATATTGGAAAAAACTTAAAATAACTGGTCCTACAATAAGTCCAATTATAAAAAATGATCTCCAAACAAAACCTCTTCCATTGGCAGATATAACATTAAAGTATATTCCACTTATACCGGAGTAATTTCCTCGAAGTAAATAAAGCATAGATACCGCAAGGCCTATAACAAGGCCACCAGTTAATGACTCGATGGGAGTAAAATTGACAATATTCATTCTTTAAAATCACTTTTTTGTAACTGCGTAAGGAGCAAAAGAACTATCAGTTTTTTTTGAAGAGGGTTTAATATTTTTCGCTGGAATGCCCACCATTACTCCGCCCTTAGGTACATCTTTAGTGACAACTGCATTCGCTCCAATTCTTGCACAGTTTTTGACAATGACTGGTCCAAGTATTTGTGCACCAGATCCAATAATAACATCATCTTCTATTGAGGGATGTCTTTTAATACCCACTTGTTCTTTTGATTTAATAGCTGGAGATACTCCACCTAATGTAACACCATGATAAAGAGTTACGTTGTCTCCAATTTCTGCAGTTTCTCCAATGACCACACCCATGCCATGATCTATGAATAAATTTTTTCCGATTTTTGCAGCTGGGTGGATTTCGATGCCTGTCAAAAATCGATTAATTTGTGAAATCATTCTAGCTGGGATTTTTAAATTTAATTCCCAAAGAAAATTTGCAATTCTATGAAAGAAAACTGCCTTTACGCCTGGATACGTTAATATCACTAGCAAAAGAGAAGTAGCCGCAGGATCTCTGGACTTAATGGACTCAAAATATTTTTTTAAATTTTCAAACATGTTCTTAGATATAGGTAGTTAGTTTATTGTGAAGATCAAGTATCATTATTTAGTGTTTTCAAGGGTAGTAATTGTTGTTAATCTGTATGCGTGTTTAGCATAGAAAAACCTAAAGAAATTCACCTTCAAAGCTGGAAAAATATGGTTTTAGAGAGTCTCTCCTCTCATAATTTTACAGATACTAAATTTAATTTTGATCGATTATGGACCGGTGTCTTTCAAGATAATTACCATGCGTTTAGTGCTAAAAATGAAAATAAATTTATGGGAATTATTATTTCAAGAGTTAATGAAACATATTTTCAAAGAATTATGGAATTGGACATTCTTTATGTGCTTCCTGATTTTAGAAAAATTGGCGTTGCAAGGGCACTTATCAATAAAGTTGAAACAATTGCAAAAGAACAAAATTTAGATTTAGTTATACGTGGTGTTGAAAAAAGTAATTTAATTGCTCAAAAGCTTTTTAAAAATTATTTAGAAATTAATCGATCACGCTTTGTCAAAAAAGCATAATTGATTTTATCTTTTTTTTTTGTATTAATAATTCTACATGGCAGATTCAAATAATAATGGCGAAAATTATGAGAGTAAAAATCGCTGGGTTTGGGTTCTAATTATTGTGATTGCAGTAAGCTCTATTTTTGTAATGACAAAAATCTTTATTCAGGCTCCGTGGCAATATCTATCTTAGTTTTAAGCTGTCTTTCAAATTCTCTTAATCTTTTATAAACACTGGCAAGCTCTATGATAGTGGGCCAAGATTTTAATAAATATTGCATTGAACCCTCTACCCTACCAAAAGCTCGAATAATTTGTTGCATCACACCAAGTGTGACAACACCAGCTACTATAGCAGGTGCAAGAAAGACATAGGCACTTAATACATTAGCTTGGAGGTAAGCAATCCTTCCAATATTAAAATACAAATACCTAATATAAGATAAAAAATGAATTTTTCGAACGTCATCAAATAATTCTTCAATTGATTTAGGGCGCACTGTTTCATCATCCTCAGCAATGACTAACATTTTTCTATACGCAGCTTCTTGTTTTTGAAGATCGTATTCAACTCCTACTAATCGTAAAATTATACCTAGTAAAATTAAAAAAAATGTTCCACCGACTGACCAAATGAGCGCCCCGACAACAAGACCATACTCCCAATCACCGAAGAAAAAAATTGGAATACCTACGCTCAATCCTAACAAAATGGGAAGAAATTCTACAATAACCATCACTGACTCAATTAAGCTTGTACCGAGTCCTTCCATAATACGACTAAACTTTATTGTATCTTCTTGCACACGTTGAGAGGCTCCTTCTATGGTACGAGCATGGCTATAGACGCTATGGTACCATTCAACCATTGACGTTCTCCATCGAAATAAAAAATGTGCAGTAAAATAACTTACTAAAACTGCTATCCCAACATAAATGGCAGCTAAAGTGATAAAGGACAGTAAATTACCCCAATACTCTTCAATTGTAATGGAGTTAGGTTCTGCTAGTGCTTTTTGGATCATGTCATAGAAAGTTCCAAACCACTCATTTATTTTGACGTCTATTTGAACTTGAACCCACAGACTAATCAAAATTGCAGCAGATCCTGCCCAGGCCCATAAGAACCATTTTTTCGAGTTAAAAAACTTAAACATAATAATTATTTATAGAATACGCAAAAAATAACAACTTTAGAAGCTAAAACATGCTTCAAAAGTAGTCATGCGCTTAGACAATATTCCTACTATAATAAGAACTATGTCTACAATTGGATCTATTGAGAAAGTAAAACTAAATTCTTTATTTAAATTTTTTGGCCCAGACTCAACAGTTAGTGAAATTGCTGATCTAATGGATTTAGAAGACATAGGCGCAGTACCTATATTAGATGATTCATATCTTCTTTTAGGAATTGTTTCAGAGAGGGATATAGTCAGAAAACTTGTAAAAAATGGAAGAGACTCAGATTTAGTTACTGCCAAAGATATTATGACTAAAAATATTATTACTGTAAAAAAAGATACAACCTTAGGTGAGGCAGTTAAATTGATGAAAGTTAATAATATAAGACATTTACCAATAATTGATGAAGATAAAAAAATAGTAAATTTTATTTCTCATCGAGATATCATGAGTAATTCCTACTCCAATAAAAAAATAAATTATTTTTTATTAGCGTTTGCTCTAATTCTACTGCCAGCTATAATTTTTATTAAATAAAATAAATATGTCATCTACTACTAAAGGAATAATTCTTGCAGCAGGCAAAGGAACAAGATTAATGCCTGCAACATTGCCGGCACCTAAGCCATTGCTTCCTTTATACGATAAACCTATGATTTATTATCCTCTAGAGGCTCTTATTAGAATGGGCATCAAGGATATTTTATTTATTGTTCAACAAGATGACCTATCTACTTTTCAAAATACTTTTGGCTCAGGAGAACATGTAGGATTAAATTTTTCTTATGAAATTCAAAAAATTCAAAGAGGCATAGCAGATGCTTATTTTATTGCAGAAAACTTTCTTCAAAAAAGCCCGTCAGTCCTAGCATTAAGCGATAATGTTTTTTTAGGAAAAAATTATTTTGAATATGCTAATCAAGCTATGGATAAAATGAAAAATGTCGGAGGTAGTGTTTTTGGACTTCCTGTACCGGATCCTGAAAAATTTGGAGTGATTGAATTTGACTCAAATGACAAAATTATAGGAATAGAAGAAAAACCTAAAAATCCTAAAAGCAATCTCATCATACCCGGAATGTATTTTCTCGACTCTGAAGCACCATTGCACGCAAAGACATTAAAACCTTCTCCAAGAGGCGAATTAGAAATCACAGATTTGATTCAAATTTATCTTCAAAATAATAAATTAGATTTACAAAAATTAGATGCTTCTATTATTTGGCATGATACAGGTAATGCTGAGGCATTATTAAGTGCGTCTTTGAAAGTAAAGCAATATGAAATTGATAATAATCTTAAATTAGGGTCTTATGAAATTGCAGCGTATGAAAATAAGTTTATCGGGATTGATGATTTAGAGAAAATAGCCAATAAATTTGATAAATCAGATTACGGTCAATCCATTAAAAAATACTTAAAACATCTATAAATTATTTATCTTTTTGGTCTAATAAAACAGCAGTTTTAATTTCTTCTAATATATGAGGAGCTGCACTATCAACTCTTCTCCAAGTTGGCATATTTGGGGTGTTGGTTGGTGAGTCTAAGTAAATTTTACCTGACTCAATGATATTTTGAGCAAAAAGCTCAACCATTTCCTCTTCTTGATGAACATCAAATTCAAGACCGTTCATTTCAGCATCGCTTTTATAAATTTGCACCATATCCAAAGCCATTCGATAGTAGGTTGCTTTTAATGATCGAAATGTTTCGTTTGAAAAGACATGACCTTGGGTTGCCAATTTTCGAAAGAGTGCTTTCGATATATCAATAGTCATTTTAGATAAACCCTTTTGTTTATTATTTTTTGAAACCTCTTGGTGCTTATGCTCGTAGGTGTCAGCTATGTCGACTTGGCATATTCTATTACTAGCAAAATTTCTGTACATCTCCGAAAGTATTCCTATTTCTAAACCCCAGTCGTGGGGAATTCTTATGTCATTTAACAAATCATATTTAAAAGAAAATTCTCCAGCCAAAGGATATTTAAAACAATCTAAAAAAGTTAAATACTCACTATGGCCTACTATTTTCTGAAGTGACTTAAGGAGAGGGGTAACAAGAAGTCTTGTAACTCTTCCATTCATTTTTTGTTGAGCAACTCTAGGATAGTATCCTTTACAAAAATCAAAATGAAAATTAGGATTAGCGACTGGATAAAATAATTTAGCTGGTAAATTTTTGTTATAAGTTACGATATCACAATCGTGCATTGCAACTGAACCTGATTCTTTAAGAGAAATTGCAAATCCCATACAGTACCAAATATTTCTACCTTTGCCTTTTTCTTGAGGAGAGAGATTTAGTTTTTTAAGTTGAAGATCGATTTTTTTTAATCGAGGGCCATCATTCCATAAAATATAAACATTTTGAGGTAGGTCATAAAAAAATTTCTTTGCTTTTAGAAATTCTTGTTTTGACGCTTGATCAAGTCCAATAATCAAATTTTTTATGTACTTAATCTTTTTTAATGTATTTACTATGTATGTAAGTGCTGGCCTTTCTAATTCAGAGTAAAGTGATGGTAAAATAAGTGTCATAGGAGTATTTTCAGAAAACTTTAAAAGATCTTTTTCAATATCGTCTATATTCTTTTCATTAAAGTTATGAAGGGTTGCAATAATGCCGTTTTGATGAAAATCACTCATTATAATATTTTTCTTGGAAGAACTTGATTTAGATAATTGATAGCCTCTCTCCATCCTTGAGGAGATTTTTTTGTGGATTTATAAATATTTTTTTTAGTTGAGATAATCTTTGGTGCTACAGCATGAGGGTTTTTAATAACACAAGGGTAGTTACTAAAATTCAACATTGATTTATCATTTCTACTATCGCCTAAAGCAATAATCTTACTTTCTAATTTATCATTACATAGTAGCTTATATTTATGAATAATCATTCTTGAAGCTATTCTTTTATTGCATGGTGATGAAATTTGCATGAACCTCCCACCTTCATTAATTGTTCCATTCATTTGTGTTTTAAGTGTTTTTTGAAAAATCTTAAATTTAATCTTTGAGTCTTTCCAAATAATTAATTGACTTGCCATGCGATCAAGCATGCCAGTTACATTTTTCAAATTAGTTATTTTTTTTATTGTTGATCTTGGTAGGTCAGCAACTATCTCAAATTGAAAATTTTTTTGTTGGTATTTCAAGAATTGATACCATTGTTTTGAAGAGAATTTTGCTAATTGTATTTTCCAATACTTTTCATGACTTAAAGATTCAGAGGTTTTACGAAATATCTTTTTTGGAAAAAAAATAAATGCACCATTTTCTGATGAAAAGGGCATATCTTTTAAATCTAATTTCTTAATGAGTTTATGTATCTCTATATAAGTTTTACTAGAATTAATAATTACTTGGTGTTTATTTTTAATAAGTTTTTTTATGAGCTTATCATTTGTTCCTAACGAATAATTTTTATGGTCAATTAGTGTACCATCTAGGTCAGTAAATATTAAATAACTCTTAGTAGTCATCTGATTTGTTTAATTTTTTGTTTACTATCAATCTTGATTAAAAGATTACAATCGTTAGGACTTTTTTTAAACATCCAGCGCGATATCTTTTCATAATATTGGATAAATTCAGATAAATATTTTTTTAACAACGGATCTTTAGTTTTATTTCTTAATCTTAACTCTTGCTTATATTTCCACTCAATAACATTTTTCCAATTATTGAATTGAAGATAAATAAAATAATTAAATTTCGAAAAAATTTTCTGATATAGGTAAAGATAGTCATTATAGTTTTTTCGCCATATGAACTGTGGATCTTTAAACTTTTCTAAATTATTAATATTTTTACATAGAAATGTATCTGTAATTGGCTTAGCTCCAACACACCATCCCTCTAAAATTATAATATCTGCTTTAGTAATTTTTTTAAAAGATTTTTTACGAGAGTCAGTAGTTTTATCAAAAATAGGAAGATAAACAGGAAAATCTTTATTATTAAGTTTTTGCAATTTTTTTTGTAATAATTCTATATCATGAGTCCCCGGCACCCCTCTAGTTGCAAACAAAGGATGAATTTTTCTCGCGAGTTTTAATCTTTTATTCTTGGATATATAAAAATCATCAAGGCTAATTATAACAGAGCTTTTTAAATAATATTTTTTTAAATACTCGCTAATCAATAGCGCTAAAGATGATTTCCCAGATCCTTGCGAACCTGCAATCATTATTTTTTTTTTGTTTTTGATTGAATGAAGTAAAGGAAGGTAAAATTTCTTTATATATTTTTTATCAAAAGACTCGTGAGTTATTAATTTTAATTTTTCTTGGATGAATATTATTTCATCATTTAATCTAGTTCCACTTTGCAGATTCATTATTCAAAAAAGTAATTACATGCTGTTTAAACTGTATACGATCATTCTCATCATCTATCATTTTTATAAGATCTGTTTCAAGACTAGCTAAAATTCTATTTTTTGAATTCCATTTGGCCTTATCATCATCATTGAATTTTTCTTGGATCTCTAATTCGTAATTTCTTTTTTCTTGTTCAGGCAACGTATGAGGTGCTACCTCATAAATAATTCGAATAGCCAATTCCTTATAGCGATCATCTTTAAATTGTTGGGATATTTCAAATTTTTTGTTATTTGGCGATGTATGAAAATCTAACATAACCTTTTTATCTTGAGGTGATGGAAAGTTTTCGAAAATCCTTTCCTCTACATTATAAGGCTCTGGCCATTTTTTTTGATTATCTATATATAATTGTATTAAACGTGAACAAAATTCTTCATTGTTTTTGATAAAATTAGCTCTTGATCGAAGTTCATCAACTCCAATTTCTGCAAACTTACTATCTTTAAAACAATAGCTCTCATTCAAAAGTGTTTTTGACTTTGAGCCATCAAATACTTCACAAATTCTTTTTACACCATCATTCATTTTTTTAATTAATTCTTTGTCATCTAAATCTTGTAATTTTTTTGGATCAAAAAGAAGATTATACACAAGATAGTGATGATTTTTTCCAGGGATTCCCGCAATCAAAGTTTGAGCCTTAATTGTAGGTCTTCTTCCCCAGAACGTTGTATTAGTAAATACTAAATGGTCGAGCAAAAATTTTTTAGGTGTCTCTCGAAGACGAAAATCATAAGCAGATTTCCAAATTTGAGGACAGCGAATAGATAGTATTTTATTAAGTTCTAATGTGACCAAACTATCAAATACAGCATCATGAGGACCAGCTTCGTAGCTAATAGATATATCATTTTTTTTAAAAATCTCTTCCAACTTAAGAATGGGGTAACCCTGATCATCAGTATTAAATTTGATATGCTCAGGGCTATAAACAGATACTAATCGTAATATTTCAAATACATCCATTCGAACATTATTATTCGTGACAGTCATATAAATTTCAGGCATAAGATTTTGATAAAGGGCTTGACGAAGAAAAGGTTCATCGAAATTAATATTATTAAATCCAATAAAAATCGCTGAAGGAGAGGACCATTGTTGAAATGTCTCATAAAGTTGAGCACTAGCTTCATAATAATTTGGATAATTATTTTTAAAAAGATTTAAGGGGTTAACTCCAGTAGTTAAAAGAGCTCCAGGCTCAAACCATTTTCCGTCTCGAAGCTTGCTGTGTATTTCAAGCTTATCTTTAACCTCAAAATTATGATCAGTTAATACTGCACCAACTTGAGTAATTTGATCAAATTTGTCATTTCGACCTGTTGTTTCTAAATCCCAAAAAATATATTGATCACCCATAGACAAGATTATTTAAAACTACATAAATGAAAAACAAACGAAAGAAAAATATCAAAAAACTAGCCCCGGAGGAATATAAGTAAGGATAGGAATAAGGTGGAGCTAGTTTTAAGAATTAAGGATTTATACTAATATTTTCTAGATAGTCAAATTGCCATTAATCTCCATCAGCTGTGCAATTTCGACATAGCTTAAATCAAGTAAATTAGGGATTTTTGTATAATTTTTTAATTTTTTCGTAATATTTTAGGGAGCATTTTGCATCACAAAAATAAATTTTTTTTGGAATGTCATAAAATTTGGGATCAGCCCAATACAAAGGATCTTTAATCTTTTTATTACAAACTTCACAATCAAAATTACTCATTTCAAATTAAAATTTTAGTTCGACGACTCTGCTTTCCTCAATAGGTTCCGGGTCAAAAAAAGCAAGTGAAGAGTATAAACGGTTATTAAGCCCTAATATTTCATCATAATATTGAGTCATTATTTTATTTGGACTTGCATGGGGTGCTATCTCTTTAAGTTTTTCAATAGTTAACTCAATATTTTCTGGGTCAAATTTAGCGGCAACACCTAATGATGTTGCAGTGGATCGACTGATGCCCATATGACAATGGACTAATAATGGCTTTGATGTATCCCAATCATTTGTGAAGTCTAAAAGAGCTTGAGCATGGTGTTTTTCTGGTAATATAAAACCATCTCTAGGCTCTGATATATCATCAATTAACATTTTTATATGGCGACTTTTATCCATTCCTTGAGGCGTATCAGGAGAGAAATTTTTATTAATAATTGTTAACATTTTATCAGGATTGTACTTGTCAACACAATTTTGAATATCAGCTAGTCCACAAATAATAATTTTTTTTTGCATGTAATGGTTTTTAATATATAGATAATTATATTATTAAGAAAGATTATTTATCTTCATGACAACAATATTAGAAAATTTAAAAAAATATTCATCTGTTGTTGCTGATACTGGCGATATAGACAGCATTCAAAAATTTAATCCAGATGATTGTACCACTAATCCATCTTTAATATTCAAAGCTGTACAATCTGAAAAATACAATGATTTAGTTAATGACGTTATTGCTCATTCAAAAAGTAGAAAATTTCCTAGTATCATCGATCAAGTTGATTATATATCTGATCAACTTGCGATTGCTTTTGGTATTGAGCTCAGCAAAATTGTACCAGGTTATATTTCTACTGAAGTTGATGCAGATTTATCATTTAACACTGAAGCAACTGTCGAGAAAGCAAAACAGATAATTAATACATATGAACAATCAGGTGTGCCTAAGAGTCGAATTTTAATAAAAATAGCAGGCACTTGGGAGGGTATACAGGCTGTTAAAAAATTAGAGTCAGAAGGCATCTCTTGTAATTGCACGTTAATTTTTTCTTTGACCCAAGCAGTAGCTTGTGCAGAAGCAGGGGCTTTTTTAATATCTCCCTTCGTTGGAAGAATTCTTGATTGGTTCAAAGCCAATACTTCTAATGAATATAATAGCGCTAACGACCCGGGCGTTGAAAGTGTAGTTAAAATCTTTAATTATTTTAAAAAATATAATTATAAAACTGTCGTGATGGCTGCATCATTTCGAAATAAAGATGAAATATTAAATTTAGCTGGCTGTGATAAGCTGACTATCAGCCCAGCTCTTTTAGAGGAATTAGATCAAATGACAGGTAAGATTGACGTTAAATTAAATGCCTCTGAGGCTAGTAAATTAGATTTAGAAAGAATTAATGTTAATGAAAGTTCATTTAGATGGCATTTGAATGAAAATCAAATGGCTTCTTTTAAATTAGCTGAAGGTATTCGATTATTTAATAAAGATATGTTGAAATTGAAAAACTTAATTCAAAAGCAATTATAAATATTGCAAATATCAATCAAAATTATAAAAATATCCTATGAAATTTAAAACAGAACTCTCAATTCTAGATCAATATGCTACTGGCATATTACCCAAGTCATTATTCTTTTTCTTAGGAATTATTTTACTTTCTATTTCAAGTAAGATTTCAATTCCTTTTTATCCTGTCCCAATGACACTTCAGACGTTTGTCGTTTATTTTATTGCTGCATCGATGGGTATGGTTGGTTTTTATTCTACAGTTTCATATGTATTGCTAGGTTTGATGGGTTTACCAATTTTTGCCGCTGGAGGTGGTTTGGGCTATATAATGTCTCCAACTTTTGGTTTTTTATATGGAATGGTTTTATCATCTCTATTCATTGCTTACTTCTCAAAACATCTGTTTAACAAAAATATTATCAAGCTGACTTTAGCTATTGTTATTGGCGCTGTTATTACTTTTGTATGTGGTGTGACTCACCTTGCTAGTTTTATAGGTTTAGAAAAAGCATTTGCAGCTGGCTTTCTTCCCTTTATGTATAGTGAGTTTTTAAAAATAGCTTTGGCTATTTTAACTTCTTATCTTTTAATTAAAAAAAATTAATTAAATTGCTATAAAGTTTAAAGCGATACCATTATTACAATAGCGTAAACCTGTGGGCTCGGGCCCATCTTTAAAAACATGGCCATGGTGACCATTGCATCTAGCACAGTGATATTCTTTACGGGGAATGACTAATTTAAAATCTGTTTTAAATTCTAATGCATTAGGTAAATAATCAAAAAAGGATGGCCATCCAGTTCCACTATCGAACTTCATATCAGAACTAAATAATGGTAAGTCGCAACCAGCACACTGGTATACGCCTTTTCTTTTTTCATCATTTAGAACACTGCTACCAGGCCTCTCGGTTCCTTCCTTTCGAAGAATATGATACTCCTCATCACTAAGACGGGATTGCCATTCTGAGTCTGATAAAATTAACTTTTCGATTGCCATTAAGGGTTTTATTTTAAAAAGAATAGCTCCTATTGTAAATCCAATAAATGCTCTTCTAGAATATTCAAACATTGTAGATCAAGTATAAAGAGCTTTTTAATAAATTAAATTAAAATGAGAGAAATTATTTCTTTTTAGCTCTTCTTTTGGCACGACGTTTGCTTGAGCCAATTTTTCTTCTTCCGCGGTGTTTTTTTGGGTAACCCATAGGCGTGCACTATATTGATTTTGTTAAAAAAAATAAACATATTTTTTTTATAACTTTCATATAATTTAAGCAGATGAAGTCTTTTTTTCTCATACTTATCGCAGGAGTTATTTTGTCTGTTGGAAATGGCTTCAGGATGTCTCTAGGAATATACGTCCCTGATCTTCTTGCTAGTACTGTATTTAGCGCTTCTTTAATAGGTCTAACATATGGAATTTTTAATTTTTTATGGGGCGCCATGTCACCTATTGCTGGGGCATTTGCAGAACAAAAAGGATATGTCAAAACTTTATCAGTGGGCTTTATAGGAATTGCATTAAGCTTTTACGTTACATCCTCTGCTATAAGCCCAAATCATTTTTTATTAGGCTTAGGTGTAATTGGTGGGCTCTCAGCAGGAATTATCTCAGTTCCAGTTATCATTGGAGGAGTTTCAAAATATTTTGATGATGACAAAACTAGAACTACAGTAACAGGTATTTTGATGTCTTTAGCTGCTTCAGGAATGTTTATATTTACTCCTATTAATCAATTTTTAGTTACAACATTTCAATGGAGTCTATCTTTTCAAATTACGGCAGTATTTTTTTTATTTTTAATACCACTTTCATTTATTTTTTTGATACCGAAATCAGACAAAAAGATCAAAAAAGAATTTACTCAAAGAAAAATTAGTGATGTCATCAAACAAGCCTTTAAAGATAAAAGTTACAGGTACTTAATTTTAGGATTTTTTGTTTGCGGTCTTCATGTAGCTTTAATATCTAATTATCTTCCAACTTTTGCAAAGTTGAATGGCCTTGACACGACAATTGCAGCTACAGGTTTAACACTTGTGGGGATTTTTAATATGATTGGAACTTTAATATCCGGTCGTGTATCAGGCATTATTAAGAAAAAATTCGTATTATCTTTTATCTATTTCTCAAGAAGTATAGCAATTTTTCTACTATTAATTTTTCCCACTACCAACTTTGTAATCATAGCCTTTAGTTGTGTAATTGGACTTTTATGGCTCTCTACAGTTCCTCCGACCTCAGGCATTGTGGCTAATCGATTTGGGACGAGGTATCTTTCAACTTTATTTGGTATTGTCATGGTTTCCCATCAGGCAGGAGCTTTTGTCGGTTCATTAGTTGGAGGTTTAGTAATAGATTTATACGGCTCATTAGATATTGCTTGGATAATGGCAATTATTATATCCCTATTTTCTGCAATAATTCATTTTCCAATAATAGAAAAAGAAAAATCAGAAGAAGTCTTTGCTTAAAAAATTAAAAATAAATCCATTATTCATCCTAATTATGGGTGCATTGATGATTGCTTTTTCTCCAATTTTTGTGAGGCTTTCAGATGTAGATCCAATTATGACTGCATTTTATAGAATATTTTTAAGCTTTCCCTTCTTTCTTCTTTTTTCTTCATTCAAAGTAATAGAAAAAATAAATTTTCCAGTTTTTAAAAACGAATATTTAGTCTTTATATTAGCAGGAACCTTTTTTTCGCTTGATTTAATATGCTGGCATTGGTCAATAACTCTCACTACAGTTTCAAAAGCTACTTTCTTATCAAATTTAGCACCTGTTATTGTTATCATTTTTGCTTTTTTCATTTTAAAAGAAAAATTTTCTAAATTTTTTTTAGTAGCTTTGGCTTTTTCTATGGGAGGCATGACTCTTTTATTAGGTGAAAGTTTTCAATTTAATAAAACTCAATTTTTAGGAGATATTTTAGGAGTCTTAACAGCTATTTGGTACGGATGTTATATTGTATCAATTAGTCAATTAAGAAAAAAATATAATTCAACATCTGTAATGTTCATTTCAGGCATAATTACTGCTTTTATTTTATTAATAGCATCACTAATTTTTGAAGAGCATCTTATCCCTCAAACAATCATTTCTATTTTGGCATTATTTCTTTTAGGATTTATATGTCAGTTTTTGGGACAGTCTTTTATCACTCATTCATTAGCTTTTCTTCCTGCGTCTTCCTCATCTTTAACGTTGTTGATTCAACCCATAGCTGCAACGATTCTGGGATATTTATTCTTTCAAGAAACATTAAATTTTATTCAGTTTTTAGGGAGTATTTTAATATTAATTGGTATTTATCTTGCTCAAAGAACAAATGAGAAGTAAGGCAATAAATGTTGTTGGAGGTTTAATTTTACATAAAAATAAAATTTTGATTTGTCAAAGGACGCAAGACTGTGACCACCCCCTCAAGTGGGAGTTCCCTGGTGGAAAAACTTTTGTTGATGAAAGCACAGAAAATGCACTCATAAGAGAAATAAAAGAAGAGTTAAAAATTAATATTCTGGAATTCAAATTTTTATACGATTATATTTTTGAATATAAAACTTTGAATAAAAAAATTCATTTATATTTTTATCTCATTACTAAATTCGATAATGATATAATTAACACAATACATGAAAAATTAAAATGGATTGAAATTCAAGAATTATCTAATTATGATTTTCTTGAGGGTGATTATGAAATTATCCAAAAAATTATAAACAATGACATTACAATTTACTGATTTAATTCAAACTGACTACGAAAGAGTTTTGGTAGCTCATGAAGAGTTATCTGGTTTTAATTCAATTGTAGCTATCCATAATACAAGACGTGGACCGGCACTTGGGGGGTGTAGATATTATGAGTATGTTTCTCATGATGACCAGTTAGAGGATGTATTAAAATTATCTAAAGCAATGACCTATAAAAACTCTTTAGCAGGTTTAAATTACGGTGGTGGTAAAGCCACGATTAACTCAAAGATACCCAAAAATCAACTTTATGAATTATTTGGTCAAGTTTTGAACCATCTTGATGGGACTTATATCACTGCTGGAGATATTGGTATGATTGACTCTGATTTAGTTCAATTAAAAAAATATTCCCCTCATGTCTGTAGTACAAAAGGAAAAGACTCAGGTCAAAGTACTGCTTATGGAATTTATCAGGCTATGAAAGGATATTTTGAATTTAAAAATAATTCACCCTCTCTAAATGAAAAAAAAATTCTTATTAAGGGTTATGGTAAAGTAGGTTCGCGCTTAGCAAATTTTTGTAGAGAGGAAGGTGCCTTAATAGAAGTTATCGATTTTGAACAAAACAAACCTTTAGTTGAAAAAGATGGATATAAATTTTTAAAAAATTATAAAGACACGTCGTTTAATGAAATCAATATTTTTTCACCTTGCGCTACTGGAGGAGACTTGAATACTGAATTTATTAATTTTCACAAATCTAAAAAAATTAATTGTGTCCTTGGGGCAGCTAATAATCAATTAGCTAATTCTGATATCGAAAAACAGTTATTTGATTTAGGGATTGATTATTGCCCAGATTATTGTGTTAATGCAGGTGGTGTTATTATTTTAGCGCTGAGATCAAGTATAAAAGAAGATCTGGAATATCATGATCCTCAGGCAGATGCACAGTTAACTGGCATTAAAGATCAATTAAAAAAAATTCTACAACTATCTAAAGATAAAAACCAATTATCAACAATTTCTTCCAATGAATTAGCTGAAGAAGGATTTCGTCAATGAATTATTTTCAAATGTTTGGAAGGCCAGACCAGGCAGAGCGAATGACTTTTCTAGGCTACTGGGTTATTTCGTTGGTCATTTGGTCTTTTATGATGAATATTAGTTTAATTATTGTCATAATTTTTTCTATTGTAGGTTACCACTTAATATGTAAGCCCTTGGCATTTTTATTACGCAAATCAAAAAAATTAATTATTAATAATTTTTTTAATGGTTTTGATATTTTTAATGCATATTACGCTGGTTTTGAACCTGGAAGAGTAGTGAGAATATCATTAAAACTCATATTCTTTTTTTCTACTTTGATAATAGCTAAGATATTAATGGAGGGCTATTTAGCTTTTATTTAAATTTATACTTTTGATAAAATATTATCACTCTTGCTATAGCTGTTATCAGACATAAAATTCCAAATAGAAAACCTATCATTGGAAATGCTTTTGGTAAAAGAAGGCATAAAACCATAAATAAAATAGTTTCACTTCCCTCTATTAGACCAGAGGCATAAATAAAACTTTTAGGTATATCTTTTTGATTCTCATCTTGTTGTTGGGAGAAATCTAATTGTGGTTGAATAATAGCCTGAGTTAAAAAAGTTGTGCCTGTACATATATAAGTAAAAAGTAAGAATGCTCCAGTGAGCAAATTACCTTCATTTTGTAAACTGAAAACTAAAATAAAAGCAGCATAAATTACAAAATCAAAGATGATATCTAAATAGGCTCCAAGAGGAGTAGGAGATGTTTGCCTTGCCATGACTCCATCTAGTCCATCGCAAAATCTGTTTAGAAGCAAAAACAAAATAGCTAAAAAATAACTTTGTATAAAAATAAAAAAACACATCATAATTCCAAAAAAAAACCCTATAAATGTGATTTGATTGGGATTAAATACTTTCAATAAAAATTTACCTATAAAAGATAAAGGTTTTTGAGTTAGTTGTTGAATTGATCTATCAAACATCTGTAATTGTTTAATCAAAGTATTATAGTATAAAAATTCATGTCCCAAGATATTCCTTTAACTATTGCCTTTTTAGCTGGTATTTTTAGTTTCTTATCTCCTTGCGTTCTTCCAATTGTTCCAGGCTTTATGTCATATATATTAGGTAAATCTTTTACAGATATTCAAGGTACTTCAAATCTAAATAAATTAAAATTATTTCCATTAATTCTATTATTTATCACAGGATTTTCTCTAGTTTTTATAATCATGGGGGCATCAATAGACTTGATTAGTGGTATTTTTTTTGATTATAAAAAACAGTTAAATTTTTTATCTGGTCTTTTGATCATTATTTTGGGACTTTTCTTTATTGGTATTTTAAAATTACCTTTTTTGAATCTTGAAAGAAAATTTGAAATTCAAAAATTTCAAAATAATTCCTTTTTCCCATTTCTCGTAGGTGTTGCCTTTGCATTTGGTTGGAGTCCTTGTATAGGCCCCATACTGGGTTCTGTTCTTGCTATAGCTATAAATAATTCGGTTAATGGCGCAGTATTACTTACTGCTTACTCTTTAGGCTTGGGTGTTCCATTTATTTTAGTAGGGTTTTTAATGGGACATTTGGTGAAAATGATAATTCATTTAAATAAATATTTGAGATATTTTCAAATTTTTACAGGATCGATTTTATTTTTAACAGGTATTTTAATTCTTAATGGTTCAATCCAGTCGTTAGGTTTTCAACTAAATTCAATTCTACCTTCATTAGAAATGCTTTTAATCTAATGAAAAAATCAAAAAAAAAAGCTATTTGGATTACCTTAATTTTATTTATAGCTTTATGGACGACATATTTTCTAAATAGAGATTTTTTTCAACTAGATACCCTTTTTTCTAATTTAGAAAATATACAAAATTATATTTCTTTAAATTATATTTTTTCAATATCCATATTTATTACATTGTATGGATTTTTAATTTTATGTAATTTTCCAATGGCATCTTTACTATCAATGACTAGTGGTTTTCTATTTGGTACTTGGGTAGGAGGTTTGATTGCTATAGTAGGCGGAACATTAGGGGCTTTTGGAATATTTGTCATAGCTAAATATTTTTTCTCTGATTTTGTTAAAAAAAATATTTTGAATAAATACTCATTTATAGAAAATTATTTTAAAAGAAACGACCTCGAATTAATGTTTCTAATACGTATTATTCCTGCAGTTCCATTTTTTGCTCAAAATTTAATTTTGGCTGGACTTGGAGCAGATAATAAAAAATTCTTTTATACTACGCTCATAGGTCTTGCTCCATGGTCTTTTATTTTTTGTAGTGTTGGACAGGGCTTAGAAGAAATTTTTGTTAATCAAACAGATATAAGCTTTTCTCTTATTGCTCAGCCTGAATATTTAATTCCAATTGGTACTATAGCTTTTCTTGTAGTTTTGGTTATTTTTTTTAAAAAAAGATTTAAAAATTAAACCTTTTTTTCCTCAATAATAAATAAACAAATGAGTAAGTTAAAAAATAAATTAAGAATATAACTTCTTCATTAATGTGAGGGTTGTTAATTGATAGATAACAAAGAATAAATGGCGATATGCTAAATGGCAACATTAATAAACTTGATAAATTATTAGCCGTTATATTTGTTTTTGAAAACTGAAGAAAAACTAAGTGGTGCAGGTGTAGGGTATCTGGCTGCATAGGTGATTTCCTTTTAATAGATTTTCTTATTATAGAAAATAACATTTCAGTAATTGGGTAGGCCAAAATTACTAATGCTAAAAGAGTTGGAAGATTCGGATGTCTACTAAATAAATAAATTACCAGTGCTCCCGAAAAAAAAGCATATAAGTAAGAACCGCTATCACCTATAAAAATCCTCCCTAAAGGAAAATTTAATATAAAAATCAAAACAGAAGATAATAAAAAAATAATTATTAAATCAACAAGAAAAACATCACCTAAAATAGTCGCTAAGTAATATGTACTAAATAATATTGAATAGAAGTTAAAGGAGCTCAAACCATTTAGTCCATCAATAAAATTAAATCCATTCATGAGTAGCATTAGACTCAAAGTAAACACCAAAAAAGAAATTAATGAATATTGATTAACAAAATTTAAATATCGAACATTAATCTCAGGTAATTCGGTAAAAATAATAAATATAGAAGAGCCTAAAAATAATAATATTAATCTAATTAATGGTGAAAGAGATTGCTTAATATCCTCATAGAGTGAAAAAAATAAAATTATTGTACTACTTAAAATTAAGGGAATTATTAAATTAATCTGATTAAAATTAAAAAATATTAAAAATATAAAACCAATAAAAAATATTAAACCTCCTATGCGAGGAATATCTCCATCATGAATTTTTTGAACAGCAATATAAGAATGAAATTGTTTATTTTTTAGGTAAAAATAAATTAACAACTGTAAAATTAATAAAATAGTAATTGAGAGAATCATCATTTCAAACTTTCACGTTACTAGACTAGTCAATGATTATGAGATTATCTAATTTTTTTTCAAAAGATC
>SGZV01000008.1 GCA_004321805.1 alpha proteobacterium HIMB59 | reverse complement strand
ACTGAGGATTTAGGCCAACTTATCTTTGGAGCATTATCCAGACCAAAAGATGGTCCGGGTGTGGCGATAACTTTAGGAATATTTGTAGCTCTGATTGCAATATCCGTTGATGTCATAGTTAGGAAATGGGCAGAGGATAGAAAAAAAGCATTAGGTTTAAATTAATGCTTAAATTTTTTTATTTGTCTCTTGCAATAATATTTGAAGTAGTTGGAACTATTTCTCTAACATTATCAAAAGGCTATACCCAAATCATCCCTACAGTTAGTATGGCTATTTCTTATATAATTTGCTTTTATTTTTTATCAAAGTGCTTGAATGAATTTGCCTCTATTGGATATGTTTATGCAATTTGGGCAGGACTAGGTATAGTTTTAATTACTTTATTAGGCGTAGTATTTTTTAAGAACGTAGTTGATTTAGCAGGAATTATTGGAATATCATTAATAGTAACAGGCGCAGTGGTATTAAACTTATTTTCAAAAATGTCACATTAATCATGATCATACCTAGAATAACAAAGCCATACGAACCAGGATTACCAGCGTTAGGCGATGATTTAGAAAATTATTTAGTAACTGCTGGTGGTTCAGTCACTCTTAAATTAGAACCAGGTGATAAATTCAAAATTATTAATTTAGAAGGCCTACAGCAAGCTGAGCTTGTTACATTTAATTCTAAAGGTGAGTGTAGCTTGTCACCACTAAGTTTGAAAAGTGAACACAAAGGTGAGCTAACAAAAAAAATTTTAACAAGTAATGAAGAGTCAGCACAAATTGCTTACTCAAAATTAAAAAGGTTAGGGCATGATGTTAATTCAATAAACCAATCGGTTCTTGTTTTTTCTAAAGAAGCTGAGGCAAATAGCATAGAAGAGTTTTCATCAAATGACTCCTCTATTTGTATTATCTCAGCTCCAGGTGAATTTGAAATTACTCATGAAAATATACCGGCTTCTGAATTAAGGGTAATTGTTCAAAGATTGAGAAAAAGAGAGGAAGGTGAATTTTTATTACCAGATCCTCTTATGGATCCTGTTGAAGAGATATTTGTTAAAAGATACACAGCGATGGCTTATGAAGTTCAAGAGGGTGACTTTATTCAAGTAATAGATATTTATGGACGACAGTGTTCTGATTTCATGGCTTTTGATGCCGATAAACTTCACAACGGCCAAGAACTTGGCATAGATACAACTAATAGCAGATATTTGATGGGGTCGGCGTTCCCCATGCCTGGGCTTCATTCTAAATATTATGATGAGAACCAATACCCAATGATTGAAGTTTATAGAGACACAGTGGGAAGACATGATACTTTTGGTACAGCGTGTACTTCAAAATTTTATGATGATTTAGGTTATTTTGGTCATCCTAATTGCTCAGATAATTTCAACTATGCTCTAAATAAATTTACCATGAGAAAAAGATTAGGCTGGAATGCTATTAATCTTTTCTACAATACAGCTATAGATGCAAACAATTCACTAATTTTTGATGAACCTTGGTCCAGACCTGGTGATTACATTATGTTTAAAGCTTTAAAAAATCTTGTTTGTGTTTCTTCAGCTTGCCCAGATGATGTGGATGCTGCAAATGGATGGAATCCAACAGACATATTTGTTAGAGTTTACAGGCCCAATAAGCCTTTTAGTAAAGGAGTAGCGTACAGAATGAAAGCAGATTCAGAACCAAAATTAACCAAAGAGACTGGGTTTCACCCGAGGGTAGCTGCATTAACTGAAAACATAGTTGAGTATAAAGGTTATTGGCTCGCCTCTAACTTTAATAATTATGGCGCCTTACAAGAATATGAAGCTTGTCGTGAAAGAGCAATAATCATGGATTTATCAGCACTTAGAAAATTTGAAGTAAGAGGACCAGATGCCGAAGAATTACTTCAAAGAGCGTGTACTCGAAACATAAGAAAACTCTCCATAGGACAAGTTGTTTATACCGCGATGTGTTATGACCATGGTGGTATGTTAGATGATGGCACAGTCTTTAAAATGACTCATGATAATTTTAGATGGATTTGTGGTGATGAGTATTGTGGAGAGTGGTTAAGAAATAAAGCAAAAGAAATGGGTTTAAAAGTTTGGATTAAATCATCTACAGACAATCTCCATAACGTTTCTGTCCAAGGTCCTAAGAGTAGAGAAATTTTAAAAAAGATTGTTTGGACTCCGCCTCATCAAACTACTTTAGAGGATTTAGAATGGTTTAGATTTACTGTCGGTCGTCTTCACACTCTTGATGGAACTCCGATCATGGTATCGAGAACAGGCTACACAGGTGAATTAGGTTATGAAATTTTTTGTCATCCAAGCAAGGCTGCAGAAATTTGGGATGCAGTAATGGAAGCTGGTAAAGAGTTTGATATAGCCCCGATGGGCCTTGATGCACTTGATCTAGTGAGAATTGAAGCTGGACTAATTTTTGCTAATTATGAATTTGATGATCAAACAGATCCTTTCGAAGCAGGAATTGGATTTACGGTTCCTTTAAAATCAAAAGAAGATGACTTTATCGGAAAAGATAATTTAATTGAAAGAAAAGCCAATCCACAAAGAAAACTAGTTGGGCTTGAAATTGAAGGCAATGAAGTTTGCGGTCATGGCGATTGTGTTCATCCATCAAATAATGGACGAGAGCAAATTGGAATTATTACCAGTGGAATGAAATCACCCGTTCTTAATAAAAATATTGCTTTTTGTAAAATGAATATTAATTATTGTGAATTAGATACAGAAGTAGAAATTGGAAAACTTGATGGTCATCAAAAACGTATTAAAGCAAAAGTGGTCCCATTCCCTTTTTACGATCCAACTAAATCAAGGGTTAGGGCATAAATTAAATGAATAAAAAAAAGGAGTTTGTGGGAAAAGAAGCCACTTTCGTTAGTAAGTCAACAACATTACCAGTTGGCATGAAAAGATTTGATAAAGGGCCATATTTTGATTTTTATCATAAGGAAGATAATTTATATGGCGTTTATGCTGAACGTTTTTATCCAATTTCCCTAGGTAATGATACGGAGGAAATGTATTGGAATCTGAGAAGAAAAGCTGTCATGTACGATACTCCAGAAAAACCTATTCAAATTGAAGGCCCTCAAGCAGGAGAGTTTTTAGACAAAGTTTTTAGCAGAAAAATTTCTACAATGTATGTGGGAAGGGGAAGGTATGCCATAGCATGTTATGAAGATGGTGGAATTTTCATAGACGGAGTCTTTTTTCGATTAGAAGAAAATAAGTATTGGTATGTACAGCCAGATGGGCCACTGGAGACTTGGCTTAAAGCTCACAAATCAAATTATAATGTAAAAATTTCAGATCCCTCATCAAGGTCTATTCAAATACAAGGACCAAAATCACAAGAAATATTATCAAAACTTACAAATGGATCCTTAGATGAAAATTTTAAATATTACCACTCTGGATTTTTTGATATAGCGGGTCAAAAAGTTTATATTTCGCGCACAGGCTGGACAGCAGAGCTTGGTTATGAAATTTATAGCTTAGGTAGAGATACCAATTATAAAAAACTTTGGAATACAATTCTTGAAGTAGGAGAGCCTTTGGGACTTCATTTTGATGGAATTTTATCAATGGAAATGAGAAGAATAGAGGGAGGTATATTAGACAGTAATACTGATTTTGACTCTTCTATGAATCCATTTGAAGCTGGACTAGACAAACTAGTTGATTTAACAAAAGATGATTTTATTGGAAAAAAAGCATTAGTGGAACTAAGTAAAAAATCAGGAAAGAGATTATTTGGTATAATTTCTGAAAAAGCTTTTAAATATAAATCTAATGTTTATTTATCAAATGATGAAGTTATTGGATATCTTCCTGCATCAACTTGGTCCCCAACCCTAAAAAAATATATTGGTTATGTAAGATTTAATTATTCAAGTAAGTGGACTGATTTTAAAGTAAGAGCAGAAAGTTTAGATGATGGTTTTATAGATTGCGAAGTAGTGGAATTGCCATTTTACGATAAAGATAAACTTATCCCTAGAGGTAAAGTTACTACAATTCCTTAAAATAAATTAAGCTTAAAGTATTTTGTAAATATGAATTTTGTTTCCATCAAGGTCTTTGATATAAGCCCCATAGTAATTGGGAGTATGATCTCTCAATCCAGGTGGCCCATCACACTGGCCTCCTTCTTGTAAAGCTGTTTTATGAAAAAGATCAACTTGATCTTTTGAATTGGCCGTAATGATCATTTGAGATCCATTACCTCTAGTTGCTTGTTCTTTATTAAAAGGTTTGATAACCCAAAAACACTCTTCCTCTATAGAGGATCCATAACCAATTTCATTATCAGTTGTTTGACATCTGACAACATTAATAGTTTTGAATACTAAATCATAAAATTCACCAGCTTTATCCAGGTCATTTGTTCCAAAACAAATACCTGAATAAAACATTATACTATTCTTTTTCTTTTCTAAAAAAGGGAATTAAGAAAACAAAGCAGGCTACAAAGAAAAAAATACTCCCAAACATAGCCCAAAAGCTTCCAATGCTAGAAATAATAAATCCTACTGCTGATATGATAAATAAGATCCAACCCAAAAGATTGATATGATTATTTTTCATTAATTTAATTTACTTTGTATTTAAGTAAGTAGCCATAGAGTCATCCATAGCTTCTAACCATGTGGTATGATGAGCTGGTCCGGTTGTACCAGTAACAGGAGATGAAAAAGATTTATCTCTGTATGTAAGAATATTAGCTTCTTTATCATGTTCCCAATCATAAAAGTGTTTTTTAATAAGTTCGAAGTCAATATTTGGATAATCAACAGCTGAACATAGATCTACACAGTAATCTGTTTGGAAATCAATCATCTGATAGGCATCTTCTAATGCTTCTTCTTTCTTTACCCAAGTATCAATGTCTTTTGATACTTCATCTTCACTAGGAATTTTAATTTTATTCATAATAATATCTCTGACATACCACGCTTGAGCATCAAACATATTAAAAGTATGAAATTGATCCTGCATTCCTAAATAGAATAGATTGTGATTATTTTGCCAAACAACACCTTTATAAAGCATAGGTGGGTAGAGCCTATTGTGAGTCTTAAGTTTTAAATCTTCAGATAAAAACGGAAAATGATGTAAATATCCTGTACAAAGAATTAAAGCATCCATTTCTTGGACAGTACCATCCTTAAAGATAGCTTTGTTGCCATCAATTTTATCCATGTAATGAACTTCTTTCATGCCCTCGGGCCAATTAAATCCCATCGGATTATTTCTATATCCAATCGTTACTGTCTTAGCTCCATATTTGTAACATTGTAAAGCTACATCTTCTGCTGAGTAACTACTTCCAAGTACAACAACATTTTTATTTCTAAACTCTTCAGCATCTCTGAAATCATGCGAATGCATAATTCTTCCAGGAAAACTATTCATGCCCTCATATTCAGGTATATATGGAACAGAGAAGTGGCCTGTTGCAACAATTAGTTTATCAAAGCTTTCTGTGCTTACTTTGTTGTCAATTTTATTTGTATAAGTAATGTCAAAACCATTACCATTATCAACTACACCACTTACGGTTGTATTAAATTTTACATATTTTCTAGCATCTGATTTTTCAGCTCTACCAAGAATATAATTTTGTAAAACTTCACGAGGAGGAAAGGAAGGAATGGGTTTTTGGAAGTGTTCGTCAAATGAATAGTCAGCAAATTCTAAACATTCCTTTGGGCCATTGGACCACAAATATCTGTACATGCTATTATGTATTGGATCTCCATATTGGTCTGAACCAGTTCTCCAACTATAATTCCATAATCCGCCCCAATCGGCTTGCTTTTCAAAAGCAACTACTTCAGGTATAGATTCACCATTTTTTTCTGCTTGATGAAGTGATCTTAAAAAAGATAAGCCACAAGGACCTGTTCCAATTAAAGCTATTTTTGTCATAAAATTCCTCCTAAAATCCTAATAATAGATACAAATTTATTGATTTCAAATCGATTTTTATTCAATTTATGGGGTGCAACAAAATAACTATGTATGTAAATGTTGTTTCATATTATGAAACAGTATTGTTACACTGATAATTTTGAGATATATATTTTCTGAGAGGTAAATTGATTCATGCAAAAATATTCAATATTCAGTCTAGTTAAAAATGCTCTCAGCAATCATAAAGATTGGGAAGTAGCTTGGAAAGATCCTGAACCAAAAAAAGAATATGATGTTGTTATTGTTGGTGGTGGTGGCCACGGTTTAGCTACTGCGTATTACCTAGCTAAAGAACATGGAATTACCAATGTAGCTATTTTAGAAAAAGGTTGGATAGGTGGTGGAAACGTCGGAAGAAATACCACAATTTTAAGATCTAATTATATGTTTGACTCAAACTCTCATTTTTATGAATTCGGTATGAAGCAATGGGAGACCCTCAGTCAAGAATTAAACTATAATGTTATGTACTCTCCAAGAGGAATTATAAACTTAGCACACTCTGATGCTCAAATGAATGCTTACGCAAGAAGAGGTAATTCAATGAGACTTAATGGAATTGATGCTGTTCTTTTAGGAAGAGATGAATTAAAAAAAATGATTCCATTTGCTGATTTTTCAGATACTTGTCGTTTCCCTATTCATGGTGGATTAATGCAACCTCGTGGTGGAACAGCTAGACACGATGCTGTTGCTTGGGGTTATGCTAGACAAGCAGACTCAATGGGAGTTGATATAATTCAAAATTGTGAAGTTACCGGATTTGATGTGACTGATGGAAAAGTCTCTGGTGTTCAAACTTCAAGAGGCAGTATTAAAACAAAAAAAGTAGGTTTATGTGTTGCAGGAAGTACAACACTTTTAGCAGATATGCTTAATATGAGACTCCCAATAGAAGCACACGTTTTACAGGCTTGTGTTTCCGAGCCCGTGAAGCCTTTACTCGATCATGTAGTTACATTTGGTGCAGGTCACTTTTATTGTAGTCAATCTGATAAAGGCGAAATGGTTATGGGTGGAGATCTTGATGGATATAACAGTTATGCCCAAAGAGGAAATATGCCTATGATCCAACATGTATTAACTGGTGGATTGGCTGTTTTTCCCAACTTTAGTAGATTAAAAATGCTTCGCACCTGGGGAGGTATTATGGATATGTCCATGGATGGTTCTCCCATCATTGACAAAACACATATTGATGGAGTTTACCTTAACTGCGGATGGTGCTACGGTGGCTTCAAAGCTACTCCATGTTCTGGTTGGGTATTTGCACATACTATAGCTAAAAATGAAGTCCATGAATTAAATGCAGACTTTAACTTAGAAAGATTTCATTCAGGAAAAATTATTGATGAAAAGGGCGTCGGTCCTAAACCCTGGATCGGTTAATAAATGTTAGAAATTAGATGCCCTTACTGTGGTAAGAGATCACAAAATGAATTTTCTTATGGTGGAGATGGTAATATTAAAAGACCCACTCTTGGTGAAGAAATAAATACAAAAGATTGGGATGACTTTGTTTACTTTAGGGATAATCCAAGAGGTAAGCATACAGAATTATGGCACCACACCTCAGGATGTAGACAGTGGTTTAAAGCTTCAAGAGATACTGCCACCCATGAGATATTTGCAACTTGTAAAATGAATGAGGATTTCAATGAGTAATCAATTTCGAACAACAAACTCTAATGGTTTAATTAATAAAAATAAAATTTTAAACTTTACTTTTAATGGTCAGACTTTCCAGGGCTATGAAGGTGATACTCTTGCATCAGCTCTCATAGCGAACGGTGTTCATCTTGTAGGTAGAAGTTTTAAATATCATAGACCGCGAGGATTTTTAGGAGTGGGTGTTGAGGAACCTAATGCAATGGTTCAACTACATGAGGGTGATCGTTCAGAACCAAACATTATGGCAACAGAGGTTGAGCTCGTTGAAGGTCTTGTTGCTAATAGCCAAAATTGTTGGCCTTCTGTAAAATTTGATATTGGAGAAATAAATAATCTATTAAACCGCTTTTTCCCTGCTGGTTTTTATTACAAAACATTTATGTGGCCAAAAAGTTTTTGGTATAAAATTTATGAGCCTGTTATAAGAAAAGCTGCTGGTATGGGTATTGCACCATTAAACCCTGATCCTGATCGTTATGAACATAATTATGAGCACTGTGATGTTTTAGTTGTAGGCTCTGGTCCTTCAGGTTTAGCTAGCGCCCTTGCAGCCGCAAAAAATGGAGCCAGGGTTATATTAGCTGAAGATAAAGCTCACTTTGGCGGCTCACTTCTTAACGATGATGTCACTATTGGTAACATGTCTGGAAGAGAATGGGCAAGTGATGTTATTTCTCAGCTCAAAAATCTACCAAACGTGGTTGTAAAAAATAGATCTCAAGTTTTTGGTTACTATGATCATAACATGACTGTTATGTTTGAAAGAGTAAGTGATCATATTGAAAAGCCTAGTCAGTATACACCTCGTCAAAGACTTCATTATATAAGAGCAGGAGAAGTTATAGTTTCTACTGGCTCAATAGAAAGACCAATATCTTTTGGAAATAATGACAGACCTGGAATTTTATTAGCATCTGCAGCGAGAGAGTATATGAAGGTGTACGAAACTCTTGTAGGTAAAAAACCAATAATTTTTACTAACAATGATACAGCGTATTCAACTGCACTAGAATTTCTAAAAAATGATATTACACCAATTATTTTAGATACTCGTGATAATTCTGATGGAGAACTAGTGAAGGAAGTTCAAAATCAAGGTATTCAAATAAGATTTAACTCTGGTATTGCAAATACCAAAGGTCATCTTAAAATTAAATCTGCAACTATTGGTAAGCTTGATAGCGATAAGGAAAATTTCATCTCGTATGAAGAAGTAGAATGTGATTGTATTTGTATGTCAGGTGGATGGACCCCAACAGTTCATCTTTCCTCTCAGGCAGGTAACAAATTAAAATTCAAAGAAGAAATAGATGCTTATGTACCAGATCAAAAAAGACAAAAAGAGACAGCTGTTGGTGCAGCGAATGGATCATACACATTAGATCAATCTTTAGCTGAGGGTTTTCAAGTTGGTTTTGAACTATCTAATAAATTTACTTCTAATAATTCTAAGACAGATACACCTATGTCAAAAGAGCCCTCTCAGGAGAGTCATGAAAAACTTTGGTGTATGCCTTTACCAAATGGTAAAAAACCAAAAAGATTTATCGATTTTCAAAATGATGTCGCTGTATCAGATGTAGAGTTAGCTCTTCGAGAGGGTTTTAGATCTATTGAACACGTTAAACGATACACAACGCTCGGTATGGCCGGTGATCAAGGTAAAACAAGTAATTTGAACGGTCTTCAATATGTATCAAAAATAGAAAAAAAGATTGTACCTGAGGTTGGACACACAACTTTCAGACCCCCTTATACTCCAGTAACTATTGGAACTATTGTTGGAAGGGAAGTAGGCAATCACTATCTTCCTACACGTAAATCACCTATTCATAAATGGCACGAGGAAAATAACGCAGTGTTTGTAGCAGCCGGCCTATGGGTTAGACCAAGATATTATCCAAGAGGAAATGAAACTATGAATGATGCTGTTAATCGCGAAGCTGCAAATGTAAGAAAAAATGTTGGAATTTGTGATGTTACTACATTAGGAAAAATTGATATTAAGGGTCCTGATGCTCCTGAGTTTCTAAACAGAATTTATACTAATGCATGGTTGAAGCTGCCTGTTGGGAAGGCGAGATACGGTGTGATGTTGAGAGAAGACGGAATGGTCATGGATGATGGAACCACTTCCAGAATATCAGAAAATCATTTTCATATGACTACTACTACAGCACAAGCTGCTAATGTTTTATCCCATCTTGAGTATTATCTCCAAGTGGTATGGCCAGAATTAGATGTGAATGTTTTATCAACTACTGAACAGTTCGCGGGCGTTGCTGTGGCTGGACCAAAGTCTCGAGAGCTTTTAACTAAAATGTTTCCATCAATTGATTTATCAAATGAGGGTCTGCCATTTATGGGCCTAATTGATACCAAGTTAGGTGATATTCCTGCAAGAATTTATAGAATTTCATTCTCTGGTGAACTGGCATATGAGGTCAATGTTGAGTCAGATTATGGTTTGCATTTATGGAAAAAAATTATGGAAGCAGGATCAGATTTTGGTGTTCAACCATATGGAACTGAAGCTCTTTCTACCTTGAGAATAGAAATGGGACACGTGGCGGGCCCAGAGTTGGATGGTAGAACAATTCCTTTTGACGTGGGTTTAAATGGCATGGTAAGTCAGAAAAAAGATTTTATTGGAAAAAGATCTTTATCCAAAGAGGCTTTCGTAGCTGAAGATAGACAAACAATTGTTGGCTTAGTTCCAGTTGATAAAAAAAGCAAAATTCCTGAGGGATCTCATATAGTTGAGAATGATAAGGCGCCAACCCCTAACCCAAAACTTGGGCATGTATCATCATCTTGTTGGAGTGTTGAATACAATAATCCTTTTTCAATTGCTATAATGAAAGATGGAAAAAAACAAATTGGTAAAACTTTGTTTGCGGTATCTCCTTTAAAAGATATTTCAATCCCAGTTGAGGTAGTCTCTTCACATTACGTTGATCCTAAGGGCGAAAGAGTGAGGTCATAGATATGATTGAAAAAGTTTCTGCATTACACTTTGATCACCATAAAGGATTATTTGGAGACCATGAGGGTAAAAATAATCTTTTAAAAATCAAAGAAATTAAAGATTTGAATATTTTTCAAGTAGCAAAATTTAAGAAAAGTTCAGTTGATATTAGTCAAATCAAAATTGATGATGTTTCACTTCCTTTGTCTAATCCTTTAGTTTCACATAATAGTGATATTAGGATTTTATGGACAGGCCCCGATACTTGGACTTTTATCTCCGAGAACCCATTAAAAGAAAAGATCACTTCCTCTTTTAATGATATTGATTTTGGCATTACAGATCTATCTCACTCTAGAGCAGCAATTCAAATTCAAGGCGATAATGCAATAGATGTTCTTAAAAAAGGATCGCCAGTAAATTTCAATGAAGATCAATTCTCAGTTAATAGCTCAGCAAATACTACTTATAACGGAATAAACATCTTGATTGATTTCATCAGCTTAGAACCAAAAACATTGAATATTTATTCACTTAGAAGCTTTGGTGGTTCCTTCTACCATAGTATTACCGACTCTGCCTTAGAGTATGGATATGAAGGAATTTAACTCTAAATGTGCGGTATTGTAGGAATTTATCTTAAAAATAAAAAACTAAATAAAGACCTTGGGAAACTTCTCACGGGAATGATGAATAATATGGCTACTAGGGGACCAGATAGTGCTGGTTTTGCCATTTATTCCCCTGAAAAAAAAAATAGATATAAATACTCTGTTTGCTTTAGTGAAACGAGCGCAAAGGAAATTAAAAGTCAGATAATTAAAAAAATTAAAGATGCTAAAATAAAAGTTATAGCTGATCATTTGATCATTGAGACCACTTTAGCACCTGCTAAGGTTTTGGACATAATAAAGAAATTTAAAAACTTAAGTCTTGTTGGATATGGAAATTCTATTGAGATATTTAAGCAAGTAGGAAATCCAAAAGATGTTGTTAAAAATTTCAACTTGGAAAAGTTTTCTGGTACTCATGCAATTGGTCATACTAGAATGGCAACTGAAAGCGCTATTACCACAGATGGATCTCATCCTTACTCTACCGGTAAAGATGAATGTTTAGTGCATAATGGATCTCTGTCTAATCATAACAATCTAAGAAGAACACTTAAAAAAAGAGGTATTGAGATAAGATCTCAAAATGATACGGAAGTAGCTGCAGGATACATCTCTAGTGGATTGCTTAATAAAAAATCTTTAAAAGAAACGTTAATAGATGGATTAAAAGATCTTGATGGCTTTTATACATTTATCTCTGGAACTAAGAGTGGCATGGCAATAGTAAGAGATGAAATAGCTTGTAAGCCCGCAGTAGTTGCAGAGACTAAAGACTATGTTGCAATTGCCTCAGAGTTTCAAGCTATGGCTCATTTACCAAATGTTAATAAGGCAAAAATATTCGAACCTGATCCGGGGCTAGTGTATAGCTGGGGTAAATAATGAAATTCAATCTAAAAAAAGACTCTCTTAGAGATGTAAATGATCATCTTCAAAATATTGATAAAAAATCGAATAATCGTTCGTTTGTGATAAATAATCCCGATGGCAATCATTCAATATGTGCCGGCTTAAAAGATGAAATTGAAGTCACAGTCGATGGTCATGCAGGATATTATTGTGCAGGAATGAATATGAATGCCCAAATAACAATAAATGGAAATGTTGGAACAGGAGTAGCAGAGAATATGATGTCTGGTACTGTCCATGTAAAAGGCAATGCTTCCCAATCAGCAGGGGCTACAGCCCACGGTGGAACTCTAATTGTTGATGGAGATACAAGTTCTCGATGTGGAATATCAATGAAAGGCATAGATATAATTGTTAAAGGTTCTGTTGGTCATATGTCAGCTTTTATGGCTCAATCAGGAAATTTGGTTATTTGTGGAGATGCTGGAGATGCGCTAGGTGATAGTATATATGAAGCTAAAATTTTTATTAGCGGCAAAGTAAAATCTTTAGGAGCTGATTGTGAGGAAAAAAAAATCACAGAAAAGGATAAAAAAATTTTAAAATCTCTTCTCGATAAATCCGGATTAAATGACAAAGATATTAATAATTTTAAAATGTATGGATCAGCAAGAAAACTCTATAATTTTAATATAGATAATGTATCAGAATACTAATGAGTGATCAGTACAAAACAGTTCCAAGAAAGTCATGGACATTTGATGATTACACTAATTCTGAAATAAGAAGAGCAGCCGAGACAGGCATTTATGATATTAGAGGTGGTGGATCAAAAAAAAGATTACCTCATTTTGATGATTTACTTTTTCTTGGTGCTTCTATGTCGAGATATCCTTTGGAAGGTTATAGAGAGAAATGTTCTACAAACGTTACACTTGGAACAAGATATGCCAAAAACCCACTCCAATTAGACATTCCTATAACTATAGCAGGAATGAGTTTTGGTGCATTGTCAGGACCTGCTAAAGAAGCTCTAGGAAGAGGTGCGAGCATTGCTGGTACTTCAACTACAACTGGTGATGGTGGTATGACTCCAGAAGAAAGAGGACAATCAAAACATTTAGTTTATCAATTATTACCATCTAGATATGGAATGAACCCTGAAGATTTAAGGAAAGCTGATGCTATAGAAGTTGTTATAGGTCAAGGAGCAAAACCTGGCGGTGGAGGAATGCTACTGGGACAAAAGATTAGCGATAGAGTTGCTGAGATGAGAACTTTACCCAAAGGAATTGATCAAAGGTCTGCCTGTCGACATCCAGATTGGACTGGCCCCGATGATCTTGAAATAAAAATTTTAGAATTGAGAGAAATTACTGGATGGAAAGTTCCTATATTTGTGAAGATAGCTGGTGCTAGACCATATTATGATACCGCCTTAGCTGTTAAGGCTGGAGCGGACGTAGTTGTCTTAGATGGTATGCAAGGTGGAACCGCAGCTACTCAAGAGGTATTTATTGAGAATGTTGGTCAACCTACTTTAGCTTGTATTAGGCCGGCAGTAGATGCCTTGTTGGATTTAGATATGCATAGAAAAGTTCAATTAATTATTTCAGGTGGAATAAGAAATGGAGCTGATGTAGCTAAGGCCATGGCCTTAGGTGCAGATGCTGTTTCTATTGGCTCTTCGGCATTAATAGCTTTGGGTGACAATGATCCTAAATGGGAAAAAGATTATAAAAAATTAGGTACAACTGCAGGTGCTTTTGACGATTGGCATGAGGGGAAAGACCCTTCAGGAATAAACACTCAAGACCCTGAGCTAATGAAAAGATTAGATCCAATTAAAGGTGGAAAACGCTTATCAAATTATCTCAAAGTGATGACTTTAGAGGCCCAAACTATTGCAAGAGCTTGCGGAAAAAACGATTTACACAACTTAGAGCCTGAGGATTTATGTGCAATAACTGTTGAAGCAGCTGCAATGGCAAGAGTTCCTCTAGCTGGTACTAGTTGGATACCTGGTACTAAAATTTAAATTTGAAATTTTACCCTTATTGGTGGGAAGATTATAAACCATACCATTTCCAAAATTGTTCAATTAATAATCAAACTTATGATCTTGTAATTATTGGTGCAGGATATACTGGAATATGTGCAGCTCAAGAGTCAGTATCTAAAAATCTTAAAACTTTATTAATCGATCAAAATGCATTAGGGGAAGGAGCTAGTACTCGAAGTGCTGGAATGGTATCAGGAGGTTTAAATTTTGGAAAGAAAGTTGATCTATTCAAAGAATATGGTGATCAAATGGCTGTTGATTTTATTAAAGAGTCAATCGACTCCTATAGATTTTTAGAGGATCGCGTTAATGGCTATCACTCAGAGGTAAAATTTCAAAAGACAGGTAGACTAGTTTTAGCTCATAGTAAAAAAAAATTAGAAGCTCTTAGGAAAAAAATAGATTTATTAAACAGATTAACAAATCTTAAATTAGATTTTTTAAAGAACATAGATCATGAAATTTCAAATGATTACTACAAAGGAGGTATGCTAGTTCATGATGCAGCAAGTATTCATCCGAGTTTATTTTATAAATTTTTATTAGATAAAGCCTTAAACTGTAAATTAGATATTTTTTCTCCCTGTAAATTACTATCACACAAAAAAATAGAAAATTATCACATAGTAAATACCACTGAGGGAATTGTTAAGACTAAATTCCTCCTATTCGCCACAAATGGTTATAGTGAAAAGGAAATAGGAAAAGAAAATTATAATATCATTGGTGTCCCCTCATATATTGCGGTTACCAATGAAATTGGTACTGAGGCTATTAGTAAAGTTATGCCAAAACTTAGAATGTACTCTGATACTAAAAATGATTTATTTTATTTCAGACCAACTCCAGACCATAAAAGGCTTTTATTTGGGGCTTTTCCTGTGTGGGCCTACCAAAAAGAGAGCAGCAGATTTGTAGAGAGTTTTTTTTATAAAAATATCTCACGCATACTTCCATCATTAAATAACTTCAAAATAAATTACATTTGGGGAGGTAAAGTGGGCGTTACATTTAATACTCTACCTCACGTAAAAAATGAAAAAAATAAGCTTTATGTTTTTGGATGTAATGGGAGTGGAGTAGCGTTAATGCCATACCTTGGGTATAAGTCTATATCTCTTATCACTAAAAAAACTAATTCGCCGATAATTATTACAAAAATAAATAGTAAAAAAAATTATTTTAAGAAAATTATTTCTTTTCTTCTTCCTGTTTTAGGAATTTATTATCGAAAAAAAGAAGAGATAGAAAATAAATTTTTTTAGCATTTTTTTTAAAAAAAAGTGTATGATCTTTTTCCACATTATGGAACAAAATGAAAGACGACTTAAAATATATTAATAAATCTTTAGAAAAGTCTTTTAAGATTTTAGAAATTCTTTCTAAATCAATTTTTCCTCTAAAAGCTGCTAATATATCAAGAAAAGCCGTTATTTCTCGTACAACCACTTTTCGATTACTTTCAGTTTTATGTCAACTTGGCTACATACATAAAAATCCAAAAACAAATACTTATATTGTTGGCCATAAAGCCTTTCAATTTGGAGAAACTTCAGATTATTTGCAATCAATATCAGAAACCTCAAAAGAAATTCTTGAAGAAATTTCAAATCAAACAAATTTAATCACATATTTGGCGATGTTAGAAGGCTCTCAAGTTGTACATTCTGATAAAATATCTAGCAATAATAGCGATGTTACTCATCGAACATTTAGAATGAGATTAGATGCTCACTGCTGTGCTCTCGGAAAAGTAATGCTGGCTTATAGGCCGGAAAATGAAATTTCCTCTATATATAAGAGTTATAATTTTTACCCCCATACAAATAATACTATAGTTAATACTCAAGACCTTAAAAAAGAATTGTCAAAAATCAGATCCCAAGGATACGCTTTAAATCATGGGGAGGCATTCGATAATGTTTATGGCATTGGTGTGGCTATTTTAGATCATGAAAAAAGATCTTTTGCAGGAATCTCTCTATCTGGAAGTAGGAATATGATGAATCCGAAGATTATGATAGATTATGTAACCTTACTTCAAAGTGCGTCAATAAAGATTTCCAAGTTAATTGTTGATAATTAAGGCTTTTTTACAAAAATTTTGTTCCATAATTTGAAACACTAAGTGTTTTTTCTCTAAAGCAAGATCAAAATGACATCACTAAACCGGAGGTTAATATAATGAGCTTACCATCTAATTGTGAATACTTAATTATAGGAGGAGGTATTCATGGCCTAAGCACAGCTTGGCATTTATGTAAAAAATTATCCAGTAAAGGTCAATTAAAAGAAAATTCTGTTGTTGTTCTTGAAAAAACAAAAGTAGGTGAAGGTGCAACCAGCGTTGCCTGCGGTATTGTAAGAAATAATTATTATCAACCTGCAATGAGAAGATTAATGGCTCATTCAGTTAATGTATGGAATGAAAATGCAGAAGCTTTAACTTTTAGAAAAGTTGGCTATATGCAAATTAATTCTCAATTAATGCATGAGGGAATGTCAGAGGTTTACCATCAACAAAAAGAAATTGGTTATGACTCAACTTTTATTGAAGGTGCTGCTGACTGTGATAAGTACATGAAAGAGATGCTTCCTGATTGGCAGGCTCAAGGCATAACTTCTGTTCTTCATGAAAAAAATTCTGGCTATGGCGCTAACCTAGGCGCTAACCTAGGTTTTAAGAAACTAGCAGAGTCAGCTGGAGCAAAAATTTTAGAAGGTGTTGAAGTGACAAATTTAATCTCTTCTAATGGTAGCGGAGCTGTAACTGCTGTTGAAACTAATCATGGAAAAGTTGAATGCACTCAACTTGTCGTTGCTGCAGGTCCTTGGGTTAGAAAATTTTGGGAGATTTTAGAGCTACCTAACTCAGTAAAGATTAAACAACCAGATGGTTCATTTACTGATGATATTCCTATGTGGTCTTACATGGCTCTTGAAGAAGGAGAACTTGAAGTAGATCCTCATAGTTATCGAACAGCACAAGGAAATGAATACCCAGTTATTCATGTTGACACTGAATCAACTCTTGTTTCAAATAAAACTGGAGAAGTTATTCATGAAAACGAGATGTGGGGTTTTTATTATAAACCAGATGTTTATAGAAATGGTATTCAAGGTGGTTCTTCTCCATATGATGTAATAAAACCTTCTAATGAAGTTAACATTGATCCATATGGTCATAAGTCAGATGAGTTTCAGCCTCGAGCAGCATTTGAGGATAAATTCACATCTGCAATGGCTTTTTGTCAAAAACAGTTTAATGGATGTCATGCCAAATACAAAAAGCAAAAAGCTGGCGGTATTGGCTGTGTGACACCTGATCGATTCCCAGTATTCGACCAATACAGGGAAAATGTCTATATTATAGCAGACGCTAATCATGGATACAAAATGGCCGGTGTTGGCGATTTGGTGTCTGACGAAGTACTAGGGAGTAAGTCTGAAATTCTAGAACCTTTCAGATTTTCTCGATATGCAGAAGGGAAATTACATCCGGTCTCTAATAGTCCGTTCCCTTGGAGTTGATGTAAAAGGAGGAATAAAATGACAGCATTAGAAACGTACGTTGCAGATAAAGAAAGAAATGAAAACGTTAAAAAGGTAAGAAGTAAAATTGATGAGTTAGGTATTGAATATATCTATTTTCAATTTATTTCTGTTACTGGAAGAATTGTAGGTAAGGGTTATCCAGCTGATCACTGGGAGACTGTTGCTCAAAAAGGCTTCCAATTGGTCTATGGATCAACAGCAAATTTATTTACGAACAGGAATGGTGATTACATTGGTTATGGACCTGAGGCCCATGAGTTAGTTGGTATTCCTGATCCTGAAACATTTGTTCAACTTCCATGGGATAAAAGAATTGCAAGAGTTTTCTGTACTTGTTTTAGAAATAGAGAAGAAGAAAATGACCCAGGTGGATTTTTAACTTCTGATTGTCGTGGAAATTTAAAAAGAGCTCATAAAGAATTTAAGGAAAAACATGGCCTAGAGCTTAGAGCTGGAACAGAACCAGAAATGATGTGGCTTACAAAAAATGAAGATGGAACTCCAACGGGTTCTGGCTTCTCTAAGCCTTACTGTTACCACATCGATCAATTTGAATCTCTAAGACCTGTATACATGAAGGTAATCGAGTACTCTAGATTTATGGGTCTTGATATTATTCAGGGCGATCATGAAGATGCACCAGGTCAATTAGAATTAAACTTTAACTTTGACGATGTCTTAAGAAATGCAGATAGATTATCTACTTACAGACAAATCTGCGCTCAAGTAGCAAGAGAATTTAATTTAATAGCTTGTTTCTTGTCTAAGCCATTTGTTGGCGTATCAGCTTCAGGTTGTCATACTAACATTTCATTATGGAGAGAGGGAGAGGATCAACTTATTCCATGTGGTAATGATAAAAAAGCCTTACCAGGAATGGAACAGGTTTATCACCATAGAAGAGGTGGTGATAACGTATTCATGCCTGATACAGATGATAGAAAAATACCGGGTCAAATCGGGCTTTGGGCTATCGGCGGTGTGATGGAACATTTACCTGCTCTTACTGCTTTGGGTTCCTCAACAGTTAATTCATATAGAAGACTATGGGATGCAGGTTTTTGGGCTCCAGTATATGCAGATTGGGGATATCAAAATAGAACTTGTGGTCTTCGTGTATCAGCTCCTGGCAGATTTGAATATCGTTCCGTTGACTCTGCTCATAATCCTTACCTTATGGGTTCAGGTTTATTAGCTGCATTTGGTCATGGAATTGAAGAAAAAATGGACCCAGGTAAACCAGAACAGGCAAATATGTATGAAGCCAATGCTGGTAAAGAAAAATTACCTATGACCTTGGGTGAAGCTCTTGATAAGTTAGACAAAGATGAACTTATTCAAGGCGCACTTCCAGGCGACATGTTAAGAGTATTCACTGAGTACAAAAGAGATGAGTGGGAAGAATTCCTAGCAACTCCAACTCAGTGGGATCTTGATAAATATTTGGATTGCTTACCATAAAATAAAATAAGGAGAAAAGTATGTGTGGAATAGCTGGAGTAATAAATAGAAAGAAAACTGTGAATGTCGGCGAACAAATGCGTCTTATGTTACAGGGTTTAAAGCATAGGGGACCGGATTCAACTGGTTATGCTATGTATGGTACACCTAAGAAAAAAGGCTTCGTTATGAGATTTAAAATTTCTGAGAATGAAGCTGAAAAGGTAAATGCTGTTGTTGATTCACCTGAGCAATTGAAAGACAGAAAAAGTCAAGTAGATGCAATCATGAAAAAACATGGCGCTAAAATAACCAAACAAAGCTCCAGCACACCATATGCTTTTAGATATGAATTTGATTTTAAGGGCGACCTTACAGATTTAGCCACTGAAGTTGAAACTGTTGAGAAAGCTGAAATCTTATCAATAGGCAAAGGCTTAGAGTTAATCAAAGATCTTGGAGACGCTACTACTGTTGCTGATCAATATGGCTTAGGTAAGTTCATGGGAACCCATGGAATTGGTCATACTCGCATGGCCACAGAGTCAGATGTTGATATTAAATCAGCACATCCATATTGGGCGTTCCCATTTGAAGATGTTTCAGTTGTTCATAATGGACAGTTAACTAACTATTGGGGTAACAGAAGAGTTTTGGAGAGAAAAGGTTATAGATTTAATTCCAATTGTGACTCAGAAATTATCGCAGTTTATATTGCTGATAAAATGGCTAATGGAATTGAATTGGAAAAAGCAATGCATGATAGCTTAGATGAGCTAGATGGAGTTTTCACTTACGTCGTAGCTACTAAAGACCAGTTGGGTATGGCTAAAGATTACATGGCTGCAAAACCAATGGTTATTTATGAGAGCAAAGATATCGTTGCTTGTGCGTCTGAGGAGGTAGCTATTAGAAATATCTTCCCTCATGAAATTAAAACTTATGACCCATATGAAGCGGAGGTAAAAGTATGGCAGGTATAGCTAAAAGAGAAAATACAGCTTTTTCTGATGAGAACTTAACGGGAAGAACGCAAAAATTATACTTTAGCGCAACAGAAGAAGAAAATTATACTTATTACGGAAATGTTGATGTCGATTTTAACAAGAGAACATCAATTGATTGCACCGACTTAGAAGCAAGAGAGCTTAATCAAAAAATAAGAGATGCGATGAACAAGGGCTACGGCACTGTTGTTATTAAAAACCCTGGTGCGAAACACTCACTTGGTGTGGGTATCTTAAATAAATTAAATGTGATTTTTGAAGGTAGCCTTGGTTATTTTGGTGTTGGTTGTATTGATGGACCAACAGTCAGAATTAAAGGAAGAGTTGGATGGTCTTGTGCAGAAAATATGATGGCTGGAAAAGTTCTTGTTGAAAATAATGCTGGCTCATGTTTTGGAGCAGCGCTTCGAGGTGGGGACTTAATAGTTAAAGGTAATGCTGGTGCTAGAACTGGTATTGATATGAAAGGTGGAACTATCTTAATTGGTGGTAACGCCGGAGCCTTTACTGGTTTTATGATGCAAAGAGGAAGAATTATTGTTTGTGGAGATGTTAGCGCAAACATGGGTGACTCAATGTATGATGGAATGATATTTGTTGGCGGTGATGTTAAGTCATTAGGTAGTGACTGTGTAGAAGGTGAAATGAACGAGTATGAAATTAGATGGCTCGAACAAAAACTTAATAACGCAGAAATTAGCTCAAAAACACCAGTTAGCAAATTCAAGAAATTTGTATCCGGAAAAAAACTTTGGAACTATGACAATCTAGAACCAAGTGAAAGAAAAGGAATATTAGGTTAGGAGATATTATGGCAAAAAGAAATACAACGCTTTTAGGTAAAAACGCAATCTTCACTCCTGACGTCATGGATGATATCCATATTAAGGCGCAGTTAGGAAGATACAGAATGAGGGGTATGGCCCTCATGAAAAAAATTCCTCATTGGGATGATTTAACATTTCTCCCTGGAACACTCACTCGTTTTGTTATTGAGGGTTATCGTGAGAAATGTTTAACTGAAACAGTCATTGGACCAAGGGCTAAAAACCCAATTAAGTTAGATATACCTGTTTACATAACAAGTATGAGCTTTGGTGCTCTTTCTTATGAAGCTAAAACTGCTCTTGCTAGAGGAGCAACGATGGCCGGAAGTGCAACCTGTTCTGGTGAAGGTGGTATGATACCTGATGAGAGAAGATATTCTAACAAATGGTATTATCAGTGTATTCAATCACGATATGGCTTTAATCCTCACCACGCACAATTAGCTGATGCGATTGAGGTATTTATCGGTCAAGGACAAAAAGTTGGCATGGGTGGACACCTTATGGGTCAAAAAGTTACTGATCAGGTAGCTGAGATGAGATCTTTACCTGCAGGAATTGATCAAAGATCGCCTGCAAGACATCCTGATTGGATGGGTCCAGACGATTTGGCTTTAAAAGTTGCTGAATTGAGAGAGTTAACTGACAATCAAGTTCCAATACAATTAAAACTTGGTGCTTCAAGAGTTTATGATGATGTTAGAATGGCAGCAAAATGTGATCCTGACTCAATTTTCCTAGACTCAATGGAAGGTTCAACTGGTGCAGGGCCTCACGTTGCAGCCGCTAATACTGGTATTCCTGGTATTGGAGCAGTTAGAGAGGCTAGAAGGGCACTTGATGATGTTGGAAAATCTGGCGATATCACTTTAGTTTATGCTGGTGGAATAAGAGACGGTGTAGATATGGCTAAAGCTCTGGCACTTGGTGCTGACGCAATTGCTATTGGTACAGCGGGACTTATTGCATTAAATTGTAATAAAGATATTCCTGAAGCAGACTTTGAAAAAGAAATGGGAGTTGAGGCTGGTTACTGTTACCACTGTCATACTGGTAGATGTCCAGTTGGTGTTGCTACTCAAGACCCTGTTCTTAGAAGTAGATTAGACCCAACTGAAGCAGCTGAAAGAGTTTATAATATGCTTAACACAATGACTCTTGAGGCTCAGCTAATGGCAAGAGCTTGTGGTAAAACAAACCTTCACTCTTTAGAGCCAGAAGATTTAGCTGCATTAACAATGGAAGCATCAGCCATGGCTAAAGTTCCTTTAGCTGGAACAGACATGACCGTTGGTGTAAAGAATTACCATTCAATATAAAGGAGAAAATAATGCCGAAAGCAAAAAAAACGACAAAAAAAACTAAAAAGGCGACTAAGTCATTTTCTCTTAATGTTAAAGGTGGTGGCTACAAAGCAGTTGGTGGAGCTAAGCTCAAAGATAAAGATATCAAATCAGATAGAGAAAAGTCCATTGGTCAACACATTGGTTACAGATATGATGTTAATTTAATACCTGACTATAAAAAATTAACTCCTTTCCTGAAAACATATATTGAGACTATGGGTTGGGATGATCTTAATTGGCTTGAGGATGTTCACATGGGTTATGAGGCTGATAAACCAGCAGTATTCGATAGAAATGCTAATGGTTGGATCACCGTTCCTGCTAAAATGAAACTTCCTAAGGGACAGCAAGAGAGAGACATGTTGGCAAGAGAACTTTTAATTAAGTTTCAAATGTCTTCTAATCACCCATTAGTCGCTTTGAAGAAAACTTATGTCAAGGGCGATAACTTTAAACTCAAAGAGTAAATAAATTTTTATAAAATAAAAAAAGGCGGTTTTTTTAAATCGCCTTTTTTTTATTCTAAAATCCTAATTAGTTTTGATTTTTTCCAGTTAGGTATAAATTTAATAACATCGATTTCTTTATTTAAACCTGGATTGAAATTAAAGTTATGCCAAAAAACATTCTCCCAAGCGGGCTCATCTTTGTCTAATCGAAATGGACTGCATTCAAGTCTGTAATTAGTTGATAGATGTATAAAGTCTAATATGCATTTTCCTTTTTTGCAGATTTTATCGATAAATTTATTTTTAACAGGAAATGTTGCAAAGAGAGCATCGCTAAACTTATGCCTATCAATGAAAAATTCAGAAGATAAAAATTTATTAATTTTATCATATCTCTCAGCAGGATCGTAGGTACGCTTAAAATTATATTCAAACATTTTTGTAGTTTCTACAGGATCATTTTCTACAAGAGTAACAATAATACGACTGTACTCTTCACCCTTGTCGTCTAAAAGATGAGGTGTCATAGAATTATTAGGCCTACCTCCTTTGGTACGAAAAGCATCCATTCTTGACTGGCATTGCCAATCAAAAAATTTTTCTCTTAATATTTCAGGTGATAAATCCAAGGTTTAACAGTCTAATGTAGTTTCTCTTTCCCACGAGGAAAGATGTTTATTGAAGGTATTCCAATCTTGGTTCTTGAGTTTGACATAACTATCCACTAACTCATCACCAAAACCCTCTCTGATAATTTTTGACTTATCAAAGTCTCTAATGGCATCTAATAAATTAAGAGGAAGTTTTTTAACTTTTCCTGCTTTATGACCTTCTGTGTACATATTAATATCAAGCCTTTTACCAGGATCTCTTTTATTTGACACACCATCCATACCTAAAAGGATAATTGCAGCTTGAAGAAGGTAGGGGTTAGTAGCTCCATCCATTAGTCTTAATTCAAATCTTCCTGCACCAGGTACTCTTACCATATGTGTTCTATTGTTCCCTGCCCAGGTAATTGAACTAGGCGCCCATGTTGCACCTGATGTTGTTACACTTCCATTAATTCTTTTATATGAATTAATTGTTGGATTAAAAATCGCTGCCATCTTATCAGCGCTTTCTATAATCCCACCTAAGAAATTATAACCAGTTTTAGATAAACCAAGTTCATCTTTTTTATCTAAAAACATATTCTTTTTTCCATTTTTATCCCAAACAGATACATGACAATGACATCCATTTCCTGTTAGGTTGGTGAAGGGCTTTGGCATAAAAGTTGCACGTAAGGAGTGTTTTTCAGCAATTGATTTTACCATAAACTTAAAAAAAGCATGTCTATCGGCTGTTACTAAACAATCAGAAAAATCCCAATTCATTTCAAATTGACCATTAGCATCCTCGTGATCATTTTGATAAGGAGCCCATCCTAATGAAATCATGGAGTCACAAATTTCTGTAATTACATCATACCTTCTCATTAAAGCTGAGGAGTCATAACAAGGTTTTGATTGTGTATCTCTGTCATCAGATAAAGCTGTTCCATCTTCATTTACAAGGAAAAATTCACATTCTACTCCGGACTTCATATAAAGCCCTTTTTTTGAAGCTTTTTCAATTTGTCTTTTTAAGGCTATTCTAGGAGATGCTTCTACAGGTTTGTCATCCATATATAAATCTGAAGCTACCCATGCGATTTCTTTGTTCCAAGGTAATTGAATGACACTGTCTCCATCAGGGATACCAAACATATCAGAGTCAGCGGGAGACATATCAAGCCATGTTGCAAAACCCGCAAAACCAGCTCCTTCAGATTGTATTTCATCAATTGCCGTAGCGGGAACTAGTTTTGATCTCAGTACCCCAAATAGATCAACAAAGCTTACAAAAAAGTATTTAACACCATTTTTTTTTGCAAATTGGTGAAGGTTGGTTGCCATATATTTAATCTCCTATTCTTATAATTTTATTAACAATTATTTCATTTAATCAACGAAAAAATACTGATTTTATTGGTATTTTTCTCTATTTTTATTGTTTTAATATCTTATATTCTCATCATAAAAAAGTAAAATGGTTTAAGAGGATTAAGAGCGATTCTTAATCTTTTTATTTTTATAAAAATAAAAATGTAAGGAGGTCATTATTATGACACTTGAAGAACTTGAAGTGTTTGTGACGACGCAAGCCAACGTAGCTATGGAAGCATACTACTGGTGGTGTACTGCGTTAATGATTGCAATTCACGTAGGTTTCTTAATGTATGAAGTAGGAGCATCAAGGTACAAAAATGCTGTTTCTTCTGCCGTTAAAAACCTTTTAGCGTTTGCTTTTATGATACCAACTTTTTGGTTATTTGGTTGGTACATTTATTTAGCATTCCCAGGTGGTTTTTCACCTATTGACTTAGAAGGTTATGGAACTCCATGGAACGTTTCTATGGGACCTATGCTTAGTGACCAGGCAACTGGTGTTTTCTGGGCAGCCTTTACTTTATTTGCTTGTACCACTGCATCTGTTTTTTCAGGGGCTGTTCTTGAAAGAATTAGAATAAGTGCATTCGTATTTTTAGCAGTTATTCTGGGCTCTGTAGCTTGGATATTAGGAGCTGCATGGGGCTGGCATCCAGATGGATGGTTAGTAACTGGTTTCGGATATCACGATGTTGGAGCAGCGGGTGTAGTACACATGATTGCTGGTTGGTTTGCATTCGGTGTTGTTCTAAATCTTGGCCCTAGAGTTGGCAAATATAATGCTGATGGATCAGCTAATGAGATTGAGGGTCACGACTTAAGATTCTCATTTATTGGCTTACTAATGATTATCGTTGGTTTCTTCGGTTTCCTTGGTGGTTGTTTAATTTGGGCAGGTGCTGACTATGGTGGATGGATAAACATTTATGGTGCCCCAGCAACATTGTCATCTTTTGCATTTAACACTTTAATGGGACTTGCCGGTGGTATGATTGGCGCTTTCTGGATGAGTAAAGGTAATCCATTCTGGATGATGTCAGGTGGTCTTGCAGGTATATTCTCATGTGCCTCAGGTCTTGATGTTTGGTATCCAGGATTAGCTTTTGTTCTCGGTTTTGTTGGCGGTGTAATTATTATTCCTGCGAATAATTGGTTACATAGCGTCTTCAAAATTGATGATCCAGTAGGAGCTATCTCTGTTCACGGTGTTGCCGGTATTTGGGGTGTCATCGCAATGGGATTATTTGCTTCTGGCTACCCAGCTGCAGGTGATATTCCGCCTACAAGCTTAGGTGGACAAATCGTTGGTTGTATTGTCATGTTCTTAGTGGGCTTTGTACCTGGTTATGGTATATCATTCGTCATGAAGATGATGGGTTGGTTGCGCGTACCAGATGCAGTTCAACAAGCTGGAATTGACAGTGCTGAATTAGGACTTAGAGCGACAGCTCAATAGTATAAGAAAGGAACTTAAACATGAATTCATGGCCAGGACCTGAAAATAGCTGGGAAGGTGTGGATGCTTATTTTACATCTGCTAACAGCGAAGGTACTTTAATTTTCTGGACACTTCTATGTATTGCCTTGCTTGTGCTTGTTACAGCTTTAGCAGCACGTCACGAGTCAGATACAGCGAAGAACACCAAATAAATTAATATAGCTGACGGGGTACTACCCCGTCAGCAAACATTTATGGATTACAACACAACAAATTATCTCTTCCAAAGTGCAGTTAGTTTTGTTTTAGAGAATAGAATTATCGCTGGATTATTATGGATTGTGTTTATGTATTTTATTTTAAAAAAAATTGCAAAAAAAGATAACGATTTTATCCTTAAAAAATTTACTAAAAATACTAAATAAGATTTGAAATATCTAATCGTAAGTGGCATGGATGAATCTCATGACCGAGAACATGATAACGCTGGATGTCCTTATCAATACACATTCTTTAATGAAATAATCCTTAAAGAAGACCAAAGAGCCTCAATAGATATTTTAAAAACCTATAAAGAAAATTTAAAGTTATTTCCTTATCAAAATTATGATGTCTTTATTTGGACAGGTGGTCTTGGAAATATATACTTACCAAATATTCATAATAGAAATCAACTATATGTTTGTGAAAGAATTTTATCTTTGAATAAGCCTTTATGGGGTAGTTGTTGGGGGCTTCAAGTTATTGCCACATGTTACGGTGATAAGATTGTTAAAGCTAAAAAACCAGAGTTTGGTTTTTCAGATAATATAAAAATTATTAAAAATCATCATATTTATGATGATAAAGAGGATTTATTTACGGCACCTGGCCATCATTATGATCATTTAGAAAATATAAATTCAGATTTTGAGATTATTACTCAAAATGAGATTTCGATACAATCCATTAGCCATAAGTCTATGAATATATTTTGTACTCAATATCATCCCGAACTACCTTATATTTTCATAAGTAAATTAATGACTCATTGGAAAAAAAATTATTTGGAAATAATGAGCAATGATGAATTTAATAAAATTATTAAAAAACTTTATTTACTAGAAGAAAATGATATGTACGTGAGAAAAAAAGAATTTCGAGCTTGGCTGAATACAAATTAACTATTGTTGTCTTTTGTTGCAATAACAACTACCAATAAAAACACTAATGATAGTAACCCACAAAACACTGAACCAAAAAATATTGTTGAAAGAATAAATAAAAAAATATCAAAGCTTGTTATTTTACTAAAAAATAAAGGATTTGCTAAAAATTGATCAACAACCAATATAAAAGACATGATCAAAAGACCTGTCATAAATCCTCTTTTGTAAAAACGGATCCAAGAATTTTTTAAATAACTGATATTCATATTCTTATAGTATTTTTATTTTATGAAAATATAATCAAAAAGCTATTAATAAAAATATTGGAGAATTAAGTGGGAACATTTCAAGGACATATTAAAGACGCACTACCTGATCCTAAAAGAGTTAAAAAAATTAAAAAAGATTTAGAAGCTAAGGGTGTTAAATATATCTATTCTAATTGGATAGATTTTTTAGGTAGTCCTAAAACTAAACCAATGCCAATATCAGATTTTGAAGATTTATGTGCTGGTAAAGGTCCTCAGTTTGCTGTTCACTCAGTCTCTTTTGTTCCCGAATTAACCCCAGCTGATAATGATCAAATTCCTGTTCCTGATTTAGATAGTTTAGTGATCTGTCCTTGGGATAAAACCTGTGCTTGGGTTTTTGCTGATCTTTATTGGAATGATAGACCTTACGATGTTTGTCCTAGATTAACCTTAAAAAAACAAATTCAAAAATCTGCTAAGTCTGATTTAAAATTCTTTGTAGGTATTGAGCCAGAATTTTTTTTAATGAAATGGGAGGGAGATAAACCTGTTAAGGCAATTGATAGAGACCCAATACCTTTAAGAAGACAAGCATTTGGATACGATGCTGAATATTCAATTGATGGAATGCATTTTTTAAAAGAAATCATAGATATTCTTAATAATGATTTAAAGTGGGATTTGCATGATGTTGTTGCTGAAGGAGCTTATGGACAATACGAATTAGATTTTGGTTATACTGATATTTTAGGTATGGCTGATAGGTTTGTTTTTTTAAGAGTGCTCTTGAAAGAAATTGCCAAGAAATATGGCTATTTTGTCTCTTTTATGCCTAAAACCACAATAAGCGATTGGAGATCTGGAGCGCACATTAATCATAGTGTAGCCTCAATTAAAAAGAAAAATAATAATATTTATAAAGATAAAAATGGTTTTTCTTCCAAGGCATATAATGCAGTAGCAGGAATATTAAAGCATGGCGCAGCTATAACCGCTTTAGCATGTCCTACGGTAAACTCGTATAATGGCTTTGTTCCAACAGTTGAGGGACTCGATGGTGGACGACATACTTGGGCTCCCACACATATGACCTATGGAAGTAATAATAGATCAGCAATGATTAGACTTCCTCAAAATAGGTATTGCATTGAAAATAGAGCATCAGATCTAACACAAAATCCATATTTAACTTTTTCATTATTAGCTGCTGCTGCCACTGAAGGCATTGATAATGATCTTAAGCCTCCAAAACCAACAAATAAAAGTTTGTATGATCTCTCGGAAAAAGAAAAGAAACAAGTAACTAGCTTACCACGAAATCTTTTAGAAGCTGTTGACGCTTTTGCAGCAGACCCTTTAACAAAGGAAGTTTTTTCTGAAGCTATGATAAATAATTTTGTTGGTTACAAATATGACGAATGGTCTAGATATCACACAACTACCACAGATTGGGAAATTAAAGAATATCTTAAGTTATTTTAATTGTTGCAAAATTTAGAACTTAAAAGCTATAAGCTTGAAAACTTTAAACTAAAGTCAGGAAAAGTTGTAAGTTTAAATTTATCTTATTTGGCATTTGGGAATCTTAATAAAGACAAATCTAATGTTATTCTTTACCCAACTAGATATGCAGGTACACATTTAGAACAAGGGTATCTTATAAATGATAAATATCCGATCAACCCTAAGGATTTTTTTATAATAATACCGAATATGTTTTGTAACGGAGTTTCATCTTCGCCAAGTAATTCTCCAAAAAATATTCAAGGACCTAATTTTCCGCTTATAACAATACTAGATAATGTTCGTGCACAAAAAACATTACTTAAAAAAGTTTTTGAAATAGAGTCCTTGAAATTAGTTATTGGATGGTCAATGGGTGGTCAACAAGCTATGCAGTGGGCTTCATACTATTCAAATTGTGTAGAAAATATGATTTCTATGTGTGGTCATGCCAAAACAACTGATCATACTTATGTTTTTTTGGAGGGTGTTTATGCAGCTTTAACTTCTGATCCTCAATGGAATAAAGGGAACTATGAAGAACAGCCCAATAATGGAAAAACAACAATGGCAAGAGTTTGGGCTGGATGGGCACATGGACAAGATTGGTTTAGAGAAAAAAAATATATAGAAGATGGTTATAAAAATGCTGATGAACTCTTGGATAAATTATGGAATAAAATTTATTATCATCGTGATGCTAATGATTTATTAGCGATGATTAGAACGTGGCAAGAGCATGATATTAGTAAAAATGATTTATTTCAAAATGACTTTTCTAAATCTTTACAATCAATATCTGCTAAAACAATTTTAATGCCTGGAAAAAATGATTTGTATTTTCCTCCTGAGGATAATGAGATTGAATTAAATGATATTTCTAACGGTGAGCTCAGAGTTATTCCATCAAGCTATGGTCATTATGCTGGTGCAGGTAAGTCTAAGGAAGATTTAGATTTTATTAATAGAGCAATTGCAGATTTAATAAGTTAATTAAATTTTATCTTAAATAATTTTTTCTTTCCTATTTTCAAAACTTGATCATTATTGGAATGATTTAAATTATAATTGTATTCTTTTATTTGTAAGTCATTAATTTTTACTCCACCACCATCGATAAGTCGTTTTCCCTCAGATTTTGAAGCCACTAAATTTTTTTGTATCAACGCATCTAATATATTAATTTCATCACTTTTCTGGAAAATTATTTCATCTAAATTATCATACGAATTTTGTTCAAATATGGAGACAGCTTTTTTTTCAGCCTCTTTAGCTAATTCTTCAGAGTGACAGTCAGTTGTTACTAAAAATGCTAATTTCTTTTTGGCTTCATTAATATTTTCATTGATTATCTGTGAAATATCATCTTTATCCATGTCGCTAAAAATAAGAAATAATTTTTCAACATCACTATCATCAACATTTCTCCAATACTGATAGAAATCATATGAGTTGAATTTTTTTTGATCTATCCAAACTGCACCTTGTTCAGTCTTACCCATCTTTTTTCCAGTTGATGTTGTTAAGAGCGGGGTTGTTAATCCAAAAGCATCTTTTTGATTAATTTTAGATATTATCTCCATACCTAAAACTATATTTCCCCATTGATCAGATCCACCAATTTGCAATACACATTTATTATTTTTATTTAAATAAAGAAAATCATAACTTTGTAGAATCATGTAATTAAATTCCAAAAAAGATAATGATTGTTCTCTTTTAAGTCTCTCCTTTACACTTTCAAAAGTAAGCATTCTATTTATTGAGACATGACTACCAACATCACGTAAAAGTTCGATATAATTTAATTTACCTAACCACTCATCATTATTTATAAATTCTATGTTATCTTTAAAATCTCTGAAATAGTGCTCAAATATTCTCTTAAAATTTACAATATTTTCTTGAATGGCATCATATGATAAGATTTTTCTAGCTGTATCTTTTCCTGAGGGATCGCCAATTTTAGTGGTACCACCGCCCAATAATACAATAGCTTTATGTCCATGTTTAATCAGGGTTTTGATGGCGCGCAGTTGAACTAAACTTCCCGCATGAAGGGCATCAGCAGTAGCATCAAATCCAATATAAAAAGTTATTTTTTTCTCATTAAGTAGGCTATTTAATTTTTCTTCATTAGTACATTGATTGAAAAGATGCCTATCTTTGAATAACTGTATATAATCAAACATATATTATAATTAGCATAAATTTTAAGATATCAAATGGATTATATCGCTTTAGGTTGCATGACAGGAACTTCTCTGGATGGTATTGATTGCAGTCTTGTCAAGACAGATGGCACTACTTACGTAACAGAGATTTTAAATGAATTTACTCCTTACTCTGACAATCTAAAAGGTCGTTTGATTGATGTATTAGATCAAAAGTACTTACAAGATCCCAATTTATTAAAAAGCCTTAGTAATGAATATAAGAATGCAATAAATAATATAATTAATGAGTTTAATGATAAAATTGATGTTATTGGAATTCATGGCCAAACAGTACTTCATGAACCATCTTTAGGAATTTCTATCCAATTATACGACAAACGTAATTTATATGAAACACAGGCTCCTATTATTTGTAATTTTAGAAAAAATGACATTCTTAACGGCGGATCAGGAGCGCCTATAATTCCCATATATCACCAAATAATTTCTCAACAATATAAAATTGAAAATTGTGTTTTTGTTAATATTGGTGGAGTTTCAAATATTACAATTATTAATGAAAGTAGCATTGTTGCTGGAGACTCCTCATTTGGTAATGCAATAATAAATGATTATTTAAAAAATTATAATAATTATGATTTTGACTTGAATGGTGAGATATCAAGAAATGGAAAAAGAATTGACTCGTTATTAAATAAAATTAAATGCGATTTATTTTTTAATAAAAAATTACCAAAGTCATTAGATCGGAATTATTTTCATCATTATTTAAATAATTTACCTAAAAATTTTGAGTCTAAAGATATAATTTTTACATTATTGTCTATAATCCCTGATAGCATTAATAGTCTTATTCCTAAAAATAAAGAATTTCATATCATTTTATCTGGTGGTGGTAGAAAAAATCTGACTTTAGTTAAACTATTTAAAAATGTTTTTGATAATGTTTCTTTAATTGATGATTTTAAACTAGATGGAGATTTTATTGAGTCTCAGGGAATGGGATTACTTGCTGTGCGATATTTAAAAAAAATTCCATCTACTTTTAAAAATACAACCGGTCTTAAAAAAAATATTTATCTAGGAGAACAGTGTTAACTTTTATTTTTTTCAATATACTTTGTCATCGTATTCATTAGAGGGTCTAATTTTCCTTCGAATAAATGATTAGATTTTGAAATTGTTTCCATAGAAACATCTGCGTTTTTTTGTTTTTTAAAAGTTTCAAAAAATTCTTTAAGGCTATCTTTTTTAACTATTTCATCCTGTTCTGCACGAATAATAAGTGTTTTAATAGGACAGGGTGAAAGGAAATTAAAATCATATAAGTTAACTGGAGGGGCAATTAATATAAGTCCATCAACTTCTGGTCTTCGCATTAAAGTTTGAAAACCAATCCACGCACCAAATGAGAATCCAACAATCCAGCAAGATCTAAAATCTTCATTTTTTTTTTGCAGCCAATCTAAAGATACACTTGCATCATTTAATTCTCCCTCACCTTCAGTGAAGGCGCCATCACTTTTTCCTACTCCTCGGAAATTAATTCTAAGTGTAGAAAAACCTGCATCTTTCATGACTTTAAAGGCTGCATAATTTACTTTGGTATCCATTGTGCCGCCGTGTTTGGGATTTGGATGAAGGACTATAGCAATATTTGGCTTATCTTGCTCACTTGGTGAGTATTTTGCTTGAAGTTTACCTTCTCCACCTTGTATAAATACTTCTGGCATAATTGAGCTAGGATCATAAATTATTTTTAATGATAAAAGCAAGGTAATAATGAACACACTTGGATTTAATAAAGAACCATCAGAGACCACCGTTGTAGTTGCCATGTCAGGTGGAGTTGATAGCTCTGTAGTTGCAGGATTACTTAAACAGGAAGGCTATAATGTAATTGGTATAACATTACAGCTATATTCATCTAATACTTCAGCAAAAAAGGGTTCATGTTGTTCAGGTATTGATATCTATGATGCTAGAAGAGTTGCACAAAAATTAGATATTCCACATTATGTTTTTAATTATGAAAAAACTTTTAAAGAGGATGTAATTGATTACTTCATCAATGCATATGAAAATGGCGAAACACCCATACCTTGTGTTAAATGTAATGAAACAGTTAAATTTAGGGACTTGATGAATTTTGCAAAAAAATTAGAAGCAGATTGTATGGCTACTGGTCACTATATTAAAAGGAAAGGTAATACAAAAAATGCCCATATGTATAGGGCTGAGGATAAATCTAAAGACCAAAGCTATTTCTTATTTTCCACAACCCAAGAACAGCTTGACTACCTACGTTTTCCTTTAGGAGATATACCAAAAGAGAAGACAAGAAAAATTGCAGAAGAGATTGGTCTAGTAGTTTTTAATAAAAAAGATAGTCAAGATATATGCTTTATTCCAGACGGAGATTATAAAAAATTTATTAAATCTCAAAAAAAAGTTGGAGAGATTATTGATTTAAATGGAAATATTTTATCCCATCACGAGGGAATTCAGAATTATACGATTGGTCAAAGAAGAGGTCTAGGAATTTCAAGTGAAGAGCCACTTTATGTAGTTGATATATTAAAAGAATCTAATCAAATTGTAATTGGCAGCAAAAAAGATTTATTGGGTAAATCACTTCTTTTAGGTGATTTGAACTTTATTATGCCTGATTTTGACCTTAGTCAGGATGATATTGAGATTTCTTGTAGTGCTAAAATCAGATCTCTTTCAGAGCCTAAAAAAGGCACTCTTTATAAAAATTTAAATAAATTTTCCTTTCAATTCGATGAGCCGGCCGAAGCTATTACAAAAGGCCAGGCATGTGTGTTATATGATCACGATAGAGTATTAGGTGGTGGCATAATCAAGCAAAAATTGAACTAAAGTCCTTATTTATTCGTATTTTCTTGTAAATTTCTTTAATTATTTTATATATCGAGATCTCTTATGGCAGCAACAGAACAAACTATTAAACAGGTTAATAATCTTGGAAGCAATGACTATAAATATGGTTTTTCAACTGAGATCGATGATATTAAATCACCTAAAGGTTTAAATGAAGATACTGTAAAATTTATATCAGCCCAAAAAAATGAACCAGAGTGGATGTTAGAATGGAGATTAAATGCTTTTAAAGTTTTTAATAAATTGCCTGAGCCAAATTGGGCTAAGCTCAATATCCCTAAGATAAACTTTCAAGATTATTACTATTACTCTTCACCAAAAAGTCTTAAAGACAAGCCAAAATCGCTGGATGAGATTGATCCTGATATTTTAAAGACTTATGAAAAACTAGGCATTCCTCTCCAAGAGCAAAAACTTCTCTCAGGTGTAGCTGTTGATGCTGTTTTTGACTCTGTCTCAGTTGCAACTACCTACAAAAAACAATTAAGTGATTTGGGAATTATCTTTTGTTCTATTTCTGAAGCTATCAAAACTTATCCTGATTTAATTAAAAAATATCTTGGAAGTGTAATACCTGTATCTGATCACTCATTTGCTGCTTTAAACTCTGCAGTCTTTACCGATGGTTCTTTTGTTTATATTCCAGAGGGCGTTAGATGTCCTGTTGAGCTTTCTACGTATTTTAGAATTAATGCTATCAATACTGGTCAATTTGAAAGAACACTTATTGTCGCTGATAAAGATAGCTATGTTAGTTATTTAGAGGGCTGTACTGCACCAATGCGTGATGAAAATCAACTGCATGCAGCTAATGTTGAATTGATTGCTCTAGAAAATGCTGAAATAAAATATTCAACTGTTCAGAATTGGTATCCTGGCGATAGCGAAGGTAAAGGTGGAATATATAATTTTGTTACTAAAAGGGGAGCTTGTAGAGGAAATAATTCTAAAATATCTTGGACTCAAGTTGAAACAGGATCTGCCATAACTTGGAAATATCCAAGTTGTATCTTACAAGGTGATAATTCCAAGGGTGAATTTTATTCTGTTGCTATTACTAATAATAGACAACAAGCAGATACTGGTACAAAAATGATACATATAGGTAAAAACACATCATCAAAAATTATTTCAAAGGGTATTTCTGCTGGATATGCGAATAATACCTATAGAGGATTAGTTAATATTCATTCAAAAGCCTCAAAATCAAGAAACTTTACTCAATGTGACTCACTGTTAATTGGAAATAAATGTGGTGCACATACTGTCCCTTATATTGAATCTAGTAATTCTGACTCAATGATAGAACACGAAGCAACAACATCAAAGATTAATGAAGACCAACTTTTCTATTGTATGCAAAGGGGGCTTAATAGTGAAGATGCTGTAGGTTTGATTGTAAATGGATTTTGTAAAGAGGTACTTCAACATCTTCCTATGGAATTTGCAGTTGAAGCTCAAAAATTAGTAGCAATTAGTTTAGAAGGAAGTGTTGGTTAATGTTAAATATCAAAGATTTAAAAGCATCAATTGAAGACAAACAAATTATAAAAGGATTGGATCTATCAATAAATAAGGGTGAGGTACATGCCCTAATGGGACCTAATGGTTCAGGTAAGAGTACGTTATCTTATGTTTTATCAGGTAAAGAAGGTTATGAAATAGATAGTGGTAGTGTTGATTTCAAAGGTAAAAATTTATTAGAGCTTGATGTTGATGAAAGATCAAACGAAGGCCTTTTCTTAGCTTTTCAATATCCCATGGAGATTCCAGGTGTACAAACATCTTTTTTTCTAAAGACAGCTATAAATGCTAAAAGAAAATATCAAGGTTTAGAAGAAATAGATGCCTTAGAATTTGCTAAACTAGTTAAATCAAAAGCTGAGGAATTAAGTATTTCTCCTGATATGCTTAAAAGAGATCTCAATGTGAATTACTCCGGTGGTGAAAAAAAGAAACAAGAAATATTACAAATGTCTCTTTTAAATCCAGAAATGGCAATTTTAGATGAAACTGACTCTGGATTAGATATTGACGCACTTAAAATAGTTTCAGAAGGTGTTAATAAATTAAGAAATGAAAATAATTCTTTCCTAGTAATAACTCACTATCAAAGACTTTTGAATTATATCAAACCTGATTTTGTACACATCATAGCTGATGGCAAAATAGTTAAATCTGGAAATTTTTCATTAGCTTTAGAGCTCGAAGAAAAAGGATATGAGGAAATTTCAAAGACTGCTTAATGATCTTTATTTTATTTGTAAAGCCTAAATTATGAATAATTTATCATCACATGGAAATAAAATCTTAAATGATTTTAATCCTTTTAAAAATTTTAAACTTGAAAACTATAAATATGCTCAATTACATAAAGATCATACATCAGAAAATTTTTCAGACTCCTCTTATGATTATAATGAATTATTAAAAATATCTCATAATTTACAAAAAACTGATTTTGAAGAAACTGATTTAAGTTCTAAAGTAGATAAATGGAACTTTAATAGTATAGATAGTTATTTCCGTGTTTCATCTTTATCAAACAGATCGTCACTTACTCTTAATTTAGATAATTTCAGTCAGGAAGTTTTACTTGTAGATGTTAATCATTTTAGTGAGAATATATCATTCACAAAAAATAGTAGTAAAAATCAGACTTTAATATTAATTACATCAAATATTTCTAATCCAAAGCCTAGATCAATTTTTTTTGATTTAGCTGAAAATTCTAATCTTGAAATTTTACAATTAGCTTTGTCGAATAATAAATCTTTTATTTATTTTGAAATAAATCAGTCTGATTTTTCAAAAATGAATTTCATAACATTCCAATCTAATAACAACCATATTCGCAATGAATATTATGCCTCATTAGGTGAAAAATGTGAGCTTAATCTTTTAGGTTTAAATTTTAAGAATAATTTTATAAATGATAATTTTTCATACATTCAGCATTCAAAACCATCAACAGCTAGTAATGAAATTTTTAAATCCATTGTTGATAATGGAGCTATTACAAATTTTCAGGGAAAGATATATGTTGATCCTATTGCCCAAAAAACTGACGGGTATCAAATGAGTAGATCACTGCTATTAGATAGTAAATCAAAAGCAAACAATAAACCTGAGTTAGAAATTTATGCTGATGATGTAAAATGTAGTCACGGATCTACTGTAGCTAAATTAAGTCAAAATCAAATTTACTATTTTAAAACACGAGGTATTGATGAACAAACTGCAAAAAATATTCTTCAAAAAGCCTTTCTAGTTGAAATTATCGAGTCATTACAAAACAAAGAAATAAAAGACTTTTCTAAGAAATTATTGGATAATCTGATCTGATGAGTATAAGAGACGATTTCCCAATTTTTAAAAATCAAATAAGAAATAATCCTATTACTTATTTGGACTCCGCGGCAAGTACTCAAAAGCCTAAAATTGTTATAGAGGCAATTAAAAACTTTTATGAAAACTCTTATGAAAATGTTCATCGAGGTATGAATTCTTTAAGCATTAGTGCAACAGACCATTTTGAAAGGGCAAGGGAGAATTTAAGGGAGTTTATCAATGCCAAAAGTTTTAATGAGATAATATTCACTAGTGGTGCAACTGACTCAATAAACATTTTGGCTAATGCTTTAGCAAATAAATTTAAAGATGGGGGAGAGATTGTCGTTAGTGAGTTAGAGCATCATTCCAATTATTTACCATGGTTAAAAATTTGTGATAAATCAAACTTAAAATTAAAAATTGTCCCAATTGATGAAAACGGAGCTATTGATGAAAAAAAAATTATTGAAAATTGTAATGCTGATACCAAAGTTTTAGCAATTACACATATGTCAAACACAACTGGACAAATCATAGATTTAAACTTTATAAAAAAAAATATTTCTGCCGATACGCTGATAGCAGTTGACGGATGTCAGTCAATAGCACATTGTGATATTGATGTTCAAAAAATGAATTGTGACTTCTTTTCTTTCTCTTCTCATAAAATTTATGGACCATCTGGTGTTGGGGTTTTATATGGTAAGGAAAGTTTATTAAATGATCTTGAACCTTCAAACGTAGGAGGTGGAATGATAAATCAAGTAAATTCCCACGATTTTTCTTATGCAATGCTTCCTAATAAATTTGAAGCTGGCACTCCGCCAATTGAAGCTGTAGTTGGATTTAGTGCTGCAATTGATTACGTAAAATCAGTCGATTTCAAAAGTTTTTTTGCAAAGGAAAAAAAATTAAGATCCGATCTAATCGACGCTTTAAAGGATACCTCTAATGTTGAAATTTATGGATCTGACTCTTCTTTAAACGCAAGTTCAATAGTTTCATTTAATTTAATTGGTCACAATTATAATGATATAGCCACTTTTTTAGATCAATATGGAATTATGATCAGGGGTGGCCATCATTGCTGCCAACCTTTCATGAAAAAGTTAGATATTCCTGGTTCTTGTAGGGCTTCTTTTGGAATTTATAATGATACTGATGACGTTGACATCTTTATCGACTCTCTGAAAAAAACTATTAAATTACTTCAATAATGGATAGTAAAAATTTATCTGATTTTATGCCCAAAGCCAACACTGAGGGGGAGATGACCTATGGCGATATTTCATCATCACCAGCAATAAAAATAGATAAAGATTTAATAGTAGAAAAATTAATTCAGATAAAAGATCCTGAATTGGGTATCAACATATATGATTTAGGATTAATCTATGATGTTAAAATAGATGAATTCAATAATGTTAAAATCCTTATGACTCTTACCACTGTTAATTGTCCCGTGGCAGATAGTTTTCCATTAGAGGTCGCCAAAAAAACTAATGAAATTGATGGTATGGGGCAAGTCGCTGTCAAACTTACATTTGATCCACCATGGAATAAAGATATGATGAGCGAAGATGCTAAGCTAGCTTTAGGATATTAAATAATAATAAAAAAAATATGACAGCACCTTTATTTACACTATCTGAAAATGCACAAAAACAAATAGTTGAACTTTTATCCAAACAAAAAAATTCAATTGGTTTAAAAATAGGACTTAATACCAAAGGATGTGCAGGTCTGAGCTATACAATGGATTATGCAAATAATGATAATATTGAGGGCTATGAGTTAGTTAATGGATATGATTTCCCACTTTATATTGATAATAAAGCCATCATGTATGTCATCGGAACTGAGATGGATTATGTAAAAGAAGAATTTGGTGAGCGTTTTACCTTTAATAACCCCAATCAAACAAGTGAATGCGGTTGTGGTGAAAGTTTTCACGTCTAGGTAATTTTTTTAAATGGTTGTGTTATTAGGAATTCTCTCTGCATTTAGTTTTGGTATTGGTGATTTTTTAGCAAGATTCTCATCTCAAGAGGTTGGGTTTAAAAATTCACTTTTTTGGATGCTTATAGTTGGTGCAATATTTTATATTATTTTATTTTCTATTTTTGGTAGTGGCCTAAATCCTAATTCAATTGGATTAAGCAATAGTTTTTTATCAGGTATTTTAATCATGTTTGGACTTTTATGTTTATACAGAGGTCTTCAAATGGGACCAGTATCGATAGTGGCTCCTATTGCTGCGATAAACCCATTATTTGTATTTCTTATAAGGTATGCACTTGGTAGTGAACCCACACTATTACAGTGGATGGCAACTATAGTAGTTATTTCTGGAGCTATTTTGGTTTCAGTAAGTGCAGATAGTCATCAGGAGAGCTTAGGTTTAAATAAACAACAAATTAAAGAATCTGTATTTACATCTTTTATAGCAAGTGTAACGCTTGCGCTAGGTTTGATTTTTTCACAAGAGGCTACTAATACATTAGAGCCTTTAGAGACTGTAATTTATATAAGGTTCTTTAGTTTAATAGGTATAGCCTCAATATTATTATTTTCCAAATCGAAAATCTTTATCACAAAAAAAGCTATGCCAATCTTATTTTTCCAAGGCATTTTAGAAACAACAGGGTACTTTTGTTTAGTTTCTGCTTACGCTTTTGATAAAGTCAGTATTGCTGTTGTAATTTCCTCAGGTTTTGGATTGGTGACAGTTGTTCTTGCTCGATTAATTTTGAAAGAAAAAATTTCTAAAATACAAGGGTCTGGTATTTTTTTAACTTTCCTTGGAGTAATAGGACTAACTATCTAGTTAGATTTTGCAATCTATTCTTATCAAATCGATAAGAATTCATAGCTATAGCTAAACAAATAACTATTCCTCCAATAATAGTGTTTATACTTGGAACTTCATTTACGCCAAATAGCGGCAGCCATGTCCAGAAAATACCACCTACAACCTCTAATAATGAAAGCATAGTTAATTCACCTGATAATAATTGTTTTGAACCGATGCTAAATAAAATCAAACCTGATGCTACTATAGCCCCATGAAAAATACTTAAAAATATATTCTTTGATGGAATGAAAAAACTCTGATCTTGAACAATCATTATTGTGGATGATATTAAAGCACAAAAAATACCCCCATAAACCAGTATATAAAATTTTTTAAAGTCGCTTTTACTTCGTAATGTGACTGAAAATGCTGCAAATCCCAAACTTGAAATAAAACCCATGATTAGACCAAATATAGATCCACTAAAAGAACTAGCATAAATCATTATGACAGTTCCGATAAGTGCTACGACCATACTGATAAAATTCTGTAACGATATTTTTTCAGTCAAAAATATAAAAGCTATTATAGATGCCAAAAAGGGCATTAAAGCTAACATGAATAAAGTAACTGCAGCTGTGGTAAAACTAATAGAGTATATAAAACCTAAAAATGCAGTTGTTAAACTCAGAGATCCAATCATAGTTGTTTTATCAATTTTTAAAATTTTTTCTAAAAAAGAAATACCCTCATTAATTAAAAGATAGCAGCTAATAATTATAGCTACTGTTAACCCTCTTATTACTAAATAGGGGAGTTGGTAAATTTGAGGTTCAGTCATATTTTTGACAACTAATGGACCAAAGCTCCAAATTAATCCACTTAAAATGACAATAATTATTGCTTTTGAATGATCGCTCATGTTTGTTTAAAATTAATTGAAAAAATAATGAAAGATATATTAATTATTATCAAAAAAGTCCTGTAAGTCTGCAATTGACGAGCAAGAAATGTTATCACCTTTTTTACTTCTAATGCTATATGATCCAGACTCTATTTCTTTCTCTCCAATAACAAGAGAATAAGGTATTTTTTTTGATATAGAGTTTCGAATTTTATATCCAAGTTTATTGTCGGAACTATCAATTGTAGTCCGAATGCCAAGTTCTAAGAGTTGTTGATTTAATTTATTACAATGTTCAACAAATTTCTCAGAAACTGGTAAAATTGCAAGTTGGACAGGTGTGATGAATAAAGGAAGCCATCCATTAGTATTTTCTAAAATTATAGCAATAAACCTTTCAAGCGAACCAACAACAGCCCTATGTATCATGATAGGTGTCTGATTTTTGTCATCCTTGTCCTTGTACTTAGCACCCAATCTTTCAGGTAAATTAAAGTCTATTTGTATGGTTCCGCACTGCCATTCTCTTCCAAGTGAGTCTTCAAGTGTAAATTCAATTTTTGGACCATAAAACGCACCCTCACCATCAAGAATATTAAAATCTTTTCCATTATCGGTCAGAACTTTCTTCAGTTGACTTTCAGCGTTATCCCAACTTTCTTGAGTTCCAATGCTCTTTTTAGGTCTGGTTGAAATGTTGTATTTTATTTTTTCAAAACCAAATTTTTTATAAACTCTTTCGATTAGAAGAGTTGTTTCATTGCAAACATCATAAATCTGTTCCTCTGTACAAAATATATGTGCATCGTCTTGTGTGAATCCCCTTACTCGAAATAGACCATTTAAGGCACCTGAGGGTTCATAGCGATGACATTTACCAAATTCTGAGTATCTTAGAGGTAAATCTTTATAAGTTATGAGTTGTGAGTTGAATAAAACTATATGACATGGGCAATTCATTGGTTTTAAAGCAAAAGTTTTATTATCAGTTTCAGAAGTAAACATGTTTTCTTTAAAATTATCCCAGTGTCCAGACTTGATCCAAAGTTCATTTGATACCAATTCTGGAGTTTTAACCTCTTTGTAATTCAATTTTTGTTGTTCGCTTCTAATATACTTTTCAATATTTTGATAGAGAGATAGTCCTTTTTCTTTCCAAAAAACATTTCCAGCAGACAGGTCTGTTAAAAGGAAAAGTCCCATGTCTGTTCCAATTCTTCTATGATTTCTCTCTTTGGCTTCTTCTAAGTTTTTTAGATATTTATTAAGATCTTTTTCACTATAAAATGCAGTCGCATAAATTCTTTGAAGCATTTTATTTGTACTGATGCCTCTCCAGTAAGCACCAGATACACTGGTAATCTTAACATGAGCATCATATTCTTTTGTACTTTTATGATGAGGTCCTTTGCAAAGATCAGTAAAATTTTCTTGTTCATATAAATTTATTTCAGAGGAGTTATCTAAATTTTTGATTAATTCGATTTTGTATTCATTATCTTTAAAAAGTTCTAAGGCCTGATCTTTTGACACTGTTTTTTTTGTAAAATTTCTACCCTCTTTTAAAATATCTGTAATTTTTGATTCAATGTTATTTAGATCACTGTCTGATAGAGTATTCTCCATATCAAAATCGTAATAAAAACCATTTTTGATAAAAGGGCCAATTGTAGGTTTAGCATTAGGAAAAATTGTTGTTACCGCTTCAGCCAACACATGAGCCATATCATGCCTCATTATATTAAGGGCATCGTCTGATTTTGCTTTTACAGGTGTGCTATTATCTACTTCAAAATCAAAGTATTCATTGCTTTGATCTTTATATGCAATTATATCACTCATTTTCTAATTTTTTAAAAAAGCAGCTTTTGGAACCTGTGTGACAAGCTCCTGAACCTTCTAATTCAACCTTAAATATTAAAGTATCGGTATCACAGTCAGTGTAAATATCAAATAATTTAAGAGTATTTCCTGATGTTTCACCTTTGAGCCAAATTTTATTTCTACTTCTACTCCAAAAATGGGCCTTATTAGAATTAAGCGAAAGCTCTAATGATTGTTTATTTGAGTATGCGACCATTAAAATTTCATTTGAAATTTTTTCTTGAACAACGGTTGGTATGAGACCATCGTCATTAAATATAAGTTGATTTAATTTAATATTTTCCACAGGATTGATTTTTAATGATTTTTACTATTATTGAAGTATTTTTCAATGAATAAAACAATTAATTCAAATATGAAATACTATCTAGCACCAATGATGGGATATACTGACTGTTATCTCAGAAATTTAGCTGAAAAATTGTATGGAGATAGCATTCAAACTTTTTCTGAGATGATAGTGGATAAAGCTATCATTCATAATGAAATTAATATTATTCAAAAACATTTTTTAAAAAACAATAAAAGTGCAATTCAAATCGCTGGTTCAGATCCTCAAGAGATTACCCAAGCCATCAATATAATAAATAAAATTGAATTAATTCAACACGTTAATTTTAATCTTGGCTGTCCCAGCTCTAGAGTACAAGAAAATATGTTAGGTCTAGCTCTTACACAAAATCAAGACTTAGTAAAAAAATGTCTAGAAAAAATAATGGAGTTTAAAGGAGATATTTCAGTTAAATGCCGTTTAGGCCTAGGTCTAGGGGAGGATAAAAATTATATATTTAGCTATCTCAATTTATTTTCAAATCTTGGTATTAAAGAAGTGTTTGTTCACTGTCGAAATGGGGTTCTAAATTTAGATACAAAAAAAAATAGAACGATACCAAAAATAAATTACAATTTATTTTTAGAATGTAAGAAAAACTTCCCAAAATTAAAGCTCATTCCTAACGGTGAGATTGATAATAAAGAAACATTTGATCTTTTAATTGAAAATGATGTTTCTGATTTTATGATCGGAAGACAATTTGCTAAAGACTTAACTTTTTTAGAAAAATTATCCATATATAAAATTAAAGATAAGCAAATATCAATTGGTAAATTTTTTAATGAAATTAAAGATTTCAAATTTTTAAATTTAAATTTAATTAAAAAAAGTTTATTTACAATTTTAACAAATATTCCAAATGCAAAAAATGTAAGAAATAATATTTCAAAATTTCAAGATATTGATAGTCTTGAAGAATATTTTGTGGACTCTAAAATTTGGAATTGAATCGTCTAATTGAGCTATCTTCTTTTCTAAAGAAATATAAATATTTGGATCAATCTTATAATTTTTCCAATATTGATATTTCAACTATTCTACTTCACTATAAAAAGGGTATTCAATTACTTTATAATAAAAAAATAAGAGCTGAGAATTTAAAAAATGAAATTATTTTTTTAATTTTTGTTTGTTTCCATAATAATAATATTTCCCAAATAAATGCCTCAAGAATTTGGTCTTTAATTTGTAAAAATTTATTTTTAAAAATTTTTGAGCAAAATTTAATTAACGAATATCCTTTATATAAAAAATATATTTTCATTGTGGGTATGGGAAAAATTGGTGTAAAGGATTTAAACTTTACATCAGATATTGATATAATTATTTTTTTTGACTCTAAGAATAGCTCTTATAAAATTCATGATTTTAATCAATCTGTTAAAAAACTTATTTCTGATCTTTCAAATATATCTTTAAATTTTTTTCATAAAATTGATTTAAGACTTCGACCAGACCTTGGAAATTCATACATAATCACTGATATTGAAAATGCTATAGAATATTATTCTTCTGTAGGAAGAAATTGGGAAAGATTGGCCTTTCACAGATCTCAATTTATGGGTGGCAATATTCTTTTATATAATGATTTTATATCCTCAATACGTAGCTTTCTTTTTCGCCGTTCTTTTGATTATTATGCAATAGATGAAATTAAAAATCTTTTTTCTCAAAGCCTCACAAACACTTCCTTAGATATTAAAAATTCATTTGGGTATATAAGATCTTGTGAAAATATAATTCAATTTAATCAACTACTATGGTCAGGAAAATTTGTAGACTTAAGAGAAAACAATATTCATAAAATTTTCAAAATCCTTTCTAACTATAATTTTTTATCGAAAGCAGATCTCACAACCATTAAAGACGCTTATTATTTTTATAGAAAAATAGAAAATTACTTACATATTAAACAAAATACATTTCAAAATAATGTTTCTAAAAATGATGATTTTTTAAGCATTATAGATCCAAATTATTATGATCAGCTTCTTGAGAAAAGTATTGATATACAAAATATTTTTAAAAAATTATTTGATAATCAAACAACTACTAAAGACATTAAACTTGAGGAATTTAATAAGAAAAGTAATGAAATTATTATTAAGCTTATCGAGAGAGCAAAGAATATCAATAGTTCTAACTCTGTAAAAGATAATTACCTTAAATCCATATACCATTTAATCGATCTTTTATCACAAAATAAAAATAAAGATGAATTATTAATAAAATTTGATTATTTAATTAACTATTATAAATCAGGCGTACACTTAACTTCTTTATATAAATATAATCAGCATTTATTTAAAGAAATAATATTCATTTTTGATCAATCACCTAAATTAACTAATTTACTTCAAAAAAATAATTTTTTGATAGAGTCTTTAGTTTATTTCTTTAATTATGGTTTGCCAAATTTTTGTTTAAGAGAACCGACTGAAAATTTTGATTTAGATTTAAAAAAAATCATACAAGATATTTATGAGTCAATTTTCTTATTAGATTATTTATATATATCAAAAAAAATTTCTATCAAAATTTATTTAAAAAGACGAAATAGGGATATTTCTAAATTTCTATTCAACTTATTTCAATTTGTCAAAATTGACTATCTAAACAACAAGCCTGGTATTTATTCCGATTTAACACCAATTCTTTTTGGAAGCTTGGCAACAAAACAAGCTATTTCATCGTCTGATGCTGATATATTTTTTATTTATTCTAATACTAAAAATAATCATATTGATAATATCAAGATAGTAAGAAGATTTTATAATATTTTTAACCAATATATTGATAGAAACTTTATCTCTATTGATGATAGAAATAAACCTTTTGATAAAACCTCAGACCAAGTAATTAGTTTAAAGAATTTTTTTAATTTTTATAAGAATACGAATGAAATATTTCATATACTCTCTTTTCAAAAAATCCAAATTTTATCTCCAAGCTTACAATTGACAAAAATATTTTATAAAAATAAAAAAAATGTAATTTCTCAACATATAAAACCGGATACAGATTATTTGAAAAAAATGATCGCTATCAAGAAACCTTTGGAAGATATCAAAGATTTGTTTCAAATTTATAAAATTTGTTTTGAAATAACTGCAATAAATAATCACAAGTTTAAACAAACCAAAAGATTAGAGGATATAAGAGAAAGTTTGATTTCTGGAGATCTTACTAGTAGCCCATCCAAAATTAATAAAAAATTATATTTGGATGAGCTACTAAAGGATTTATTTTAGTAGTCGTAATACAGATCGTACTCTTTAGGAGTTACGGCTAGCTTGTTTGGTTCAATTTCCTCTTCTCTTTTGTACTCGATATAAGACTCAATTAGGTCTTTAGTGAATACGTTACCATCAAGTAGATATTCATGATTAGATTCAAGGTTATTAATAGCTTCTTCTAAAGTAGCTGGAACTTCTTTGACTTTTGCTTGTTCTTCCGCAGGTAAATCATAAAGGTTCTTATCCATTGGCTCACCTGGATCAATTCTGTTTTTGATTCCATCTAATCCGGCCATTACCATAGCTGCGAATGCTAAATAAGGGTTTGCAGTTGCATCTGGACATCTAAATTCTACTCGTTTTGCTTTTGGTGAAGGAGAGTAGGCTGGTATACGACAAATAGCACTTCTGTTTCTATTTGAGTATGCCAACTTTACTGGTGCCTCATAACCAGGAACTAATCTTTTAAATGAATTAATTGTTGGGTTTGTAAAAGCAAGAAGAGATGGCGCGTGTTTTAATAAACCACCGATATAAAATTTAGCCTCATCACTTAAATTAGCATATCCACTATCTGCATAGAAAATTGGCTTGCCGTTTGACCAAATACTTTGGTGGCAATGCATACCTGAACCATTATCGTTAGATAAGGGTTTTGGCATAAAAGTAGCGCTTAGGCCATTACTCTTTGCAGTATTTCTAACTACATATTTATATTTTTGTAAATCATCTGCGTGAGAAAGAAGAGTGTCAAAACGTAAATCAATCTCTTGCTGACCAGCAGTTGCTACTTCGTGATGCTGAGCTTCAACATTCATCCCAATAGAGACCATATGATTGACCATTTCTGATCTAACATCTTGCATGGTGTCATGTGGAGGACAAGGGAAGTATCCACCTTTATTTCTTACATGGTAGCCTAGGTTAGGTCTTTCATCGGAGCCTTTATTCCAAATTGCTTCTCCAGAGTCTACTGAAAAAAAGGAATTACTTGGATCTGTTGATATTCTTACATCATTAAAAAGAAAAAATTCTGCCTCTGCACCAAAAAAAATACTATCACCGATACCTGAGCTTTTAACAAATGCTTCAGCTTTTTTTGCAACATATCTAGGGTCTTTGTCATACTTTTGTCCTGTAATTGGATCTTGAATATCACAGATTAAAACAACAGTAGGATCAGTAAAGAAAGGATCCACAAATGCAGTTTCGATATCTGGAATTAATATCATATCTGATGCCTCAATTGACTGAAAGCATCTAATTGATGAGCCATCAAAGCCGATGCCTTCTTCAAAGACATCCATTTCGAAAGTGTTAATGTGATGAGAAAAATGATGCCATGTCCCTAGTGGGTCCGTAAATCGAAAGTCGATATATTGGATTCCTTTTTCATCAATAAGTTTTTGTAATGATTTTTTATCCATAATGAAATACTCCTAAAAATTTATTGGTAGCGTGATCAGTAAAATTAAACTGCGTCTTTACCTTTTTCACCCGTGCGAATTCTAATAGCTTCTTTGACTTCATATACAAAGATTTTACCATCACCAATTTTACCAGTATTGGCCTGTTTGATAATGACCTCGATCGCTTCTTTGTATTTTTTATCATCAACTACTAGCTCTATTTTAACTTTTGGTAGAAAGTCCACCACGTATTCAGCTCCTCGATATAGCTCTGTATGGCCCTTTTGTCTACCAAAACCTTTTACTTCAGATACAGTCAATCCACTAAGGCCAATTTCACCTAATGCATCTTTTACATCCTCGAGTTTAAAAGGTTTAATAATTGCTTCAATTTTTTTCATAATATGAAAACCAAATATAATGTTTAATTTGCATAATATCTATACTATAAATTAATGCTAATTTTTGGCGGGTGTAGCTCAGTTGGTTAGAGCGCCGGTTTGTGGTACCGGAGGTCGGGGGTTCAAGTCCCCTTACTCGCCCCATAATGTGCGCCAGTGGCGGAATGGTAGACGCGCTGGTCTTAGGAACCAGTGGGCAACCGTGGGGGTTCGAGTCCCTCCTGGCGCACCAATAATAGATTGAGAAAATGAATTATAAAAATATAGAAAAAAAAGATTACAAATCCTCATTTGAGGTATCTTTGGATCAGGAGTCTATAACAAAAATAATTGATCAAAAGATTACTGAAAAACAACCTACCTTTGAAATTGCAGGTTTCAGAAAGGGTAAAGTTCCAATAAATATTATTAAATCAAAAATAGGCCCCCAAGTTGAAAATGAGGTTTTAAATGATGAGATTTCTAAAAATATTAGTGAAATTTCTGAAAAAGAAAAAATTGAATCACTTATTCAACCAGACGTTCAATTCAAAGATAGTTATAATTTTTCTTTATCTTTTTTTTTAAAGCCTGAAATGAAATTAGAAGAACTAAAAACAAGCGAAATAGAAAAAATTTCTGCTGATGTTACAAAAAAAGATATCGATGATTTTAGAGATAAAGTAAGAAAAGAATATTATTCTTTAGAAAGTATTGAAGTAGCAGATGACAAATCAATTATTGATTTTGAAATAGTAAATTTTGGCGATGACCAAAAAAAAATTTTTTCTCAAAAGGAAGTTCGTATTGACTTTAATACCAAAACAGAAGAAGAAACATTTCTTGATTTAAAAAAAGCATTATCTAAGGCTAAAAATAAATCAAACTTTAACATGTCAACAAAAGGCACACCAATCGAAGGTAAGATTAAAGATATACATAAAAAAATTTTTCCTAATAATGATGAGGAGCTAATCAAGATACTCAAACTTGACTCTGTTGATGATCTTAATACTAAAATATCTGATAAATTAAATGAGGATGTTAACTACCTACAAAAAGAATTTTTTATTGAGGATTTATTAAAAGTTCTCTCAGAAAAAAAGAAAATCAATGTACACTCAGAAGTTGTAGATTTAGAGTTAAAAAGAAAATATCAAATTGACTTATCTACATTGAAAGATGAACATAAAGACAGAATTGATAATCTAAAAAAACTTACCAGTGACAATATTCAAAAGGATTTTATTTTTTCAGAATTGGTAAAATATTTAGATGCCAAAGTAGATCAAAAAGAACTCCAAGAACATATTCAAAAATATTATGGAGAGAAGATTGATCAAAGAACTGCTGAAACTGCATATGGAACACTTTTGAGAAATAAAATAGCTGATCAGTCTATGAAAACTTTCAAAATTAAAGAAACTAAGCTAAGCTTAGAAGATATGATGAAAAAAGGATCTCACAATAATGAACCTAGTACCAATAGTAATTGAACAATCTGGTAACGGAGAAAGATCTTTTGATATTTTTTCTCGTTTACTTAGAGAAAGAATTATTTTTTTAACAGGTCCTATTGATGATCAAGTTGCATCTTTAATTTGTGCACAATTATTATTTTTAGAGTCAGAAAATCCAGAAGAGCCCATTAGTCTTTATATTAATTCTCCAGGGGGATTGGTAACCGCAGGATTGGCTATGTATGACACTATCCAATATATTAAATGTCCTGTTCATACTGTTTGTATAGGTCAGGCCTCATCTGCAGGCTCTTTAATTCTTGCTTCTGGAAAGCCTGGTAATCGTTTTGCACTTCCACATGCAAAAATAATGATTCACCAACCATCTGGTGGCTTTTCTGGGCAAGCAACTGATATTAAAATTCATGCAGAAGAAATTTTAAAGACAAAAAAAAGACTAAATGAAATTTATCAAAAACACACTAGTATAAGTATAGGTGAAATCGAAAAGGCAATGGAAAGAGATAGATTTTTTGATCCTGAAGAGGCTTTAAAATTTGGCCTCATTGATAAAGTCATCTCTAATAGAGAAGAGAAATAAAATTAATGGCTGATGATAAAATAACCTCTGCAAGTACTTCAGATAAAAAAATCTCTTGTTCTTTTTGTGGTAAGAGTCAAGAAGAAGTAAAAAAACTTATTGCCGGACCTAATGTTTACATTTGTAATGAGTGTGTTGTTTTATGTAAGGACATCTTAGTAGAGGATGATAAAATTGATACTAAGAAAAAATTTGAAATTCCAAAGCCAAGCGAGATTTTTAATTATCTTGATGATCATATTATAGGTCAAGATCAGGCAAAAAAAATCTTATCTGTATCTGTATACAATCATTATAAAAGAGTTCAAAACCCCTCTAAAGATATAGAAATATCAAAATCAAATATCTTACTTATTGGTCCTACAGGATGTGGTAAGACTTTATTAGCACAAACTTTAGCAAAGTTTTTAAATGTTCCTTTTACTATTGCAGATGCTACTACACTTACTGAAGCAGGCTATGTAGGCGAAGATGTCGAAAATATAATTCTAAGATTACTTCAGCAATGCGATTATGATGTATCATTGGCACAAAAAGGAATTGTATATATTGATGAAATAGACAAAGTTGGAAGAAAAAGTGAAAATCCATCAATAACTCGAGATGTATCTGGTGAGGGTGTGCAACAAGCTCTTTTAAAAATAATCGAAGGTACAACAGCAAGCGTACCACCTCAAGGGGGAAGAAAACACCCTCAACAAGAATTTCTGCAAGTTGACACGAAAAATATTTTATTTGTATGTGGCGGTGCCTTTGAGGGGATTGATAAAATAATTAAGAATAGAATTAATAAAAAATCTATTGGTTTTAATAAATCTATCAATCAAGATACTCCCATAGCTTCACAATTAGAAAATGATGATTTAATTAAATTTGGTCTTATACCTGAACTAGTAGGTAGACTGCCAGTAAGCGCAAGCTTAGAAGAATTGACTTTAGATGATCTCAAAGAAATATTAACTAAACCTAAAAATGCTATTTCTAAGCAATATAAAGCATTATTTTCATTTGAGGGTGTAGAGTTCGAAATTACTGAAGATGGTAGAGAACAAATTGCTCAATTGGCAGTTGATAAAAAAATTGGCGCCAGAGGTCTTCGCTCTATTATGGAAAAACTTCTATTAGAGTGTATGTATGATATCCCTGATCGTGATTCTGTGGATAAAGTGGTACTCAACAAAGATGGCGTTGTAGCAAATATGCCAATTATTGTCTACAAAGAAAAAGAAAAAATAAAAAAAAAAGTAGGTGAAAATTAGAAATTCCTCACTATCTTTATAGTATGGAAAATCAAATCGTCGGACCTATTTTACCTCTTAGAGATTTAGTAGTTTATCCTTCAATAACATCGCCACTTTTCGTAGGAAGGGCTAAATCTATTGATGCTATTAACTATGCTATGAACAGTAATGAAAAGATTATTTATCTTTTCACCCAAAAAGAACCTACAACAGATGATCCTCAAGTAAATGATGTCTTTTCCTATGGTGTTAAATCTAAAATTATCCAATTCTTAAAATTACCAGACAATACATATAAAGTACTTACAGAGGGCTTAGAAATTGTCAAAATTAAATCTGCTGTAAAAGCATCAAATAACTTCTTAACTGCCAAAATAGAGCCTGTCACTGTTAATAAAAAGAATTCTGTTGAACTAAAGGCTTCTCTGAGAGTTTTGAAGAATGAGTTTCAAAATTATATTCAAAATATTGGAAATAATAACGACATTTTAGAGGGACTTCTAAATATTGATGATCCATATCAATTTATTGATAATGTTTATTACAACTTAAATGTGAGTATTGAAGATAAGCAAAAAAATCTTGAAATTTTAGATATCAATAAAAAAATTCAAAATCTTTTAAACTTTTTCTCTAAAGAATTAAATTTTTCAGCTCTTGAGAAAAAAATTAAAAATAGAGTAAAAAGACAAATGGAAAAAACTCAAAGGGAGTACTATCTCAATGAGCAAATGAAAGCTATCCAAAAAGAATTAGGAGATGGAGAAGACGGCTCCAATGAATACTCTGAAATTGAAAAAAAGATTAACGAAGTTAAATTATCAAAAGAGGCTAAAGATAAAGCCCTTAACGAGTTTAAAAAATTGAAATCAATGAGTCCTATGTCTGCTGAAGCCTCAGTAATAAGAAATTATTTAGAGTGGCTTTTAGATATTCCATGGGAAAACTTCTCAAAAGAAGTTATTGATATTGCCTCTGCTGAAAAGATTTTAAATCAAGATCATTATGGTCTTGAAAAAGTTAAAGAGAGAATTTTGGAGTTTTTAGCTGTGAAAAAAAGATCCAAAAAAGCAACAGGTACTATTTTATGTTTTGTAGGCCCTCCAGGTGTTGGAAAGACATCACTGGGTAAGTCCATTGCAAGGGCAACTGGGAGGGAATTTGCTAAAATTTCTCTTGGTGGAATAAGAGATGAGGCGGAAATAAGAGGGCATCGTAGAACTTATATAGGGTCAATGCCAGGTAGATTTATTCAAGCTATGAAGAAAACTAAAACGTCTAATCCAATAATACTATTAGATGAAATAGATAAATTAGGTAATGATTGGCGTGGAGACCCCTCATCAGCGTTATTAGAGGTCCTTGATCCAGAGCAAAACAATCAGTTTAATGATCATTACCTTGAAGTTGACTACGACTTATCCAATGTAATGTTTATTTGTACGGGTAATACATATAATATTCCTGGACCTCTTCTTGATAGATTAGAGGTTATTGAGGTATCCGGCTATACAGAAAAAGAAAAAATTGAAATTGCAAAAAAATATTTAATTCCAAGAAAAATGAACAAAAATATTTTAAAGAATAGTGAATTTAAATTAGATAAAGCCGCTGTCACTAAAGTTGTTCGACATTATACTAGGGAGTCAGGAGTAAGAGGCTTAGAAAAAGTTTTTGATAAATTATTTAGAAAACTAGTATTTCAACTTGAAAAAAATAAATCACGTTCAAAGAAACCTTTTATCTTTGATGATAAGGCAATCAAAAGTTTCTTGGGTCCTGAAAAATTTAAAGATAGTGTTTTAGAAAAGAAAAATTTAGTAGGTATTACCAATGGATTAGCTTGGACACAAGTCGGTGGAGATATTTTAAATATCGAAGTAAATCTTTCTTCTGGTAAGGGCATGATCCATGCAACTGGTAAGTTGGGCGAAGTTATGAAAGAGTCTATTACAGCGGCACTTGGATATATAAAATCAAATTCTGTAGAATTTGGAGTTAACCCTAAGGTTTTTGATAAAATAGATATCCATCTTCATGTGCCGGAGGGAGCAATACCCAAAGATGGTCCTAGTGCAGGAATTACCATTTTTACATCCTTAATTTCATCTCTTACAGAGATTAAAATTAAACGTGATGTTGCTATGACTGGTGAAATAACTTTAAAAGGAAGAGTCCTTCCCATTGGTGGTCTGAAAGAAAAACTTTTAGCTGCTATCAGATATGGTATTAAAACCGTTATTATTCCAAAGGAGAATGAAAAAGATTTAATTGAAATCCAAAAAGATATTCAAAACAAACTTACAATTAAAAAAGTTGAGTTTGCAAGAGAGGTTTTAGAAATCGCACTTGTTGGAAAAATAAGCAAAATCAACAAAAAATTAGACTGGAGACACATTGTTTCTGAGTCTATGAAGCAAAAAAACCAGCAAAATCAAGAAAAATCATTTGTAAACTAGTATATTGTTGTTGATTTTCCTACCTTTTTCTTACTACAATTAAGTAATAGAATCACTAAGGAGGTTCGGAATGAACAAAAATGAACTCATTGCTGAATATAGTACTAAAAACAATGTGGGTAAATCGGATGCAACAAAGGCTGTAGAAAGTTTATTTGATATTATCACTTCAACATTGAAGGCTGGTGGAGATGTGAAGATCGCTGGTTTTGGAACTTTTAAGGTTGCTGATACAAAAGCAAAAACTGGAAGAAATCCTAGAACTGGTGAGTCAATTCAAATACCTGCATCAAAAAAGCCAAAATTTCTTGCTGGAAAACAGTTAAAAGAACTAATAAAGTCCACAGTCTAATTTTAGTTAATTAGATAGGGCGATTAGCTCAGTTGGTAGAGCATCTCGTTTACACCGAGAGGGTCGGCGGTTCGAGTCCGTCATCGCCCACCATTCGATATTAATCGGGGGTGTAGTTCAGTTTGGTTAGAACGCCTGCCTGTCACGCAGGAGGTCGCGGGTTCGAGTCCCGTCGCTCCCGCCACTTTTATAAGG
>SGZV01000007.1 GCA_004321805.1 alpha proteobacterium HIMB59 | reverse complement strand
GACGGAACAGGATTGGTTCATTTATTTTGTTCGAAAAATGATAATGCCTTTAATGGTTTTATTGATTTTTATCATTCCCCTAGCCTCAATAGTGAAGCAATATTTTTACAAAGAAAAGATACTTAACATACCAACCCGTGATTGGATGTACGTTTTCACATGCTTAATATTAGGAACCGGGGTAGTGGTTAACTCTATATTTAAAAACCTTTGGGGAAGAGCTAGGCCTAATGACACCATTCAATTTAATGGTGATGAGCCTTTCACTATTCCATGGCTTAATGTTGATTATTGTGACACTAATTGTAGCTTTGTCTCAGGAGATGTTTCTTTTTTTACACTTTCTTTAGCTGTTTTAATCATTTTTAACAAACAATCATGGAATACATACGCTTACATAGGCATTGGTTTAATCTCTTTACTTCGAATAATGGAAGGCGATCATTTCTTCAGCGATACAATTATGAGTTTTATTATTACATACGTAATAATCAAATTTTTATACAATCTGTTTCAACATTTTCCAGAAGACTTAAATTTAAATTCATTAAAACCAGTTAATTTTTCCAAAGTTAAGTGGCGGTCCCGCAAGGATTCGAACCCTGACTAAATGATCCGAAGTCATTCGTGCTATCCGTTACACCACGGAACCAATTATTGATTTTATTAACTTTTCTTAAAATTCATAGAAATATTCACTGACTATTTGACAATTTTTAGAAAGTCATTCTATATAGAGATCATAAACCATGTTATATATTATTTAAAAATTCTATTTGTATTATGAAAAATAATTTTATTAGTGAGAAAATATTTGGTAAACAATTTTTTTCAAAATATTATTTAGTGATACTCGGAGTTATTCTGCTAACAATTTCATCAAAAATATCCATTCCTTTTTTTCCATCACCCATGACATTACAAACATTAGTTGTTTATTTTATTTCTTCATTTATGGGCATATTAGGATTTCGTGCCATATTTATTTATCTTTTATTTGGTATTTTAGGACTACCAATATTTTCTGATGGCGGTGGTTTTGAATTTGTATTTTCTCCAAATTTTGGATTCCTGTACGGGATGTTATTTGCATCACTCACAATATTTTATATTTTAAAAAAAGGTTTAAACAATTTTACAAAAATCTTTATGTCAATCTTTTTAGGGTTTTGTTCAATGTATATTATTGGTATTTGTCATCTTTCTTACTTCATAGGTTTTCAAAAAGCATTTATGGATAATTTTTTACCTTTAATTTATGGTGAATTTTTCAAAGTTTTATTAGCTTCAGTAATGATTTATTTTTTAATACTTAAATTAAAAAATAACGAATAATCATGGGCGGATATAAATATTTAATTTTTGGAATAGCGATAATTTCTTTGACATACTTATTATACATAGGTCTTGTAACATAATGTTTAATTTCTCATTAAAAGTTTACTATGAAGATACTGACTCAGGTGGGGTAGTTTATTATGCTAATTATTTAAAGTTTACTGAAAGAGCTCGTACAAATATGATTCAAGATCTGGGCTTTACACTTAATCAATTACATGATGATTATGATTGCCTATTTATTGTAAAAAAAGTTAATTGCGAATACTTACAATCAGCAAAACTTGAGGATATTTTGGAAGTTCATTCAAAAATTATACAAGTTAAAAATGCTTCCTTTGAATTAGAACAAAATATTTATAGAAATAATAAAATTATTTTTCAATCAAATATCATAATGGTTTGCGTTAATACTAAAGGAAAACCTAAAAAAATACCTGAAAATATAGCTTTGTTATTAAGATAGGATGGCTAAACTTTATCAACCTTCCTTAAAGAAAATACAGTCAACAAACTTATATAACTTTAAAAAAGCAGTAGAAAAAAAATTTAATAGAAAATTTTCTGACTATAAAAACTTTTGGCAATGGTCTAACCAATATCCTGATCAGTTTTGGAAATTTTTGAAAGATCATTTTGATATTCCATTAGTACAAAAAAAGACTTTTAAAATTTTAAATAAAAAATCCCAATTTTGGAAAACAGTGTTTTTTGATAAGAGTCTTGTCAATTATTATCAACTAATTTTTAATAATATGTCACAAGATTTAGCTATACATTTTGTGGGAGAGAATAATTTTGAAGAAAAAATTACATATAAAAATTTAAATAATAGAGTCAATTCTTTAAGTAATTATTTCAAATCATTAAAAATTAAAAAAGGTGATGTTATTGCTGGATACTTACCGAATATCCCTGATACTATTATTTCTTTCCTAGCAGCTGCTAAAATAGGAGCAGTTTGGTCATCATGTTCTTCTGATTTTGGAATAAAAGCAGTGGTTGACAGATTTTCTCAATTAAATCCTAAAGTATTAATAATTGGAGATTATTATTTTTATAATGGCAAAAAATTTGATTATTCAAAAAATCTTTCGCAATTAAAAAGAAAATTAAATAATCCAAAAATTATAAATGCTGGCTATCCCTCTACAAATCAAATTTCTCAATTAAGTAAAATTTACTCTAATAAAAAATATATGATCAATAATCCTCCCGAGCAGGTTGAATTTAATCATCCTTTGTATGTATTGTATTCAAGTGGAACAACAGGATTACCTAAATGTATAACCCATGGCCATGGTGGATCTCTTATTCAACATGTTAAGGAATTATCTCTTCATACAAATGTAAAAGAAAATACTAAGATGTTTTTTTTGACTACATGTGGATGGATGATGTGGAACTGGACTGTTTCTAATCTATTGTTAGGCTCTTCAATAGTTCTATATGATGGCTCACCTTTTTATCCTAGTGCAAATAAAATTATAAATATTTCCAAAAGAACAAAAGCAACGATGTTAGGAGCTGGGGCTAAAATCTATGAAGCAATCCAAAATAACTATAAGAGTAAAACAAAAAATATTCTTAAAAATATAGAATGTTTTATCTCTACAGGCTCTCCTCTTAGTCCTGAAACTTTCAAATTTATTAATAAAAAACTTAATTCAAATGCATTTATCCATTCAGTTAGTGGAGGAACAGATATTGTTTCATGTTTTATGCTTGGTGTACCCACTCTTCCAGTTTTTGCTGGAGAAATACAAGGACCTGGTTTGGGCATGAACATAGATGTATTTGATGAAAAAGGTAAACCCACAAATAAAACTGGCGAGCTAGTTTGTAAAACACCCTTTCCATCAAAGCCTATATATTTTTGGAATGATAAACGGTTCAAAAAATACAAATCAGCTTATTTTGAAAAATTTAATAACATTTGGTCTCATGGCGATTATGTTCAAAAAACTAAAAATGGAGGCTATATTATTTATGGTCGCTCCGACGCTACCCTCAATCCTGGTGGTGTAAGAATTGGAACTGGTGAAATATATAACAGTTTACAAAAATTTGATTGGATAATGGATAGCCTAGCTACAGGTTATCTCACTGATAATGATGAGAAGGTAATTTTATTTTTAAAAACTTCTAAAAAATTACCATATCAATATGATCTAGATGTTAAAAAACATCTAAAATCAACATTAAGTCCAAGACACGTTCCGTGGAAAATTTTTTGTGTTTCAGATATCCCAAGAACAAAAAGTGGCAAAAACTCTGAAATTCTAGTCAAAAAAATAATTAATAATGATACAGTTCAAAATCTGGGAGCTATCGCTAACTCAGGGGTAATTGAAGAATATAAGAAATTAAAAATTAATGACTAATACTTATATAATTGATTGTGCTAGAACACCTATTGGGGCCTATCTAGGTCAATACAAAAAAATTGAGTCGGTTGATCTAGGAATTAGTTGTGTTACAGGTTTGCTTGACCGTAACCCAAAACTCCAAAAAAAAGAAATTGAAGGACTTGTTTTAGGTCAAGTATTAACAAGTGGATTAGGTATGAATACTGCAAGACAAGTGGCTCTTGGGTCGGGCATGCAACAATCATCGTTTTCATATGTTGTTAATCAAGTTTGTGGAAGCGGTATGCGCGCAGCTATAGACGGGTCTTTGAAAATATTCTCTGGTGAGTCTGACTTGCTTTTAGTAGGCGGTCAGGAAAGCATGTCTCGTGCAAGACACGCTTATTTAACTCGCACAGGGGAAAATAAATTAGGAAACAATGTATTTATAGATACATTGGTTAATGATGGTTTAACTGATGCATTTTCTAAAGAACATATGGGCATCACAGCTGAGAACGTATCTCAGAAATACTCCGTCACTAGACAAGAACAAGATCATTATTCCTACAAATCTTATGTAAAAACATATAAAGCTCTAAAAAATAAATATTTCAAAAACGAGCTAATTAAATCTGATGTAAAAGATCAGGTGCGAACTGATACAACTTTAGTAAAACTTGGACAATTAAAAGCTGTCTTTAAAAACAAAGGAACAGTTACCGCAGGTAATGCTTCCTCATTAAATGATGGAGCTTCTTTTTTGGCTTTAGCATCTGAGTCATATATTAAAACTAATAAAATCAAACCACTGGCAAAAGTATTAGCCTGGTCCTCTTCTGCGGGCAACCCAGATTACATGGGCATTACACCCATAACAGCTATAGAAAAACTTATGAAAAAAATGTCAATAAATATAGGGTTTTTTGATTTAGTTGAGATTAATGAGGCTTTCGCAGCTACCTCTATAGCAGTACAACGCTCCTTAAAAATTGACCCTAATAAACTAAACATTGCTGGAGGTGCAATAGCTCTTGGTCACCCCATAGGATGCTCTGGTACAAGAATTATTACAACCCTTGCCCACCAGTTAAAAAGAACTAAACAAAAGTTTGGTGTTGCCAGTATGTGCATTGGTGGAGGACAAGGTTTGGCAATGGCAATTGAAAGATTGTAATATTCTCGTTTGAGTAACTCTATTAAAGCAGCAATTGTTTTATGTTTCGCATCTTTATTTTGGTCAGGTAACTTTGTTGTTGGGCGACTGGCATCTGTTGAAAGTTTAGTTTCTCCTTTGTCATTAGGTTTTTATCGCTGGGTAATTGCTTTTTTGATCCTAACACCTTTTTGTATTTCTAAAGCAATTAAAGATTTACCTCTATTAAAAAAACAACCAATCATGATTTTTTTAATAATTTTAACTGGCCCTACTTTATTTAACACACTTGTATATCTTGGATTAACAGCTACGACAGTTATTAATGCTCTATTAATCATCTCTACAACACCAATGTTAATCATATTATTTAATCGTATTATTTATAAAATTGATACGAATGCCTACCAGATGGTGGGCGTCGTAATATCTCTTATTGGTGTAAGCTATGTTGTAGCAAGAGGAAATTATCAAAATATTTTCCAGTCTGATTTTTATACGGGGGATATATTTATTTTATTAGCTGTTACCTCTTGGGCTTTATACTCCATTTTTCTTAAAAAAAATGAAACTGGTGTATCAGGTTTTAGTTTTTTATATATATCATTTGGCTTAACAGTTATTCTTTTATTCCCTGTGTATCTATTTGATATTTTTATTCAGGAAAATATCTTAAAAATATCTAAAGAGTCTTTGCTCGTTATTGCTTATACTGGCTTTTTCCCAAGTATTATTTCATATATGTGTTGGAATACAGGCGTAGCTTTAATAGGTCCTAATAAGTCCGGGCCTTATCTTCATTTAATGCCTATTTTTGGCGGAATTCTTGCCTTTTTAGTATTTCAAGAAACTCTCCACATCTATCATTACGCTGGAATAGTATCAGTTATTGTTGGTATAATTATTACTAATAAAAAATAATTAATTATTTCTTACAAACTAGGAGGGAAATATTTATGGCAAAAAAAATAAAAAATAATAAGCCCATGAAAAGAAGAAGCTTCCTGAAAGGTGCCGGTGCTGCAGCGCTTGGTGCAGCTACGGTTTCTTCCTTTCCTGCCCCTGCGATCTCTGGCGGTCACATGGAATGGATTGCTTGTTCTGCTTTCGGTAAAGCTAGTCTATTAGGCAAAGCTATTGAGAGATTTGCAAGCTATATTAATAATCAGTCTGATAAATTAAAAATAACTGTTTATCATGCTAATGAATTAGTCCCTGCTCTGGAGTCATTGGATGCAGTAAGGTCTGGCGCAGCTCAAATGGCTTATGGTGCAGGTTATTATTGGACTAATGTAAGTAATGCTACACAGTTCTCTGCAGCAATGCCTTTTGGATTAACTGCACAAGAGCAAAACGCTTGGTGTTACTATGGCGGTGGTATTGAGGCAGCAGATAAAGCTTATAATGCTATTGGCGTGAAGTTCTTACCTTTAGGTAATACCGGAAACCAAATGGGCGGATGGTATAATAAAGAAATTACTGCGATTGAAGACTTCAATGGATTAAAAATTAGAATGCCAGGTTTGGGTGGTGAGGTTTTAAAATCTTACGGCGCTAATACAGTCCTATTGGCAGGATCTGATGTTCTTCCAGCTTTAGCCTCTGGTGCTATTGACGCTACTGAGTGGATTGGCCCAGCAGCAGATTTAGGAGCTGGTTTATATCAAGCTGCTAAGTATTACTATAATCCAGGATGGCACGAGCCAGCCACTATTTTGGATTGCTCAATCGATATGTTTGAGTGGGAAAAATTAGATGACGCTACAAGAGAGATGATCACTGTTGCATCAAAAGCAGTCAATATGGAGGTACTATCTCACTTCCAAGCTGTAAACGATAGTTCATATCAAAAACTCATTAATGAGCATGGTGTTCAAATGAGACAACTTCCTGACTCAGTAATGAATGACCTTGGTCAAAGAGCTGGTGAAGTTGTTAGTGATATTGCTAGTAAAGACCCTGAAGCACAGGCTTTATTCTCACATATTGTTAACTTCAGATCATCAATTCTAAGATGGACAGGTGTTTCTGAGAAAGAATATCTCAGAGCTCGAAGCTTACCTTTTGCTTACCCATCTGCTTAGATAAAATCTTTTATTGCCCCCACCTTTGGGGGCAATTATCTTTTAAAACATTAAGTTTGGAAGCCAGGTTGCAATACCTGGAAAAAATCCCACAACCAGAATTGCAAGTACTTGTATTCCTATGAAGGGAACTACACCTTTATATATATTTCGAGTTTGAATCTCTTCTGGAGCGACGCCTCTTAGAAAGAAAAGAGAAAATCCAAAAGGAGGGGTCAAGAAACTAGTTTGCAAATTAAGTGATATTAAAATTCCTAACCATAAGGGATCAGCACCATTGGCAATTAGAATGGGCCCTACCAATGGAACTATGACAAAAATAATTTCTATGTAGTCTAAGAAAAACCCTAATAAAAAAATTGCAATCATGACAATTAATAAACCAGTGTACATACCACCAGGAAGACTTCCCAAGAAGTGTTCAATCATTTCGTCTCCACCAAATCCTCGAAACACTAATGAAAACATTGATGCTCCAATAAGAATGACAAATACGAATGAACTTAACTTTACTGTTCCCAAAGCTGTGTCTTTGATATTTTGAAAGGTAAGCTCACCTTTAGTATAGGCAATAATAGCAGCACCAACTGCACCTACAGAAGCTGACTCAGTCGGGGTAGCGATACCAAATAAAATAGAACCCAATACTAATACTATTAATATGATAGGTGGTAAGATTGATTTTAATGCTTCAATATATATTTCATTTCTTGTTCGATCAGTTTTAATAGGTGGACATGAATTAGGAAAAACTCGCGCATAAAAATAAATAAACACGATAAACATTACTACCAACATTAATCCTGGCAATATTGCTCCAGCAAATAAATCTATTGCTGTGACAGGATCTGGAGCTAACTCCCCTCGAAGCAAAGCGGCCTCTTCATTGGCACCTTGAAGTATTGTAGCTAATAGCACTAACACTATAGAAGGAGGGATGATTTGACCAAGAGTACCTGCTGCACATATAGTACCTGTAGCGATTTTTTGATCATAGCCAGCTTTCATCATTGAAGGCAATGACAACATTCCCATCGTAACAACAGTTGCACCAACGATTCCCGTAGAGGCCGCTAAAAGCATACCCACTATTACAACTCCTATACCGAGCCCCCCTTTAGTAGTGCCAAATAATTCTCCGATTGACTGTAGAAGACCAGCTGCAATTTTTGTTTTCTCTAACATTATTCCCATAAAAATAAAAAGAGGAACTGCAACTAAGGGCTCATTAATCATAGTTCCAAAAATTCTTTGGGGGAAGAAGCCTATCATTCGAAAATTGAATATTTCTAGATAATTACCAACAAATCCAAAAATTAACGCAGATCCAGCGAGTGTAAAAGCAACCGGAAAACCAAAAAGCAAAAGAGCTAAAGTTGTAAAAAACATTATTATCGATAAAATTTCAGGCGTCATATATTTTTCTTTCCAATAATAACTATAAGTGACTTACAAACGTTAGAAATAAGCTGTAAGAATAAAACTAAACAAAACCATAATATGGCACTTTTAAGAATATAAAGTGCTGGCATGCCACCTGCTTCCCTTGACACTTCATTCATAAAAAAAGATCGATAAACAAAAGGATAACTATATTTCCAAATAATATAGAGAAAAGGAGATAGTAAAAAAATGTTTCCAATCAAATTAACCCAAGCTTTATATCTCTCAGATGCTTCTCGATAAAAAACATCAATCCGAACATGTTCGTTAGCTAAATAAGTAAAGCCACTACCAAGCATAAAAATGAAACTATGAAGCCATACGTAAATTTCTTGCATCCAAATAAATCCGATACTAAATCCATACCTAAGCACAACCACAGTAAATACAACCGCAACCATGAGAAAAGCGAATAAACCACACAAATATCCAACAAAAGTATTAAAACGATCAATCTTTTTGGATATCCAATTTAAAATTAGCATAGCGACGGATTATATATTGTGATTGGTGGAATTAAACAAGGAAAAGATAGGTCGGGGCGCCAACCTTATTGAAAAATAAAGCTTTTTCTCATGCGGGGTGAGATTCGGCGCCCAAGAAACACTAAGTTTCATTAATTGACCAGATTGAATATTAGGACATAAATTTAATTTATGTGATTCATATTTTTGAATTTTGGAAGATTTAACCCACATATTTTCCACAGACCAACTTATAAGGAAATCGCATTAATTAATGAAATAATAGGTTTTTACTATTAAGTTGTTTCCTTTATATTTGTCCCAAAATGACAACTTCGCCTTTATCACCTCATTTGCAGATACATAAGCCTGTATTGACAATGATATTTTCCATTACTCATCGTATATCAGGCATAGCATTTGCTATTTCTCTCCCTTTTTTGGCTTTATGGATAGGGTCAAGCTTCTATGCTCCAACATTATTTGAGGTTTTAAGTCTAATTTTTAATTTCCCTCTTATTAAAATAGTTTTTGTTATATGGTTTTTTGCTCTAAATCATCATTTATTAAATGGTTTAAAATATTTTTTTTGGACATTCGCTCGAGGTATGGAGTTAAATCAGGTCTATTTGATTTCATATTTAATTCTTTCCATTAACATAGTTATGACAGCTTTTTTCACTTGGTATATTTTTACATGAGAGGCTCAGTTAAGTGGTATTGGCAGAGATTAACTGCATTAATTTTGGTTCCAACAACTTATTGGTTTGTTGTTTTCTTTCTAAACAACCTTAATGCATCAAATCAAAATTTTCTTAATTCTTTAGATAATATTTTTGTAAAATTACTAATGATAATTTTTTTTAGTGCTGCAGTATTTCATGCAAGATTAGGGCTTGTGACAATTTATGAGGATTATTTTAAAGATAATCAAGTTAAAGTGTATAGCAGAGTAACTGATGTGTTATTACTATTGGTAATAATATTAATTTTACCAATTATATTTATTTAAATGAGCAATTATACAGACCATATTTTAGATGTTGTTGTCCTTGGAGCAGGAGGCGCAGGGCTACGAGCGGCCTTGGGCTGTTCAGAACAAGGCTTAAAAACAGCATGTGTAAGTAAAGTTTATCCTACGCGCAGTCACACTGTTGCTGCTCAGGGTGGCATTGGAGCTGCTCTCGGTAATATGGGAGAAGACAGTTGGCAATGGCATATGTTTGATACTGTGAAAGGATCAGATTGGTTAGGGGATCAGGATAGTATCGAATATTTATGCTCTAATGCCGTTGATTCTATTGTTGAATTGGAACATTATGGGATGCCTTTCTCAAGAACAGATAATGGTAAGATTTATCAAAGACCTTTTGGTGGTCATATGACAAATAATGGTAAAGGCGAACTTGCTAACCGAGCTTGTGCTGCAGCGGATAGAACAGGTCATGCGTTACTGCACACGCTTTACCAGCAAAGTTTAAAAAATGATGTTCAATTCTTTAATGAATATTATGCCATTGATTTATTAAAAGATAATAATGATGAAATTTGTGGTTTGTTAGCACTCTCTATTGAAGATGGAACTATGCATAGGTTTATTGCAAAAATGACTATCTTGGCAACTGGGGGCTATGGAAGAATTTTTCAATCATCAACAAGTGCGCATATATGTACTGGTGATGGTGCAGGAATTGCTTTGCGTGCAGGTTTGCCACTTTCCGACATGGAGTTTATTCAATTTCATCCAACTGGCATCTATGGAGTTGGTGTTTTAATTTCTGAAGCGGCTAGAGGAGAGGGTGGCGTTTTAAAAAATAATGAAGGAACTCGTTTTATGTTAGAGTATGCGCCTAATGCAAAAGACCTTGCTGCTAGAGATGTGATTTCACGTTTTATTAGTAAAGAAATCAGCGCAGGTAGGGGCTGCGGGCCCAATAAAGATTATATCAACTTACACTTAGAGCACCTTGATCCTGATATGTTGGCAAAAAGGCTCCCAGGTATTTCTGAATCAGTTAAGGCCTTTTGTGGAAGAGATATTTCAAAAGAACCCATTCCAGTTATTCCCACCGTACATTATTGTATGGGAGGTATCCCTACTAATTTTAAAGCAGAGGTGCTTAAACCTAACTCTGAAAATTCGGAAGAAGTTTGTCCAGGCTTAATGGCCATCGGTGAGGCGGCATGTGCTTCTGTTCATGGAGCTAATCGCCTTGGAACAAATGCTTTAGCAGAGCTTGTTGTATTTGGAAGAGGGGCTGCCATCCAAGCAGGTCAAGTTATTGACAAGTCTGAGTCAAACAAAATGCCTTCAGATCATTCTACTCAAGAAATTATTAATCGACTTCACTCCGTCAAAAATAATACAGGGGACATATCAGTTGGAGAATTAAGAGAAAAAATGCAAAAAACCGTTCAAAAAAGATTTGGTGTTTATCGTGAAAGTGAGGCCCTATCTTTAGGTAATCAAGAGTTAAGCGATCTGTACCAAGATTTAAAACACGTAAAAATTGTTGATAAATCAGATGTTTTTAATACAGATCTTATTGAGGCTTTAGAGCTTCATAATTTAATGGAGGTAGCTGGAAGCGTAGGCATCTCTGCAGAACAAAGAACAGAAAGTCGTGGTGCTCATGCTAGGGAGGACTATCCTGAAAGAGATGATGAAAACTGGTTAAAACACACTTTAGCTTGGAAACAAAATGATACATTTGAAATTTCACATCGACCCGTCAGAATGACTACCCTCAGTAATCAAATATCTGTCATACAGCCCCAAGTAAGAATTTATTAATGGTACAACTTACTCTTCCTAAGAACTCTGTGCCTGTTAAAGGTAAAACATATTCCAATGTAGAATTAATTGATGAGCAAGGACAAAATAATGCTGATATTAGATTCATTAATGTTTATCGTTGGTCTGGTGTTGAGGGAGAGCAACCCCAAATTGATCGATTTGAAATAGATGTCTCAAGTGCAGGCACTATGGTATTAGACATACTCAATAAAATTAAATCAGAAGTTGATACCAGTTTAACATATCGTAAATCATGCAGAGAGGGTGTTTGCGGTTCATGTGCAATGAATATAGACGGTGTTAATACATTAGCATGTCAAAAACATATTGATGAATGTTCTAAAGAAATAAATATTTATCCGCTCCCTCACATGAAAGTGATAAAAGACCTTGTTGTTGATTTGAAAAAAGCTTTTGAACAATTTAAATCAATAAAACCATGGTTGATGAAAAATTCGAAAAACGAAGAAAGAGAAAATATTCAAAGTATTGAAGATCGAGATAAGTTAGATGGCAAGTGGGAGTGTATTATGTGTTTTTCATGCACCACCTCATGCCCTAGTTATTGGTGGAACGAAGATAAATACCTTGGTCCTGCTGCATTATTGCAAGCGAATAGATGGATACAAGAGAGTCGTGATGAGGAAAAGAAAGAAAGATTAAAAGAATTAGACGATAAATTTAAACTTTATCGTTGTCACTCTATTATGAATTGTACTCGTTCTTGTCCTAAAGGGTTAAATCCTGCAAAAGCGATATCAGAAATCAAATTAGAAATAGCGAGGAATAAATAGTGACTAAAATATCTTTAATTGGTGCCGGTAATATCGGTGGGACATTAGCTCATTTAGCTGCAATAAAAAATTTAGGGGACGTTACTTTAATTGATGTTGTTGAGGGAATGCCCCAAGGAAAGGCCTTAGATCTCAGTCAATCATCTGCGGTAGAGGGTTTTACTGGAAAAATTAACGGTACAAACGACTTCTCTCAGATGAAAAATTCTGATGTCATTATTATTACTGCTGGTCTTCCTAGACAACCAGGAATGAGCAGAGATGATTTGTTAGAAACTAATGGAAAAATTATCAAAAAGATTGCTCTTGATATCAAAAGGCATTCACCCAAGGCATTTGTTATCTGTATTACAAATCCTCTTGATGCTATGGTGTATGTTCTACAAAAATACTCAAAACTTCCAAAAAATATGTGTGTTGGAATGGCGGGTGTCTTAGACTCGTCTCGAATGAAATTCTTTTTATCAGAGGCCTTAGATGTTTCGATTAACGATGTTGAGACTTTTGTATTGGGCGGCCATGGAGATGATATGGTTCCTTTGGTTAACTATACGACTATTGGTGGTATTCCTTTAATGGACTATCTGAAAATAAAAAAAATACCTGTATCTAAAATTCAAAAAATTGTTGATCGAACTCGAATGGGCGGCGGGGAGATTGTAAAATTACTAAAAAGGGGATCGGCTTTTTATGCGCCTGCTAGTTCAGCTATTCAAATGGCTGAAGCTTATTTATTTAACCAAAAAAAATTACTTCCCTGTGCTGCATATTTAAATGGCCAATATGGACTTAAAAGTATGTATATGGGCGTTCCAACAATTATTGGAAGCAAAGGTATTGAAAAAATTATTGAGGTTAGACTTTCAGCCAGTGAAAAAACAATGTTGAAGAAATCTGTTAAATCAGTTCAAGGGCTTGTAAGTGCGGTTGAGAAAATACTGAAATAGCTTCAAAAGACAATGACTTTAGTGGGAGATAGGAGTATAAACTAATAAGGTTAATGAGATCTTATAATTCTTTTCTGACTGCAAATAACGCCTCCCAAATTATTTCTATATATAAAGACTTTGTCAAAAACCCATCATTGGTTGATCAAAGTTGGCATAATTTTTTCAAGGAATTAGCCCCTGAAGAATTAGCTATTCTTGCAGATTACGAGAAACTGGATTGGTCTAAAAAAACTCGAAGTCCAGATTTTTCACAAACTTCCTTGAGTCAAGCCATCTCTGACTCACTGAGATTAGTGATGATGATTAGAGCTTATCGAGAAATTGGTCACTTAATTGCTGACCTTGATCCTTTAGGCCTAGCAGTAAAATCGAAACCTCAAGGTTTAGATCCCGAGTATTATGGCTTTCAAAAAAAAGATTTAGATCGAAAAATTTTTCTTTCGGGATATTTGGGCTTTGAGGATGCATCTGTTCGTCAAGTGTTTGAGAAATTACAAAAAATTTATTCTGGCACCCTATCAATTGAATACAAACATATTCAAAGCGCTGAGGAGTATCTTTGGCTTAAAGATAGAATAGAAGATAGAAAAGATATGCAACTAACCCCCAGAGGAAAAAGAACTATATTAGAGAGACTAATATCAGCTGAATATTTTGAAAAATTTTTAGATACTAAATACCGGGGAACAAAAAGATTTGGTCTTGATGGTGCAGAATCCACTATTCCAGCGCTTGAGCAAATTTTAAAAAGATCTTCAGAAAATGGAATTGAAGACTTCTCTTTTGCTTGTGCTCATAGGGGACGTCTAAACATCTTAGCGAATGTTGTAAAAAAACCGCAAATACAAATTTTTAGTGAATTTATACATGGGGGCGAAAATGCTTTAAGCAATGAAGGTTCAGGAGATGTGAAATATCATTTGGGCGCAAGCTCAGATAGAAGTTTTAACGGAAACTTGATTCATGTAAGCATGGCTGCAAATCCTTCTCATCTAGAGGCAGTTAATCCTGTTGTTGCCGGTAAAATACGCGCAAAACAAGCCCTTGTAGAAGATAAAGATAATTCTAAAGTTTCTGGTTTATTAATTCATGGAGATGCAGCTATAGCTGGACAAGGCGTTGTTGCTGAAACGTTTACAATGTCCCAATTAAATGGATATCGTATAGGCGGTCTTATTCACTTCATAATCAATAATCAAATTGGTTTTACAACCGCACCACAATATAGCAGATCTGCTCCTTATTCATCAGAGATTGGAAAGATAGTACAATCACCAATTTTTCATGTTAACGGTGATGACCCTGAAGCCGTAGTTCTTGCTTCCAGAGCAGCAACAGAATTTCGAAATACTTTTAAAAAAGACACCTTAGTAGATATGTTTTGTTATCGTAAGCATGGACACAATGAGGGGGATGAACCTTCCTTCACTCAACCTTTGATGTATCAAACCATTAAAAAGAAAAAATCAGTTGCTACTATTTATGCTAATAAACTTATAGAAGATGAAGTGCTTAGCACCCAACAGGTTGACTTTATAAAAGATACTATTTGGTCAGACTTAGAAAAGAAATTTGAAAAAGCTAAAAATTATAAATTAAAAACAAAATCATGGATGGGTGGACAGTGGAGTGGTTTAAGTCGAGCTCCTAAAGATACGCTTCGTCGGGGTAGAACTGCAGAGCCTGCAAAATCTCTTCAAGATATTGGAAAAAAAATTACTCAAATACCCAAAGACTTTAATTTGCACCCAAAATTACAAAAATTCAATTCTTCTAGACTTAAAGCAATTCAATCGGGTAAAGAAATAGACTGGTCTTTAGCCGAAGCGCTGGCTTTTGGGTCTCTTCTAAAAGAGGGTTTTAAAGTGAGGTTAGCTGGACAAGACTCAGGTCGCGGTACTTTTAGTCAACGTCATTCTGTATTTTATGATCAAAAAACTGAAGAGAGATACATTCCTCTAAATCATATCTCTAAAAAACAAAAGTATTATGAAATTATTGATAGTTTCCTATCTGAGATGGGAGTCCTTGGTTTTGAATATGGCTACTCACTAGCTGACCCAAATGCATTGGTGATTTGGGAGGCCCAATTTGGCGATTTTGCTAATGGTGCTCAAATAATTATCGATCAATTTATAGCTGCAAGTGAGAGAAAATGGATGCAAATGAGTGGCTTAGTGATGCTTCTTCCTCACGGACACGAGGGAATGGGACCTGAGCATTCAAGTGCGAGGATAGAGCGTTTTTTACAAATGGCTGCTGAAGACAATATTCAACTATTAAATTGTACATCTCCTGCAAGTTACTTTCACGCACTTCGAAGGCAAATACATAGAAATTTTAGAAAACCATTAATTATATTCACACCAAAGTCAACTCTTCGCCACCCTAACAATGTATCTAAGATAGGGGATTTTTCTGGGAAATCTGCTTTTCATCGAATTATTGATGAAGATATCAAAGATCCTAAAAGAGTAGTTATTTGTTCTGGAAAAATTTTCTATGAATTGGATGATTATCGAAAAGAAAATAAAATCAAAGATGTAAAGATTGTTCGCCTGGAGCAAATTTATCCATTTCCATTCGACACATTGGGAGAAGTTATTCTCAAACATAAAGACTCTGATATATTGTGGGTCCAAGAAGAACCTAAAAACATGGGTGCCTGGTCATTTGTTAAAAGTCGTATAAGGCATTTGTTCAAAAAATATAAATTAGAAAAAAACCTCTATTATGTTGGCAGAAGACGAGCAGCGGCTCCAGCAACAGGAATTGCAAAAAGACATAATGCTAATCAAAATCTTATTAAAAAATTAGCACTTCATACTCCTCTTAAAAGTGTGATAAAAGAAAGGACAGGAGTAAGCTTTATTAAATTTAAAAACTTACCATCAAACGAATGACAGATATTATTGTACCAGAATTAGGCGAGTCTATAATTGAAGGCAGCTTGACTACGTGGTTAGTCAAAGAGGGTTCTTCATTTCAAGCTGGAGATAATCTAGCAGAGATTGAAACTGAAAAAATTACAATTGAAATTCCAGCTCAATCAGCAGGTACAATTTCTAAAATCTTAGTTTCGGAAGGAAGTTCAGTAAAAGTAGGCGAGGTTATTGCACAATTTTCTCAAGGCGGAGAGGCTACTTATGCATCGCCATCAAAACTGGAACAAGAAGAGTTGCCGGCCCCATCTTTGAAAGCATTTGAAGAGCCAAAAGTTGAAAAAAGTATTGAAAATCAACCAAAAAATTCAGAACAAGCTATTTCGAATTTTGATGAAACGTCTGATAAAGAAGGTGAAAGATCAGTTCCAATGTCAAAGTTGCGTCAAACAATTGCTCGAAGATTAAAAGATGCACAAAACACAGCAGCTATTTTAACGACCTTCAACGAAGTTGATATGACTGCTATTATGACTTTACGAAAAAAACAACAAGCTGCCTTTCAAAAAAAACATGGAGTTAAACTAGGCATCATGTCTTTTTTTGTAAAAGCCTGTGTTCAGGTTTTAAAGGAGCTACCTGAAATAAACTCAGAGATTTTTGAAGATAAAATAATCTATAAGAATTATTTTGATATCGGTGTTGCGATCGGTTCCGAAAAAGGACTAGTGGTTCCTATTATTCGCAATGCAGAAAAATTATCGAATGCTGAAATTGAAAAAGAAATTATTAATTTAGCCACTAAAGCAAACTCTAATAAGTTAGCGATGAAAGATTTATCAGGAGGTACCTTTTCTATTACTAATGGAGGCGTTTACGGATCTATGATGAGCACCCCAATTATTAATCCCCCTCAAAGTGCAATCCTTGGAATGCATTCAATTATCGAGCGACCCATTGCTGTAAAAAATAAGGTTGTGATACGACCCATGATGTATACTGCGCTTAGTTATGATCATCGACTAATTGATGGCAAGCAAGCTGTCACTTTCTTAGTAAGACTAAAAGAAATTTTAGAAGACCCAAAGGTCGATTAATCTTTTAAAATATTATTTAGCACGAAATTCAAAATACCATCAGACTTATAGTATTGTAATTCGTTAATCGTATCTATTCTCAACGTACACTGTAAATCTTTAGAGGCATCACCCTGCTTTATGATTACAGATATTTTTTCGAGTGGTTTAATTTCTGAATGTAATTTGATATCAACTAGGTCAGAGGATTTAATCCCAAGTTCTTGAATATTGGTGTTATCAAGTTGAATTGGAAGTACGCCCATGCCAATTAAGTTTGATCGATGTATTCTTTCAAAGCTTTCTGCGATCACAGCTTTTATTCCTAACAATTTTGTTCCTTTGGCAGCCCAGTCTCTTGAGGAGCCCGTGCCGTATTCTTGACCAGCAAAAACAACAGTGTTTTCAGCTCTTTTTTGATATTCCATGGCTACCTCGTAGACGCTCATTTGTTTTTTTTCAGGCTCCAGTATGGAATACCCGCCCTCTACATCAGAAAGAAGTTCATTTTTTATTCTGATATTGGCAAATGTGCCTCGAACCATCACTTCATGGTTTCCTCTTCTGGCACCGTATGAGTTAAAGTCTTTTTGTAAAATCTGTCTTTCCATAAAATAGCTACCAGCAGGACTATCCTGTTTAATGGCTCCAGCTGGTGAAATATGATCAGTAGTTACACTATTTCCCAATAAGAGAAGAGGTCTGGCATTATCGATATTTTGAATTTCTTTTTCTTCTTCAGAGATAGTATCAAAGAAAGGGGGTTTTTGAACATAAGTAGATTCTTCTTTCCATTGATACAAGCCTCCTTCAGAAGTTTGAATATTTTGCCATTCCTTTGGTCCTTGAAGTGCATTACTATATTGTTGAGAAAACATTTCAGCCGATACATGCTGACCAACAATGGAATTAATTTCCTCATTTGATGGCCAAATATCTTTTAAAAATATTTCTTTCCCTTCACTGCTGACGCCCAAAGCATCTTTTGATAAGTCGATATTGACTGTCCCTGCCAAAGCATAGGCTACTACCAGAGGCGGGGAGGCAAGGTAATTAGCTTTAACATGAGGATTAACGCGACCTTCAAAATTTCTATTACCAGAAAGAACGGAAGCAACTGTTAAGTTATTTTCATTAATCGCATCTGCAATATCTGGATGCAAAGGTCCTGAATTTCCAATACAGGTTGTACATCCATAGCCGACAAGATGAAATCCCATTGAGTCTAAATGCTTGGTTAAGTCTGATTTGTTAAGATAATCTGTTACTACTTTAGAGCCAGGAGCGAGAGATGTTTTTACCCATGGCTTCACTTGCATTCCAAGTTCACCTGCTTTTTTTGCAACTAGCCCTGCCGCCACAAGAACATTGGGGTTAGATGTGTTAGTACAGGATGTAATAGCTGCAATAACTACATCGCCGTCAGATAATTGGTAATTATGATTTTTTACTTCAGATTTTTTCGGAGAACTTTGTAATAGCTTTTGAAAATTTGCCGATACTCCATTTAAATTAATTCTATCTTGAGGTCTCTTAGGGCCCGCTAAAGATGCCTGAACTGACATTAGATTTAATTCAAGATTATCATTGTACTCACTTTGATTATCCATCCAAAGCCCTTGAATTTTGTTATATTTTTCAACAATTTTTACCAAGTCTTTATCTCTAGCTGTCAGGTTGAGATACTTAATTGTTTCCTCATCAGTGGAAAAAAATCCACAAGTAGCACCATACTCTGGTGCCATGTTAGCAATTGTAGCTCGATCAGCTAAAGATAGATTTTTAACACCGTCACCATAGAATTCGACAAATTTTCCAACTACTCCTTTTGTTCTTAGCATTTCCACAACAGTCAAAACTAAGTCAGTAGCTGTGACACCTTCTTGAAGACTACCGTCAATTTTAAAGCCTACAACCTCTGGAAGTAACATTGAAACTGATTGACCGAGCATTGCTGCTTCAGCCTCAATTCCACCAACGCCCCAGCCCAGGACACCTAAAGCATTAACCATAGTTGTATGACTATCAGTTCCTACAAGGGTGTCAGGATATAAACATTCTTTTCCATTGATAGGCTTATTCCAAACAACTCTAGCTAAATATTCCAAGTTAACTTGATGACAAATTCCCGTTCCAGGTGGAATTACTCGAAAATTTTCAAAAGCTTGTTGTCCCCATTTTAGAAATTCATATCGTTCTTTATTTCTTCCAAACTCCATATCCACATTTTTTTGAAAAGCTTGTGGTGTAGCAAAATAATCCACCATTACAGAATGATCAATTACGAGATCAACTTGAGATAGGGGATTAACATTTGCTGGATCTTTGCCTTTCAATGCTACCGCATTTCTCATCGCAGCTAGATCAGCAACGGCAGGTACACCAGTAAAGTCTTGCATTAGAACACGAGCAGGAAGGAAGAAAATTTCATGTTTTTTTTCAGGATTTTGAAGAACTTTTTCAATTAAATCTTTATTAACATCTTTGCCATCCTCAAGACGCAATAAATTTTCTATGAGAATTTTTTTCGATTTTGGTAGTTTTTCGATAGCTGGGTATTTTTCATGAAGCTTAGAGATATTATAAAAAGTATACTCCTTACCTCCCATATTAAGAGAGTCTAATGTATGGAAACTATCGAGTGAATTCATGAAAGATTATTATCATTTATTTAATAGTTTTTTTTATGCATAATTTTAATCAATTAGCGCTTAAATTTTTCTTTTAGCAAGTCATATAACTTTTGAGAGTCATAGCTTAATTCTTTGCCTGATCTTTTTATTAAACCCATTGTTCTCGTAACGGTTGGATCAATTAAAGGTCTATAAGAAAGTAGTTTATGGTCTTTAGAAACCGCTAGTTTCGGGGCTAATGTAATTCCTAAGCCCTGTTCAACCATATTTAAAGCTGAGGGTATATGTCTTACTTCATAAGTCCAGTCAAGATCTTCTTTTTGTAAGGCAAGAGCGTTTTCAAAATAAATTCTGCTACCTGAACCTTTCCAAACTGAAATGAAATCTCTATTTTTAATATCTGATAATTTAATTTTTCTTTTTCTCTCTAATACATCACCTTTAGGAAAAACTACAACATAATCTTCAATAAATAAGTTTTCAAAACTAATACCTGGCTCTTGAATGCCTGTAAAATTAATTCCAAAATCACATTCACCACCTAAAACACTGTCAACTACATAGTTTGATGATCTTTCAATGATTTGAACTTTGCATCGAGGCTCCATTTCTCTAAATATCTTTAGTGCTGGATAAATAATGTTGCTTAAAGCAGAATTTACAGCACCAATTTTTATAATTGAAGGAAAGCTATACTTTTCATTAAGAGTTTTCGTGGCAGTTTTAATTGCCTCAATTATGCTTCTAGCTCTCTCATAAAAATTTCTTCCTGAATAAGATAGCTGAACTTTTCTTGTCGTTCGATCAAATAACTTTGTTCCTAGTTCATGTTCTAATTTTTGAATTCTTCTAGATAGTGCTGGTTGAGATAAATTTAAATTAGTTGCAGCTTTGGCAAAAGAGTTAGTTTCAGTTAATTCAATAAATGCTTCAATATCACCAATTTCAATATTAATGCGCATGTAGCATTAATATCAAACTTCAATTTAATTCAAACTATTATTTTACTGCAAGAGTGCCTTTTACTGCTTTCAACCAACCATTATAGAGGTACTTTACTTCTTTTTTGTGCATTTTTTGAACAAATACTTTTTCACTCTTCCATTTGGAAGATATCTCTTCCATTTTTTTAAAAATTCCCGCTTGATATCCTGCCAAATAAGCAGCACCCAAGGCAGTTGTTTCAATTATGGTTGGACGATCAACATTGATTTGAAGCAGGCTACTCAAAAATTGAAGAAAAGATTCATTTTTAACCATGCCTCCATCAACCCTGATTACCTTTATCTTCAACCCACTATCTTTTTCCATAGCCAATAGTAAATCTTTTGTCTGATAGGCAACACTGTCAATGGCTGCCTTAACCATTTCTGGAATTCCACTATTTCTTGTAAGGCCAAAGATAGAACCTCTTGCTTCCCCATCCCAGTAAGGTGCGCCTAGTCCAGTAAAGGCAGGAACTAAATATATTTTTTGAGAGGGGTCCGCTTGGTTATATAATTCGTTAGTTTCTTCAGCATCAGATATGATTTTGAGAGAGTCTCTTAACCATTGAACTGCCGCACCTGCAATAAAGATGCTTCCCTCTAATGCATAAGAAGTTTTACCATCTATGCGGTATGCAATTGTAGATAAGAGCTTATTTGTTGAAATTTTAAGATCTTCTCCAGTATTCATTATCATAAAACATCCTGTTCCATATGTAGATTTAACTGAACCGGGATTTAAACAAGCTTGTCCAATGGCAGCGGCTTGTTGATCTCCAGCTACACCGCCAATTTTAATTTCTTTATCCAATAATGAAGCTATACCAAATTCTGCAGCACAATCTTTAACTTCAGGTAAAATAGCCTTGGGAATATCAAATAACTTTAAAAGTTTAGTAGACCAAATATTTTTTTTTATATCATATATCATTGTCCTTGAAGCATTAGTAGCATCAGTGACATGGCTTGCACCTTTTGTTAGGTTCCAAATGATCCAAGTATCAATAGTTCCAAATAGAAGCTCTCCTTTATTTGCAAGCTCTCGAGCATCACTTATATTATCCAAAAGCCATTTAATTTTTGTAGCTGAAAAGTAAGAGTCTACAATTAATCCAGTAATATTTAAAATATCATCTGCATGACCTTGTTCTTTTAATTTATTACAATAACCAGCTGTTCTGCGATCCTGCCAAACTATTGCTTTATAGATTGGCTTACCTGTTTTTTTATTCCAGAGCACTACTGTTTCTCTTTGGTTAACAATCCCAATACTTAGAATTCCATCAATTCTAATAGTGGCGTTTTCAATAGCCTCTTTTACAGTTGTATAAACTGTGTCCATTATTTCTAAAGGATCATGTTCTACACAACCATCCTTCGGAAAAAATTGTTTGAATTCTTTTTGACTCGATCCAATAATTTTAAATTCGTTATCAAAAATCATTGATCTTGTAGAGGTAGTTCCTTGATCAATTGATAAAATATATTTTTGCATTTAGTTAAGGTAGTTATTAATTATGGTATGAATTTTATTACGAATTTCTTCACTATTAAACTGTATTCCTAATTTAGTTCTTCTAAAAAGAATATCATCCTCGTTTTTAGCATGTTCAAATTTTATTAAGTATAAAATCTCGAATTCATAAAGATTATCGCATATTTTTAAACCAGTCCCCCCTAAATCATCCATGCACTCAAAAACTTTATCTGATAATCCACCATAATTTTTAGTTATTCTATTTAATGTTTCTTTTTCAATTTTATATTTAAAACCAGTTTTTGAATTATTTTCAGATCCAGGAAGCTTCTTAAGCCCAGTCCAATGATGAAGTTTTTTATGAAAAAATGCATCAATGTAATCAACTGTTTTTTCAGATAACTTTCGATATGTGGTTAGTTTTCCACCATAAATATGTATCAACCTTTCTGAGTTTAATTGGTTATCTAAATGATAATCTCTTGAATTTTTAGTCATAGACTCTGAGCTATCTTGAATTAAAGGCCTAACCCCAGAATAGCTCCACAAAATATCTTGTTCTTGAATTTTTTTATCTGAAAAGCGATTAACGCATTCAATTAAATATTTTTTTTCTTGTGGTGTTATTTTTGGGTTTATAGCACTACTAACCTCAATTTCAGTTGTGCCAATTAAGCTAAATTTTTCAAGATATGGAATAACAAATACTATTCTTTTATCAGGCTGTTGAAGAATATATGCCTTATCTTCTTCATAGAGTTTATTAGTTATAATATGACTTCCCTGGATAAGGCGTATAGAATTTCCAACTTCTCTTTTAAATATATCTCTAAACGCACCTTCAATCATAGGGCCTGTAGCATTGATTAAGATTTTAGATAGAAATTTTTTACCATTAGAAAGACCGATCTCCCAGTGATCATCTTTTTTGTCAACCGACGTCACTTTAGTATAGTTAAATACTTGAGCGCCATTATTTTCAGAGTCTAAGATGTTTAACAAGGTTAACCGAGAGTCATCTATCTGTAAATCAGCATACTGATAACCATATTGATAATTTTTTGATAAAAATTTTAAGTTCTCTTTTAAAAGATCTAATCTTTTCGATTTAGGAAAAGCAGATCTACCTGCTAAAAAATCATATAAAAAAAGCCCAATTCTTATTAGCCAGCTTGGTCGTAGATCAGGGACATGAGGTAAAATAAAGTTAAGTGGTTTGGAAATATGATTAGCAATCTGATAGATAACCTCTCTTTCATTTAAAGACTCTTTGACTAAAGAGAATTCGTAATTTTCTAAATATCTTATTCCTCCATGTATCAATTTAGTAGACCATGATGATGTTTGGGATCCAAAGTCATACTGTTCTGCTAGGCCAACCTTATAGCCTCTGCCAGCAGCATCTCGAGCAATACCAGAGCCATTGATCCCACCACCTATGATAAAAACATCAAACATAAAGAATATTTATTTCATCAAATTTATAAAAAACAGAGGAAAATAGATTATTTTTCTTAAATTTGAAAAAAAAGTATAATTTAATATTGACAATTCTTTGAATTAGAGAAACTTGCTACTTTAAATGGATAAAATTCTAGTCATTGGTGCCGGCGCATGGGGTACGGCTTTAGCTAATATTTTGGCAATAAAAAACAATGATGTTTATATTTGGGCTAGAAGCACAAATGTTTTTTCAGAAATTAATAATAAATTTTCTAATAAAAAATACTTTAAAAATTTTCAATTATCAAAAAAACTGAAAGCATTAACTGGAAAAATTAACGTTAAAGAATTTGATTATATTTTTTATGTGCTTCCCGCTAGTCAATTTGAAAATTTCAGTCAATCGTATTTAGAAAATCAAAAAATAAAAAATTTTATAATTTGCTCTAAAGGTTTGAGTGAAAAAGGTAAGCTAATATCAGAATTAGCAACCAAAACCTTAGATGTAAGAAAAATATTAATACTTTCTGGCCCTAGTTTTGCTAAAGAAGTAATTATGGGAATGCCTACAGCCCTCAGTTTGGCAGGTGATACCAAAAAACCTCTCCAAATTGGAAAGCTATTTGAAGATACAAATATCAGGATTTATTATTCTAAAAATATCAAAACTCTTGAGATTCTTGGAGTTGTAAAAAATATTTATGCTATTGGAGCAGGTATTTTGGACGCAATGAATTTAGGAGAAAATGCAAGAGCATCATTTATTACAAGATGTGCTAGCGAAATGCAATTCATGTTAAAACAATCAAATCTACATGATGAAAGAATTTTATCTTTAGCCGGTATTGGTGACCTGGTATTAACTTGTAGTTCACAAAAATCGAGAAATTTCTTATTTGGAAAAAAGTTTATTTTAGCTAGGCCCACAAAAAAAACTTCTTTTAAAAAAGTTACAGTTGAAGGGTTAAATAGTATTATGACTATTAAAAAAGTTCTTAATTTAAAATTGAAAGATCTTCCTATACTCACATCAATTATTAATGTAGTAAAAGGTGGTTCTGCAAAAAGAGAAGTTGATAATTTATTAAAACGTAAATTTAAGTATGAATAATTAGTGATAAACTCTTTTTAAGCCTAGCCCTAACTTTTTAAATTTTCTTCGAAAGCTGTAGAATTCTTTATTATGTTTAGCAGTATTTTGTTTTAAAATTAATTTTTGATAATAATGAATCATCTCATGTCCAAGGACTTCAACAAACTCTCTAAAGTTTTTAAATTTATTATTTAAAGTTATTTTATGACAATATTTGGCAGCATAGGGGTTAAATTCAAAATAACCTAGTGCACCATGAATTCTTCTGACTTCTATTTTGGGCTTTTTTAGCTTACCACAAAAAACTTGTCTATTAAGAATATTATAAATTTGAGGAATTTTGTTGCTTGTTAATTTATAACTCCTGTCATCGCTATGTTGAAGTATAAGAGTTGCTAAACTTTTTGTTCTGGCCATAAATCAGCATAAGATTTAATCTTTCTTTATAAAAAATCAAGATAAGATTAATCAGGATTATTTAATAAATAGTCAATATGTCTGATAACTTCTTCAAATTTTTCATCTGGTATATCTTTATAGCTTTGCTTAAACTTTTGTTTAATGCTCAATGAAATATGAGCATACGCGTTTCTCCCTTTTGGATGAAATGTTGAGGGGCTTAATAGGGGCTGAAGTAAGTCACCTGTATTTTGTATTTTAGACCAAATAATTTTCCGATTTTCTTCGTTCAAATTATAATAATCCATTAGGGAAATACATTTGTAATATCAGCCTTATGACAGCAAATCCAATTCCACAAAAAATGATTATAGTTATTAATTGTTTATTGATCATGATATATAAAAATAATTGATATGAAGTTTATTACCATCATTATTTTATTAATGCCTAACTTGTTATTTGCTGAAATTTTAAAACAATTTTCGCTTGCATGTATATGTGATAAAAATATCAATGCTCTTAAATATTTTGATTGCAAACAAAAAGTATCAGGCACACAATTAGATTATAGTGAAAATAGTGAAGATATTTATAGCTCCTATGATGAAAAATATTATTCAATAATTGAAAAAAATAATTTTATTTTAAGTCTTCAGTATGAAACAGAAGATTATATTTCATCTATGAAAATAAATGATGATTTGGAACTTCTTCTTTCTATTCTTTATAAAAAATATGAAAAAGAATGGTCTTATGATTTGCAGTGTGTTTCCTTAAAAAAAGAGTAACGTAGTTTATCACAATGTTGAATAGATCTTATATTTTCCCTTTTTTCATATCATTGGGCGGTTATATTTTCATGGTTTCCATGGATACTGTAATTAAAGTATTAGGATCTGATTATCCTATACTGCAGTTACTTTTTTTTAATGCTCTATTCTCTCTTTTACCTTTGTCCTTTTTTATTTTAAAAAACCATGGACTGCATTTTTACAAAAATCAAAATTATACATTTCAATTTATACGTGGTTTAGTACATACCTTAGGTTTCTTTTTTGTTTTAATGGGCGTGTTAAAACTTCCCTTATCTGTTGTATATCCTGTTTTATTCACTTCTCCTTTGATGTTGCTTTTAATGTCTCATTTTATTTTAAATGAAAACATTAATATCATAAGAATTCTTGCAATTTTTTTAGGCTTCTCTGGTGTTATCATTTCTGCTGAGCCATTTGGAAATAGCCAAATATCTTTAATAGGGATTTTTCTAGTATTTGTAGGCGCATTTTGTATTGCTTTGACCAATTTACTCACTAGAAAATATTTTCATTTATCGACATCATTTTCTGCAGCATTTTTTAGTATGATTGTAAGTGTCATTGCTTTTTTGATTGCAATGAAATTTTCATTTGCCCCAATGAGCGCTAGTGACGTTTTCCTATCTATGTTTGGTGGTGTGCTTGCTGGCTTAGGTATTAGTGCAATTATTTATGGATCAAGGATGTTGCCAGCATCGATTTATGGAATGACTAGTTATTTCCAGCTCATTTATGGTGTAATTTTAGGATGGTTAGTTTTTCAACAACTTCCAACTTTATTTAATTATATAGGTATTATTTTTGTCTTTTCTGCAGGTATTACTTTATTTTATTTTGATAAAAGTAAAAATGAGTCTTAAGTCTATAATCCCTTTATTTATACTTTTAATTTTTGTCTATGTGGTTTTTATTTTTCCTTTTGAAATATTAGCTAGATGGCTTGGCCATCCAGGAACGCCTTTAGAACTAATCACCTCAACGCTAATTATCTTTTTTATTTGTTTATTTTATTTTCGAACAAAGAATAGTAATAAAATTATAAAATTTATTATTTATGAAGGAGTTGGAGTAGGTAGCATCTCTTTATTCGTAATAATTCCAATTCTTTTTTTCGAGATATTATTTTCAATACCCAATAATATTATGATCATTATATTTTTTATCTTTCAACTACCTCTTTTGTTTTATGGTCACTGGAATGCCAGAAAAATTAAAATAAAAAATTTGGAAATTCAAAGTAACACCATTGATGAAAATTTATCATTTATTTTTATTAGCGATGTTCACATTGGTTCAAACTCTCCAAAAAGGCTAGATAAAATAGTTCCACTAGTAAATCAATTAAAACCCAAATTTTTACTGATAGGGGGAGATTTAATTGATAGCAGTTCCTTTAAAATCAATGACTTATTTTCTCTGAAAAAAATTAAATGTCCTATTTATTTTGTTACAGGCAACCATGAATATTACATTCAAAACTTCCAAAAACATCTTGATAAGTTCCAAGAATGTAACATTCAAATATTAAATAATGAGGCAGTGAGCTATCACGGAATTAATTTAATTGGTATCAATGATAATTTATCCATAAATGAAAAAAAAAATATTTATGGTAATTTGTCAAAAAATAATAAATTTAATCTTCTTGCTGTGCATCAGCCATCATTGTGGAAAACTGTAAAAAATGAAGTTGATTTAATGCTCTCTGGCCATACGCATAATGGACAAATTTTCCCCTTCAACTTTCTGGTAAAAATACAATTTCCTGAAATTTATGGACTTTATCAAGAAAATAATAAGAGTCTTTATGTAAGCTCAGGTGTTTCTACATGGGGTCCTAAAATTCGTATTGGCTCACAAAATGAATTAGTACAAATTAATTTAATAAAGAAATAGAATTCCTTATTGGATAAAGATTTGGTTACTATATTGTTTACTAATGAAATTTTTAATTGTTTTTCTTTTTTTAGTATTACCTTTGCACGCAGACAATCATATTGTTGTCCAAGAAAATTTTGATGCATGGCAGTTTGCGTGTATCGAAGAACAATCTCAAAAAATTTGTGACCTTAGAGAGTTAGTATTTGATCCTAATACAAATGAAGTTGTAAGCTACTTGTCATTATCAATGAGTCCTGATTCAATAACTCAAATGCAAATAGCATTTCCTCATGCTGTCAATTTGAAAAGTCCTATCCAATTACAAATAGATGAAAATGAACCTTTGAATTTAAATTATGCATATTGCAATCAAAGTGCTTGTTTTGTAGCAGAAATTATCGCTGAAAACTTCATTAATTTATTTAAAGCAGGAAATGAACTAAATGTAAAAGCATTGCTGTTGGACGGTAGGGAAGTAACAATTACCTTTTCTTTGTCTGGCTTTACTGCTGGTTATGATAGATTAGTTAAGGAAGTTATTGGCTAGCTTTTATCTGGAATATTTAATTTACCTTTAATCAACATTAAACAAATTAAAGATGGTATTACCATCAATGCTGTTATTATAAAAAATAATCCCCAATTACCTCCAAGCCCATCAACCATTGCACCAGACGATGATGCAAGTAATGTTCGCCCAGCTGTGCCTACTGATGCCAATAAGGCATATTGAGTTGCTGTGAAACTTCTATCAACCATCAAAGAAATAAAGGCAACAAAAGCTACCGTTGCAAATGCAGCTGCTAGATCATCAAGAATTACAGCTATTGCAAAGAGACCTTTAGACGGCCCTGCCCAAGCCAAAACAGAAAAAAGAATATTGGTAGCAGCCATTGCAATACCTGCAATTATCAAAGTTTTGACAATTCCTGATCTCATTGCTATTGCTCCACCAATAAGAGTAAAAATAATAGTGGTTATCCATCCCAGAGCTTTAGAGAAAATCGCAATATCACCTTTAGAAAAACCGATTTCCTTATAAAAAACAAGACTCATTCTCCCTAGGAAAGCTTCACCTATCTTGAATAAAAAAACAAAAGCTAGTATGGCTATTCCAATTTTAACACCATTGTTTTTGAAAAAACTACTTAAAGGATTAGCTACAACATTATTTAAGTAAAAAAATGATTGAGATATCACATTATTGTCCCCGTATTTCTTTGTGTAAAAAGAAAACACATAAAATAAAAAAGCAATCACAATAAATGTATAACCTCCGTTGGTAAACCATACTTTGCCAAAAATCTGACCAATTAAAATGCATAAGGCCCCAACTGCTGCAAATAAATAACTTGCATTAATTAAACTTCCAATATTGCTGGATGATTTATCTAAGTTGGCCATATTTTGGAATCTCTCTTTATTAGATTCAGGAATAAAGCTTAACCCAATGTTACTAAGAACAATAATAGCCATCAAAAAAATAAAAGTGATTTGCCAATAGTTCTCTACTCCTGATAGCTCTAATCTCTCAGCAATTTCTAAACAAATAAATCCACCTAACTTAAAACCTGTCCACCATCCAACAACAGCCATAGCAGCTCCTGCAGCCATACTAGATGTTTCCTCTTTGTTGATTTGTTCAATTCTTAATGCATCAATTGTTATATCTTGGGTTGCTGATGATATGGCTATTGCAAGACCAACTCCAATAATAAGAGCTAAATTTTGTGTAGGCTCCAAAGTACTCCAAATAATTAAACTTATAAGAATAATTGTTTGCATAAAAATAATGATTGATTTGCGATGACCAATTTTATTGGTCAAAAAAGGAAGCTTAAGTCTATCTATAATTGGTGCCCATAAAAAGTTTATTGCGTAAACACCAAAAATAAGTCCTGCCCAACCTATTGTGCTTCTACTTAGTCCTTCTTCTTTTAACCATAAAGACAGAGCACTACCGATTAGAACCCATGGGAACCCACTGATGATACCCAATAACAAGATACGAAACATCCTTCGATCATAATAGGCACCAAATAGGTTTTTTAATTTATTAGAATCTAAAGAGACAGAACTCATATAAAGCAAATGTTAAAGAAAAAAAAATTAAATTAAATGATTAATCTGAGAGGCTGCTTAGCCATTTAATTAAATCAGCACGATCTTGGTCTTTTTTTAGACCATTAAAGTTCATTTTAGTACCTGGGATATATTTTTTAGGTTTTAAAAGGAACTTATTTAACTCTTCTACGCTCCAATCACCTCCAAAACTAGCCAATGCACCAGAGTATGCAAAACCTTCAGAAGACGCTTTGGATCTACCTACAATTCCCCACATTGCAGGTCCAACTTTATTTTCACCACCTTTGTTAAAAGTATGACAAGAGGCACATTTTTTGAAAAGTTTTTCACCACTGGCCATATCGGCAGATGCCAACATTGGAGTAATTTCTGGAAGAACCTCAAATATATCTACCTCTTCCGCTTGTGCACTTGTAGGTCCACCTTCGGGTATTTCAATTTTGTATGCAAGCTCTTTAGGAAATTCAGGATGAACTGCCATATCTGCAATTTTTGAGAAAGCAGCTGCTAAAAGAAGAGCTAGAATAATTGCGCCTAGAATTTTATTGGTTTCCATATTAAAAAGAGAAGTCTATGTTTAAAAATATAGCACTTAAAACGGATTTTTGTCGCATTAATGAATGATACCATTGTTTTAATACCTGTTAGGCTCCAAGCAACGCGCTTCCCTAATAAACCTTTTGCAAAAATCGGAAACCTTCCAATGTTTCATTATGTGTATAATGCAGCTTCGAAATCTGACTTTCATGTTTTTCTTGCTATTTGTGACAAAGAGATAGAAGAATATTGTCAAAAACATCAACTCTCATTTATTATGACTGATCCTAAACACCCCTCTGGTAGTGATCGAATAGGTGAGGCTTTATTAAAAATTGAAAAAAACTCTATTTATAATTTTGTTATTAATGTTCAAGGCGATATGCCATTTATAAATAAAACTTATATTCAATCATTAAGAAGAAATTTAGAAAATTTTAAAATGACAACTCTTGCCTGCCCCTTTTTAGACAGTCAAGAGGCATCAAATATATCAAAGGTTAAAGTTGAGATTGATACTACTAAGAATATAGCTTTGGATTTTTCAAGGCAAGTTGACGATAAAAAAAATCTTAACAAGACTATTTTTCATCATATAGGTGTCTATGGCTTTCAAAAAAACTTCCTAAAAAAGTATATTTCACTCCCACAATCTCAAAGAGAGTTAGTTGAAAAATTAGAACAACTTCGAGTATTAGGTTTGGAAAAGATCCACATTACATATATAAAAAATGAAATATTGGGAGTTGATACAAAAGAAGATTTAGATAGAGTTAACCAAATAATTCACAATCATGAGTAAAAAAATTTCTTTCCAGGGCGTTGAAGGTGCTTACAGTAATTTAGCTGTTCAAGAATTTTTCCCTGGCGCAGAGTCTGTTCCGTGTAAAACTTTTGAAATTGCAATTCAAAAAGCTGAATCTGGTAGTGTTGATTATGCCATGATTCCTATTGAAAATTCTGCCGCAGGTAGGGTTGCAGACATTCATCGTCTTCTTCCTAAATCTCAACTTCATATCAATTATGAACATTTCCAAAAGGTTGAGCATAAATTATTAATACACCCTGACTCTCAATTACCTGATATTAAAAAAGTAATAAGCCATGAACAAGCACTAGCCCAATGTAGTGAAAAAATTCAAAATCTTGACTTTGATATACTAATAGGAGCAGACACAGCAGGATCTGCAAAAATGATTTCAGAGAATAAAATTTTAGATACAGCAGCAATTGCATCAAGTCTGGCAGCAAATATATATAATCTCAAAACTGTTGACGAGAGTTTTGCTAATTCAAAAAATAATATCACACGATTTTATGTAATGTCTAAAAATGAAAATGAAGAATTCGACCCTAAGAAAAAATACATTTCTTCATTTTTATTTGCGGTAAACAATACCCCGGGTTCTTTATTTAAAGTGATGGGAGGTTTTGCAACAAATAATGTAAATATGATTAAACTTGAAAGCTATAATTATGGTGCAGATTTTGTCATTACAGAGTTTTATTGTGAAATAGAGGGCCATCCAAATCAAGACAATACAAAATTTGCGCTAGACGATATGTATCATTATTGCTCAAAGGTCAAGAAACTTGGTGTTTTTGAAAAATCAATTTATAGATCAAGACAATGACTTCATATTTTGCTTCATAACTGTTATAAAGTATTCCGAGAATTACATGGGCAGCCTTTGATGCTAATCCGGTCAGGTTCGAAAGAAAGCAGCCGTAACATGAAATGTTGGGTCGTGTAATTCTCCTTAATTATAATGAAACACCAATCAAATATCCTTGCGTTAAAATACAGACCTAAAGACTTCAGCGACTTGATTGGCCAAGATTATTTGGTTGAAACTATTCAAAAGTCTATTGAGCAAAATAAAATTCCTAACGCTTATATCTTTACTGGCATCAGGGGCGTTGGCAAAACCACAACCGCTAGAATTGTTGCAAAAATGCTTAATTGCACAGTTTTCGACGGGGAAAATAAACCTGACTTGCAAAAATGTGATCAAGCCTTAGCTATTACAGAAGATAGACATCCTGATGTAATTGAAATTGATGCAGCCTCTAACACAAGCGTTGAAAACGCTAGAGAGATAATAGAAAACGTAAAATACAATCCTGTTTTAGGTAAATACAAGGTTTACATAATTGATGAAGTTCACATGCTTTCAAAAAGTGCATTCAATGCTTTATTAAAGACATTAGAAGAACCTCCTCCTCATTCAAAGTTCATTTTCGCAACTACTGAAATTTCTAAAGTTCCTGTTACTATTTTATCAAGATGTCAAAGATTTGATTTAAGAAGAATAGAGAAAAAAGAACTTGCTAATTTTTTAGAAAAAATTGCACTCAAAGAGGATATTTCTTTAGAAAAAGAAGCTTTAAATTTGATTATCAAAGCAAGTGATGGATCAGTTAGAGATTCTTTAAGCATTTTAGATCAAGCGAATATATTTAAATCAGGTAATGAAATAAAAGCCGCAGAAATTATTAACATGTTAGGTTTCGCTAAAATGGGTGATTTGTACACGTTATCAAAAAATATTTTAGAAAATAATTTAAGCGATCTAATGAGCATGTTAAATGATATGTATGAACGTGGCTCTGAGACTTCTAAGATTATAGAAGATTTAATGAGTATAATTAATTGGTCATGCAAATTAAAAATTAATCAAAATTTATTAAATGATGAATTTTTGACTGATGAAGATAAGAGTTTCGCAAATTTTATTCTTCAATATGACCATGGAAAATTAAATATTTTTTGGCAAAGTCTTATGAAAGGTTACGATGAAATAAAAATTTCACCACATCCTCACTCCACACTGGAAATGATTTTATTGCGTAGCGCTTTTTTGATTAATGATGAAAGCTCGGATGGATCTGAAGAAAAAAAAAAGTCTAAAATAAATCCAAAACAAACAAATCCCTCTCCAAATTTAGATCAAGCAGTACAAAATAAAGTCGAAGATGAGATATCAATGTCTTTAAAAGAAAAAATTAATATACATCAAGATTTTTTTCAATTTTATGGAAAAAACTTTTCTCCATTAATGGCAGGAATTATTATTGAAAATTGTGAAATTATAAAATTTTCAGAGAGTGAGAAGAGATTAATCATTCATGTCCTTAAAGAGAATTTTTCTGGTAGTGAAGAGTTAAAAGCTAATCTTAAAGATGATTTTAAAGTTGATATTGTAGTTAAAAAGAAAATCGATAATTTAGATACAATTAAAAAACTTTATAAAAAAGAGCTTATTGATATAGAAATGCAAACGGATGATTTTAAGAAAGTACTTGCTAAATTTCCTAATGCTAAGATTATAGATATTGAAGAATTAGAAAGAGGTGATGAAAATGATGGGTAATATGGGCGGAATGATGAAAAAAGTCCAAGAAATGCAGACCAAAATGCAAGAAATGCAACAAGAACTGGCAAATAAAACTGTTGAAGCGGAGTCTGGCGGTGGCATGGTAAAAGTTATTATGAATGGTAAGCAGATTGTCCAAGCTATTAATATCGATCCCTCTTTACTTTCGGCTGATGAAAAAGAAGTGTTAGAAGATTTAATTAAAGCAGCATTGAATCAGGCTAAAGAGAAAGTTGAAGAAATGTCTGCTGAAGAGATGAAAAAAATAACCGGAGGTCTTCCTTTACCTCCTGGTATGAAAATGCCATTTTAAATTTGTCTCAAGACGAACTTCAAAAATTTATTAATTTAATTTCAAGACTTCCAGGTATCGGACAAAGGTCTGCTCAAAGAATAGCATTATATCTAATTAAAAATAAACAAGAGCTAATGTTGCCTTTAGCAGAAAGTATCAATGAAACAGCCCGGGCGGTTAAAAAATGTCAAAATTGTGGAATTCTAGATACTATTAATCCTTGTAAAATTTGTACTTCTGATATGAGATCAACAACCACAATATGTATTGTTGAGGATATGGCTGATGTATGGGCCTTTGAGCGCTCGGGTTATCATAAAGGCCTTTATCATGTAATCGGGGGTTTATTATCTGCTTCGAAAAATTTTACTGAACAAGATTTAAAATTAAATTTTTTAAAACAAAGAATTGAAAAAAATAATATACAAGAAATTATTCTTGCATTGAGTGCTACAATTGAGGGTCAAACTACAGCACTTGTAATTAAAGACTCTTTAGAAGGTTTAAAAATAAAAATTACTCAACTTGCATATGGTGTTCCTGTGGGCAGTGAAATACATTATCTAGATGATAATACGCTTGGGGCCGCTTTAGAGTCTCGAAAAGATTTAGGATAATTGACTTATAATATTTGGATCAAAGGATATCGACTTTTTATTTTTCAAATCAACATTTAAATTGATTATACGATAATCTGCAACTTTAACACCATCATCCTTGGTCATTGATAAATCCACTATCAATTTTTTACCTTTACATTCAATTGATTTTAAATCGATATTAAAATACTCATCTATTTTAATTTCTTTTTTATAATTAATTTCGCACTTTATAACAAAAATACCTTTTTGCCGTTTTATAGCATAGTCATATCCTAAATTAATTATCTCTAACAAATAATCTGAGCTTTCCTCAAAGCACTGTACGTAATAAGCCATATTCATATGGTCATTATAGTCAATCCATTCCTCTTTTACTCTACCCTGAGCAACAGGAAGAGGTAAAGAAATTGCATTACCTGGAATTAATAAATTTTTTAAATTATTAAATATCTTTACTTTTTTATTGCCCATATTGAAAAAATTTGCCCTATATTACTTGTAATGTTGAAATTAGTCTATGCTCCTGACCCTATTTTAAAAAAAGAATGTTCACCCATCCCTCAAGTTGACGATCATCATCGAGAGTTAATATCAGAGATGTATGATGTTATGTATGAGGCTAATGGAGTAGGGCTAGCAGCACCTCAAGTGGGTATAGATATGCGAATTTTCATTTTAGACTCTGGAGCAAGAGAGGAAGAAAAAAAGCCCCTCACAATGATTAATCCTATTTTAATCTCTATTGAAGATGATTTGACGCCTTATGAAGAAGGTTGTTTATCTTTCCCAGAGCATTTTGCTGAGATTGATCGACCAGATAAATTAACTATAGAATATCTAGATGAAAAAAATGAAAAACAAATTTTATCTACTGATGGTTTCACATCTAGAATTATTCAACATGAGCTAGATCATCTTAATGGTATTCTATTTGTAGATCATCTTAGTCGATTAAAAAGAGACGTGATTATTCGAAAAATGAAAAAGTTTAAAAAAGAACAAAACACTAAGTAGATGCCTCAAAAAAAAAGATTAGTTTTTTTCGGATCGCCAGTATTTGCGCTTCCTCCTCTAAAAACTTTATATTTAGGTGGGTATGAAATTGTTGGAATATACTCCCAAGAACCTAAAAAAAAATCTCGAGGGATGAAACAAGTTAAAACCCCAGTTCATCAGTGGGCGGAAAGTCAACTATTACCTGTTTTTACACCCTCTAAACTAAATGATGACTCTTTAGATGAATTTAAACTTCTAAAGCCTGATATAGCTATTTTATTTGCTTACGGAAAATTAATTCCATCAAGTTGGTTAAATGTACCATTATTTGGTTTTGTTAATATCCATGCTTCTTTGTTACCTCATTGGAGGGGAGCTGCTCCAGTTCAAAGATCTATTGAAAACGCCGATAAAACAACAGGTATTACTATTATGAAAATGAACGACTCTCTTGATGAGGGTCCTATTATCTCATCACAAGCGATAGCCATTAATTCTAAAACAACTGGAAAATCCTTAATTGATCAAATTAGCCAAGAGTCTTGTTCATTACTATTTAATACACTGAAAGAATATTTATCTGGCAAATCGCTTCTTACAGAACAAGATCACTTAAAAAGCACTTATGCATCAAAAATAAATAAATCAGAAACACAAATAAATTGGTCTCTTACAAATATTGAGTTAGAACTAAAAATTAGAGCTTTTTATCCGTATCCTGCAATGTGGTTTAACTATAAAGGCATAAGATTCAAAGTATTAAAAGCGAAGCTTTCCCAAGCTGGCGGTTCTCCAGGATTAATTATTGAAACTCCGCTTACAATTGCTTGTCAAAAAGGAAGCTTAGAAATATTAGAAATACAACAAGAAGGTAAAAAAGCCATGTCAATTGATCAATTTAAGCTTGGTAATCATGATTTTATACAGGGTGATAAGATTATTTATGAATAATATTAAACTAACTATTGAGTACATAGGCACTCCTTATTCTGGTTGGCAGTATCAAAATGATGAAAAAACAATACAAGGTGAAATAGAAAAAGCTCTTTTCAAGTTTTCAGGAGAGCAAATAACAATTCAAGGCGCAGGTCGGACCGATGCAGGTGTTCATGCTTTGGGACAGTGTGCTAATTTTAATATGAAAAAAAATTTTTCAGAATTTCAAATTCTTAATGGATTAAACTTTCATTTAGGAAATGAAAAAATTAAAATTTCTCAAGTCGAGAAGGTGGATGAAGATTTCAATGCTAGGTTCACTGCAAAAACTAAGACTTATCTATATCAAGTCTTTAATTCCTTATCTCCTTCAGTGCTTGAAGGTGAATTCAGTATTCATATAAAACAAAAACTAGATATTACAGCTATGCAAACTGCTATTAATTTTTTTAAAGGCAAACATGATTTTAGTGCTTTTCGATCAAGTGGATGTCAGGCAAAAACACCTATTAGATCTATAAAGGAAGTAGGGATAGATATAAAAGAAAATAAGTTGATTTTTATATTTAAAGCTCAATCTTTTCTTTACCAACAAATCAGGATTATGGTGGGGACATTGCTTGAAATTGGCCTCAACAATAGAAAACCAGAGTGGATTCAAGAGCTATTTTTATCAAAAAATCGAGCCTTAGCTGGCCCTACTATGCCCTCAAAAGGCCTAATTTTAAAAGGTATTCAATATTGAACATTCTCATTTATACCCAGTGTTTTGCTCCGAAGATTGGGGGGATAGAGTCAGTGATGACAAATATTGCTCAACAAGCACATTTAAAAGGACATAAAGTTTTAGTATTAGCTGATGGATCAAGGCTTAGTAGTGCCGAGTATGATCAAGGACAGGAGATTGAAATTAAACGCTTTGATCAATTAAAATTTCTAAGAAAAAAAACTAAATCCAACTTTTGTCATTCCATTTTAAAAGAAAAAAAATTTGATTTAATTTATTTTGATAGCTGGAAATCTTTAGAACATATTAATAAAGATTTAAAAATTAAAAAAGTTTGTCTTGTTCATGGTAATGAAATTTTAAATTTAAAAAAGGAGGACAGGGTTAATAGATCACTTTCTAAAGCTAATAAAATTATTTTTAATTCTTCATTTACAGAAAAATTATTTTTGAAAAATTATAAAGGTTATCTTAAAAAAAAATTATCAATTATACATCCAGCTTTTATTAGCAATATAAAAGATTATAACAATAAAAAAAAATATGATTTATGTACTGTAGCAAGATTAGAATACCGAAAAGGGCACCATTTAATTTTAGAAGTATTATATGAAATTAAAAAACGACATAAATTAAATTTGAAATATGCCATTTTAGGTAATGGACCAGAGCTCTCTCGACTTAAGGATTTAGTGATGAAATATAATTTGCTTAATCAAGTTGATTTTCTTGAGAGTTATTCTTCTACAGAGGAAGTTTATAAATTAAGCAAAATCCATGTTATGCCAACAATCACAACCCCTAACAGCATAGAGGGGTTTGGTATTTCAAATATCGAAGCTGCCTCAAAAGGACTTCCATGTGTTGTTAGCAATAGTGGAGGGACGCCTGAGTCTATTCATAACAATGGCATCATTGTTTCTGAAAATAATATCGAAGAATTAATTGATGCAATTCTACAAGTTGTCAAAAATTTGCCAAAATTATCAAAAAAAAGTTTAACTTTTGCCAAAAAATTCAAAAGTAGTTCAAAAATTAAAGAATACTTAAATTGTATTTAAAACTGATTCAAAACTAGTTTTATCAAGCTTTCCAGGATCATCTAATATTATTTTAGTAATAATAAGATTATCAATTAGTAACACCGATCTAACAAGACGGTTACCCATAAAACTTTTTTCATGATTTCTTATTAATTGAGTTTTTTGTAAAAATTCAAAATTACCATCTGAAAGAAATGTAATTTTTGTTGCTCCTAGGCTTGATCTCCAATGATCTAGTACAAAGGGATCGTTATTTGTTATGCAACATATTTGATTTAAATTCTTTACATTTATAAGTTGATCTAAGCCCTTAATAAAAGGGGGTAAGTGCTGGTTGTGACAAGTTGATGTAAAGGCACCAGGAACACAGATTATTAATATTTTTTTTTGTTGAAAATTTTCGTGAAGAGAAAAGTTTTGTATCCCATCATCAGCGACAGATCTAAGAGTTAAGTTTGGAAGCTGATCTCCCTCTTTAATCATTTAAAAAAGTTTTCTAAAGTTTTGTAATAAATCTTTTCTGTTGTTTTGAGATCATCAATTGAAACACATTCATTAACTTTGTGGAGAGTTTTATTAATGGTACCAAATTCAAATACAGGACAAATTCGCTGCATAAATCTTGCATCTGATGTTCCGCCACCTGTATCTTGTTTTGCATCCAGTCCAGTAACATCTTTAATTGCATTAATACAATCAATAGTAAAAGGATTATCAAAGGCTTGGAAAGGAAGACCACGAAAAGTTAATTTTAAATTATAAGTGCAGTTGTTTTCTTTACATATTCTAGATAAGTGTTCCTCAAAATAATTTTGAATTTTTTCTTTATCCCAATTATCATTAAATCGCATATCTGCAACTGTAATGACTTTCTCTGGAATAACATTCTTGGCTTTATTGTTTAAATTGATTTGTGTGAATTGCAAAGAGGAGGGTTCAAAATATTCTGCTCCATTATCTAAAGTTTGATCATCAAAAAAAGATATGATCTTAGACATGCAATGAACAGGATTTTGAGCAAGTTGAGGATAAGCAGCATGTCCTTGTTTTCCAATAATTTCAATATGGATATCAACAGCTCCTTTACGACCAACTTTAATTTGATCTCCAATAATCTTTTCTGATGATGACTCTGTAGCAATAGAGCCATCGATGCGAATATTATTTTCTTGAAGCCAATTAACTACTTTATCAACTCCATTAATTGAGTCCGCCTCTTCGTCGCCTGTAATAATAAAACTAATCGTTCCATTAAAATCAGGGTTATCTTTTAAAAACTTAAACACACTAACCATACTAGCTGCAGTGCAACCTTTCATATCTTCTGACCCTCGACCATAAAGATATCCATCTTTAATAGTAGGTTCAAAAGGATGAGTGTCCCAATCTTCAATGTTACCAGGGGGCACAACATCAACATGGCATAGGAAATTAAAGTGTTTTGCATTTGTATTGGGGGACCCAAAAGTTGCCATTAAATTGATAACTTCATAACTTCCATCACCATCAAAATTAAGTTGTTTAGTTGTAAATCCCTGTTCTTTAAAAGTTTCTATTAAAAAATCAAAAATATCTTGTTTGGCAGGTGTTACAGACTCAAAAGAAATTAGTTTCTTTGAGAGTTCGATTGTATCTAACATTTAATCTCTAAGTAGTTCGTTAACTGAAGTTTTAGACCTTGTTTTTTCATCGACAGTTTTAACAATAACAGCACAATATAATGAAGCCTCACCTTTTGAACTAGGCATGTTCCCTGGAACAACTACAGAATACGGAGGAACTTTACCCATGTGAACTTTTCCAGTATCGCGATCATAAATTTTAGTAGAGGCACCTATAAATACGCCCATTGACAGAACAGACCCTTCTCCAATAATAACACCCTCTGCTACTTCAGAACGAGCACCGATAAAGCAATTATCTTCAATTATAACCGGATTAGCCTGTAGGGGTTCTAGTACTCCACCGATACCAGCACCACCAGAAATATGACAATTTTTTCCAACTTGTGCACAAGAACCAACGGTAGCCCAGGTATCAACCATTGTTCCCTCATCTACATAGGCACCAAGATTTACAAAACAGGGCATCAGAACAGCACTTTTGGCTATATATGCTGATCTTCTTACAACACAATTGGGAACTGCTCTAAAACCTGCAGCTTGAAAGTCTGATGATTGCCAATTTTGAAATTTTGAAGGAACTTTATCCCACCAAGAGGTATTTCCTTCAACAACACTTGGGCCACCGTTAATTAATTCCATATCTTGAATTCGAAAACTCAGTAAAATTGTTTTTTTAAGCCACTGATGAACTTGCCAATCGCCATCAATTTTTTCACAAACTCTTAATTCACCTTTATCAAGCTTTTCTAAGACACTAAGGATTTCATTTTGTGAGTCTTGATCTTGAATAAAATTAATTTGATCTTTTTGATCCCATAGCTTTTCAATCGTTTCTTTATTGCTCATACCTCTCCTATAATAAATTATTTAAAAAATTTTCCAAATTATCAGTTACGTGAGATATATACTCTTTTTCATTCATGATTTTTTGGATGTCTTCTTTAAGATTTACATCTTTATTTAGATTATACTCTATATTGTTTGTAACCCATATTGTTTGCCAACCTAATGCTGAAGGCTCACGAAGATTAATATGTAAATCTTCAAACATAGCAGTACTAGAGTTATCTAAATTAAACTTATTTTGGAATGCTTCATAAATTTCTTTATGAGGCTTAGGAAGATAATCGCTTTCGGAGATGTCAAAACATCCATCAAAGAGGTTAGTCATATGAAGTTTTTCTAAAACTTTTTCCACATGCCCATAATTAGCATTTGTAAAAATAAATTTTTTACCAGGAAGCTCTTTAATTGTGTCACGAAGACTTTCATTGGGCTCTACTACATCATAGTTAATTTGATGGACATAATCTAAATATTCATCTGGATTGATTTGATGCTCAATCATCAAACCTCGCAAAGTGGTTCCATATTGATGATAGTATTTAGATCTTAAAGCCTGTGCTTCACCAGAGTTTAAATTTAATTTTTCTTCAATAAATTTTCCCATTAAAATATGAACTTTATCAAACAATCCACATTCTGCTTTATACAAGGTGTTGTCTAGATCAAACACCCAATTAGATACATGTTTCATAGGCGCCTAAAGTAATGCTTTCTTAAATAATTTCAAAGAATATTTATAAAATTTCTAAAATTTTTTTTTGGACATCAAAAATATTGCTATTAGTTTTTGAGCTGACTATTAAATGGTCAAATTTTTCTAATTCTTTTGAAAAAGCTGACTTCTCTTTAATCTTTTTATCGCTTTTTGTATAACAGATAAAGATTTTCTCTTTAATGTCTCTCATTGACTCGATCATTTCGATATCAATTTTTTTTGGACCAAGAGTATTATCTATTAGAACAAAAATTTTTTTTAAATTTTCTCGTGTTCTTAAATATTGAGAGACTAAATCTGATATTTTATATGCCTCTGATTGGGAAATTTTAGCAAAACCATACCCGGGAAGATCTGCTACCATTAAAGAGTCTCCATGGTTAAAAAAATTAATCTGCCTAGTTTTACCTGGCGTGTTAGATGTATGTGCTAATTTTTTCATAAAAATGGCATTGATTAAACTAGATTTACCAACATTAGATCTTCCAATAAAAGATATTTCAGGGAAGACAACGTTAGGATACTGTCTCGGTTGTGTAGCGCTTAATAAAAAATTTGTTTGTTTTTTAAAATAGCCTGAGACATTATTCATTAACTCTTCATAATTTTTCTTTGAATAATATATTGTTGGGCCATGGATAACACATTATTTGTTGTCCAGTAAATAACTAAGCCAGCTGCAAATCCTCCAAGAACAAAAGTGAAAACAATTGGCAAGAACATAAAGATTTTGGCTTGCATTTTATCTACTGGTGCAGGATTTAACTTCTGTTGTAAAAACATGGATATACCCATTAGTATTGGCCATATGCCAATATTAAATAATTGGAGAATGCCGGGAACATTCCAATCAAATAAACCAAATGCAGTTAGTAGCCCAAGAGGATCGGGCGCAGATAAGTCATGTATCCAACCGATAAAAGGAGCATGTCTCATTTCTATGGTAACAAATAAAACTTTATAGAGAGCAAAGAATACTGGAATTTGTAAAAGGATAGGAAGGCATCCTGCAATTGGATTTGCTTTTTCTCTTTTATATAAAGCCATCATTTCTTTTTGCATTCCCGCCCTATCATCTCCATATTGCTCTTTTAATCTTTGCATCTCAGGACCTAGTTTTTTCATCTTAGCCATTGATTTGAATGATTGCTGAGCTAAAGGAAAGAAACAAATTCTCATTAAAATTGTAAATACAATAATAGACCAGCCAAAGTTTCCGACATATCCAAATACGAACTGCAAAACGTTAAAAATAGGTTTTGTTAAAAAATAAAACCAACCAAAATCAACTGATCGATCGAATTCTTGAATCCCATATTCCTCCACATAGGCATCAATAACACTAACAATTTTAGGACCTGCGAATAATTTAAAGTTATGAGAAATGCTCGCTCCATTTGATACGGCAATTTTTTCACCAACGATATCAGTCTGAAAATTATCTACATTTTCTGCAAAACTATAGCTGTAAGTTTGGGTAATAGGTTCGTTTTGATTGGGTATAATAGCAGTTTGCCAATATTTATCAGTTATTCCTATCCATCCACCTACAGATGTATGTTTAATTTTTCTTTTTTCTTTTAGATCATCATAATCATATTCTTCAAGTACAGAGTCGGTAATAGATATAGGTCCTTCATGAAGAATAAAAAAGTTCTGCATATCAGGAATACCCTGCCTTTTAGATAAGCCAAATGGAAATAAATCAAACGATTTATCAGAATTATTAATTACTCTTTGATCAACATTAAATAAGTAATTCTCATCAAGAGAGATTATCTTTTCAAAAGTAATACCTTGAGAGTTAGACCAAAAGAGCTTAACAGGATCATCAATCCCCATAGAAGTTTTGTCAGTTTTCCAAATAGACTTATTATTAGGTAGCTCTAAAGTATTATCGGAGCTGACCCATCCAGTATCAAGATAATAAGCATCTTGGGAACCAAGGGGATTCAAAAATTCAATTAAATCAGATGTTGGATCTAATGTTTCTCTAAATTCTTCAAGAACTAGATCATCAATAATTCCACCCTCTAAATTAATTGATCCTTTAATTTTACCATTATCAAAAGAAACTCTACCTGAGCTGCTTATAACTTCATCTCGGTTAATAATAATTTGAGAATTTGTATTTTGTATGTTGAGATCAACAGAACTTTGTTCAACAATTTGATCTTCCGAAACAGGGGCCCTCTCAGGCTGTGGTACAAGTAATTGAAATCCAAAGATGATAGCCATGGAGATAACTATTGCTAAAAAAAGATTTTTTTGATTTTCCATATTATTTTTTTACAGGGTCGTATCCAGATGATCCAAGCGGATTACATCTTAAAATTCGATGAAGACCTTTTATTATTCCTTTCATTACTCCAAATTCATTAATTGCCTCAATAGTGTAATCTGAGCAAGTTGGAAGATGGCGACATGTGTTAGGCAACATGGGAGAGATAAACAATTGGTATAACCTAATTGGAGTTATAAATACTAAATACCAAATGTGCTTAATTTTAATCGTCATGATTTAAAAATTTTTCAATCTCTTGTTTTAAATCAATAAATGGCACTTTCAAGACCGTTTTTTTTAATATTAGAATAAATTGAATACCTTGTAAGCTACCAATCATGCTACTTGTGCGAATAGCCTCTCTCGCTCTTCTTTTGGCACGATTTCTTTCAACAGCATTTCCCAGCTTCTTGCTTGCAACTAATCCCAGTATAAAGGAATCTTGGTTTTCATCTTTCAGAAAAAAGCCATTGAAATATTTACATTTATAGAAACTTCCTTTGTTTCTAATATGTGAGAATTGTGATGATTTTTTAAGAGTGGGTAATCTCAAAAATTAAGCAGATAGTCGAGCTCGACCTTTGGCTCTTCTAGCATTAAGTACTTTTCGACCACCAACAGTAGCCATACGAGAGCGAAACCCGTGTCTTCTTTTTCTAACTAACTGACTTGGTTGATATGTTCTTTTCATTTATATTATGCCTTTAAAAAAGTGTTCCTACATTTAACAATTATTGATATGAAGTCAATAATTAAAATCTAATTATGTTGATAATTAAAGATATTTCGCACCTGAAGCTCTATTTGAAAGCTTATCAAGAAAAAGGGTATTCCATAGGCTATGTCCCTACAATGGGTGCCCTGCATCAAGGTCATGGAAAATTGTTCAAACAATCTCAAAACGATAATCAAAAAACTGTTATAAGTATTTTTGTTAACGAAAAACAATTTAATAAAAAGGAAGATTTTGATAAATACCCTCGCAATAAGGGTAGGGACTATGATTTTTGTGAGTCTCATAATGTTGATGTAATATTTGAACCTTCTTCTGAAGAAATATATCCAGATGACAAGCCAATATTAAAAAATAAATATTTTCAAAATATTTTATGTGATCGATTTCGCCCTGGACATTTTGATGGGGTAACTACAGTCCTTAATGAATTTTTTTCAATAGTGCACGCTAACAAAGTTTACTTTGGTCAAAAAGATTATCAGCAATTAAAAATTGTAGAGAAATTTATTGAGGAAAAATTCACAAATTTAAAAATTATATCGATACCAACTGAAAGACAGGAAGAGGGAATAGCTTATTCTTCAAGAAATGAAAATTTAAGTAAAAAACAATTACAAGAATTTATTGACTTCCATAGCTCTGCTATTCAATTTACTAAAAGTTTTGATAAAAAAATTCAAATTAAGGAAGCCAATACATTAGCAAAAAACTTCATAACAAATCTTGTCGATCAGGAATTTGATTATTTTGAATTCAGGAATGCTAATTCTTTAGAAATTGAGGGTGATATTTCTGATGCGAGATTATTTTATGCAATTTATAAAGGACAGACGAGGCTGATTGATAATATCGAATTATAATGGCGGTTCTGCAAGGATTCGAACCCTGAATTCTTGATCCGTAGTCAAGTGTGATATCCGTTTCACCACAGAACCATTATTTCTATTTTTAAATATATATATTACTCATTTGCAATAAATAATATTTTTTTAGATGTTATAAGAGTTTACATGTATGTTTATATTAAAAAATTAAGTTTTATATTTTTTTTTTCAATTTTTCTATTTAGTTTTGGATTTTTATATTCTGAAGAACATCTCAAAACTAAAATTTCCCCTGTTCTAAAATCTGCAACTACAATATTAGGAAATGAAATATATTATCCTGATGGAAAAGCTGAAATAGTGTCATTTATAGTTGAAGTGCCTCCTGGTGGTGTAACTCCGAACCATGTTCATTCTTACCCTGTTTATATTTACATTATGGAAGGAGAGATGACATATACATGGGAAGACGGAACTGTTACTATTTACAAACCTGGTAAAGCATACATAGAAGATAGTAAAAGTGTTCATTACGGAAAAAATTTAGGTGACATAACACTTAAAGCGCTGATAGTGGGTATTGGTGCAGAAGGTATAAAGTTTACAACCTCTCCTTAAAATTAAATTTTTAGCTATATCTTAATTACGGACTCATTACGGACAACATAGATAAAATGTTGTTAAAGCTCTCATAATAGTATTGAGAATAAATGAATTAAAGAGACATAGGATATCCGTAGTCAAGTGTGATATCTGTTTCACCACAGAACCTTACGGTTGATTTAATTACTCTTTTTTTAAATAATAAACTTATATGAATACTATGTTCTACTTAATTTTTTCATTATTCTTACTAAGAGGGTTATTTCAAATATTTGAAGGTGGTTCTTGGACACTTGGATGGTTTAGTATTCTTTTTAGTATAGCAGGGTTAGTTTGTTTAATCAGAAAATATAATCAAAAATATTTGAGCGGCTTTCTAATATTGTTATTGATAACATTTATGATTAGCCATTAGTTAAATTTTAATAGTCTCGCCGTGTTTAACTGCAACAAACTGATTAGAATAATTTAATTTTTTAGTTAATTTATTTAAGAGCTGAATGGGCTCATCCATTGGTTCATCAGTTAACTGAAATGTTCCCCAATGCATGGCTATAGATTTTTTAGATTTGATATCTTTGTGAATTTGTATTGCTTCTTCTACATTACAATGAGCATCTTTCATAAACCATCTTGGCTCATAAGCGCCAATAGGTATTGAGGCTAAATCCATGGGACCAAATTTTTTTTGAATATTTTTAAAATCTTTTGAATATCCAGTATCACCGACAAACAAATATTGAAAATTTTTAGATTTTATTACCCATCCACACCAAAGTGTTTTGTTGGTATCGCTTAATGATCTTTTACTCCAATGTTGAACTGGAACAGAACATATCTCTAATTGTTTATATTGACTAGCCTGCCACCATTCATGTTCTATAATGTTTAACGCACCAAAATTTTGGAGAGTCGTCTTAAGTTTCAAAGGTACAAAAAAAATAGGTTGATTATTTTTTTGCCTTTTTATTAGGGATTTTATTGATTGACTATCAAGATGATCGTAGTGATTATGAGAAATTACAACTAAATCAATCACAGGTAAGTCTTCAATTTGCAGTCCTGGTGGTGTGGTTCTTTCAGGCCCCATAAATGATAATGGGGAAGCTCTTTTGCTGAAATGAGGATCGGTTAAAATGTTGTATCCATCTATTTGTAAGAGAAATGTTGCGTGGCCTACCCATGTTAAAGTTTTATCAGACTTGTTTTGTTGCAAATATTGAGGATCATTGTGAGCTAGTGGGAAGCTCATGGGATCTGGTCTTTTTGACTCTTTTCTCCATTTCCAGAAATCCTTAAAATTTTTTCGATGCCCTATAAAGTTATTTATAAAAACTCCATTTTCTAAATTAAAAGGTTTTAAAATTTCATTAGCAAATAGTTTCATTTTTAGAGTAAGTAAACCTGTGCTTATTAAAAAAATTTTTTTTAAAAACCCTCTTCGATACATTTACTTTGAATACTATTAACGAGATAAACTAGATGATATTTATGAAATTTTTATACAATTGATTACACTGTTGCATCATAGTATCAATTTCTTGATTAACAGAATTTTTCATTTCAGGTAAGGCTTCTTTTCCAAGAGATTGTTCTAACGCATTCTTGTACTCAGGAACAGCTGCCCAATCATCAACAGTTGATTTTCGAATTTCAATATGAAATTGAATTCCATAGGCATGATTATTGTATCCAAAAATTTGATATTTTGTAGAAGGAGAAGATCCTATAACCTCGACACCATTTATTGCCTCAAGATCTTGAACTTCGTAGGAGTGCCACTGCAGTGCTTTAATACTATTGGGTAGAAAATTAAAAACAGGATCTTGTTTTGCGTCATCCATTATATTGATATCTAAAACACCAATTTCCGGTGGTTCAGATGGAGCTACTCTACCACCTAATACTTCTCCCAATAGCTGACATCCAAGACAAAAGCCTAAAAAAGGTTTTTTGAGATTTAAAACATATTCGCCAATTGCTTTTTTCTCCGGAACTAGCCAGGGATATTCTTTTTCCATAAAGGTATCCATGGGACCTCCCATGCAAAGCATTGCATCATATTCATTTAAATTTGAGGGAATGGTATCACCCTCATCAAGTTGAATAGTTGTGAGCGTATGACCGTCGGCTAATAAAAAATCTTTAAATGTTCCGGGGTCCTCTATAGCGATGTGTTGTAAGGATAAAAATTTCATTCATTAAAAAAAATAATTGAAGCCTATAATTGCAAGAACTAGGCACATTAAAAAAACATTAATGCCAATGATGATCTTACCACCAGAACCCATTTGATGAAGTTTACGAATTTTCATCAATGAGTATTTATAATTTTTTTAATCTCCACCAGTCACTGTATCTTTGACTTTATTGTAGCCCTTAGATACGGCGCCTGCCACAGTATCATAAGCATTATTTGCTTTTTCACTGACAGTTGCGCAACTGGTGAGTAAGAAAAAAGAAGAAACAATTATTAGAAGTTTTTTGAACATGGGTGATTATCAAAAATCTTGTCAAATTGTCAATTTATTTAAATTAGAAATTCATTTATATTTTTTTTATGACTAAACGTGATTTACTTTTTCTTAATCAAATGATTAGAAAGCTCGCATCTCCTTATTTTGTCGAAAATGATCTTTATGAGTATGATCGTCTACAATGGGCCACAGGCGTTACAAGAGAAGATCTTTATAAGTCTATCAAGCTAATTGAAAAATATTATAAAAAGACCAACGATAAGGCAAAATGATTCAAATCGAGATCAATAAGGATCTAAAGAAAAAATTTGAAGATGATGGTTACTTAATCTTGCCCCAATTTTTAGATACAAATAAAATTGATAGTATAGCTGATAAATTTGCTAATCTTTTTTCTGGCATTTTTGAAACAGGCATTGAGCCTGACGAATGGAATTGGAAAAAAGGAAGAGATCCCAATAATATTACGAGACAAATCTGCAACGGTTGGAAGTCAGATAGCAATATAAAAAAAATAGTAACACATCAACTGTTAGGGAAGGCTTGTGCAGAATTAATGGGCTGGACTGGTTCTAGACTTTTGCAAGATAATGTCTTGTGGAAACCTCCCGGGGGAAAGACTTTAGCTTATCATCAAGATGCTGCTTATGATGATTGGGTGATACCGCAAACTATGATGACTTGTTGGATGCCCTTAGATGATGTTTCTCAAGAAAAAGGAACTTTAGAATATGTAAAAGGATCACATAAATGGGGCTTAGTCCCTCCAAATGGACAGTTTCATTCTCCCGAGAATTACAAAAATGAACTAGAAGCATTTGCAAAAAAAAATAATAAAGAGATACATATTCAATATGTCGAAGTTCCTGCTGGGGGAGTTTCCTTTCACCATGGACAAACATGGCACGGCTCTGGAATAAATATGAGCAAAGATGATAGAAGAGCTATTGTCGCTCATTGTGTTCCCAGTAGTGCAAAATTTCATCCAACAAATGTAGGGGGTACAGCAAGAATTTATAAAAAATATAAAAAAATTAATTCAGATGAAATGGATGAAAGTTTTTTTCCAATACTATGGTCAAAAGAAGGAAGGAGAACAAATGTTTGATGAAGAGGAAGTAAAAAAAGAAAAGCCAATTGATTTTGATGATTTAAGCGTTGAAGAGATAGAGCTGATGATTAAAGATCATCAAAAACAAATCGAAATTTTAAAAAATTTGTTAAAACAAAAAAAAGAAAAATTAGATCTGGCTAAGAGTTTTTTTAAGAATTAATACCCTTCAATTAAAATTAAGTCCGAAATGGTACTTTTTTGTCTGATATCTTTTGCCTTTCTATATTCTATAGACTCATAGCACTCCTTGGCCTTTTCAAAACTCTCAAATTCCACAATAGTTGTTCGATCTGCTGGCCAATTTCCTTCAGCTATTTCAAACTTTCCACCTCGTATTAAATATTTACCCCCAAACTTTTCCATAGTTGGACCAGACAATGGGGGATATTCTTTAAAGAGCTCAGGATTATGGATAGAAATCCTCACTAAAATATAACCTTTTTTCATTTATGCATAAGTTTATAGAGTTTTTAACAGAGTTATCCACAGATATACAGATGATTATTAGGTATATGAAAATCCTAAATAATAAACCAATCTTTATTGCTTCAATTATACCTATTTATCAACATATTTTGACTTATACATATGAATTACTTACATAGGTAAAAGACGAGATGCAATTATCAAAAAAAAATATTAATCTTCTTGAAGTTATGCACAGCTATATGGCAGTTTCTAAAAAAGTCCTTTTTTTTGTTATTTTTCAGTTATTTTTGTTCATAAATCCTTCATATTCAGACCATTTGACTGTTAAAGTAAGTGGCTTTCAAAATGCTACAAGCCCTATTTATGTGTGGGGATATGATAGAAAATTTTACTTCGAAGAGGAATCTGCACCTTTATTCATGGTTGGTGAAAGAGATATTAATAATTTTAATCGTATTAATTTAAAAGCCTTTCCTCACATGGTAATGGGTTTATTCGTATATCAAGATTTGGATGATAATGGTGTTTTTTCAAAAGATTTTAAAGGAGATCCTTTAGAGCCATATGGGTTTTCGCTAAACCCAGCTCAAGACTATCAAGAGGTAGTTTTCGAAGATATTGCATTTGATATGAACAAATTTGATGAAATTGAAATTAGTCTCAAAAATTAGTTTTTCTTCGATTTATACTTTGAAAGTTAAAAAAATATTTCTATTGATATTGGGTCAGTGATGTCTGTTAACAGTAAATTAGATAAGTTCAATTTTTTTTATGAAATTAAAAGTTGCCTAGAACTTTGTAGTAATAAAATTATTGAAATTTATGAAAAAGACAACAAAGAGGTATTGTATAAAAAAGACGAAAGTCCAATCACTAAAGCTGATCTGGAATCCCATGAAATTATATGTGACTGTTTGATGTCTATTTCCTCCCTCCCTATTATTTCTGAGGAGTCTGATAATTTTTATACTCACAACAAAACATATTGGTTAGTTGATCCTTTAGATGGCACTAAAGAATTTATAAACAAGAATGGAGAGTTTGCTATTAATATTGCTTTAATAAACGATAAGTATCCTGTTGTTGGGTATGTTTATTTACCGGTTAATCAAACTTTATATGCCGGTGGATTAGATAAAGGGTCCATTAAATGTTTTAACTCAACAATTAAAGAGATATCTACTTCTACTTATCAAGATCCTGTTCGTGTTGTAGCAAGTAGAAATCATTTGAATAATGAAACTAAAAATTTTATTTCAAATTTAAAAAATTATAAACTTTATCAAGCTGGAAGCTCAATTAAGTTTTGTATGATAGCCGAGGGTTTGGCAGATATTTATCCAAGGCTATCTCCAACCTCTGAATGGGACACAGCTGCCGCACAAGCAATTGTAGAAGGAGCTGGGGGAAGTGTGAAAGATATGGATGATAAGAGACTTGCCTATCAAAAAGATAATATTTTAAACCCTTTTTTTGTAGTTAGGGGTAAAGAATAACTTACTTACTTGGATTTTTTTCATGATATGTTTTTTGTAAACTTATATCATCTACTTCAGTATAGATCTGAGTAGTTGATAAAGAACTATGTCCTAGAAGTTCTTGTATGACTCTTAAATCCCCGCCATTTTTTAGCAGGTGTGTTGCAAAACTATGTCTCAACGCATGAGGTGTTGTTGTCTTCGGTAGTCCTAAGTTAATTCGTGCTTGTTTCAAATCTCTTTGAAATGCAGATGCTTTTAAAGGAGCCCCTCTATCTCCTACAAAAATCAAATCTTCATTTGATATATCATGAGGTAATTCCTGTAAATAATTTGTAATTGATTGACTTACAATTCCTAATACAGGTATCAGCCTTTCTTTATTTCCTTTCCCCAAGATTGTTAAAGTGTTTTTATCAACTAAATGTTTTTTTGTTATCGATAATGCTTCACTGATGCGAAGTCCGCACCCATAGAGAAGATAAAGTAAAGCTAAGTTTCTTTTTTGAATCCAGCTCTTTTTTGATACTTTAAGTAATTGCTCCATTAGTTGTTCAATTTGATCTTCAGAAATTGGCTTCGGTAGTGATTTTGGAATTTTTGGATTTTTTAGTAATTGGATTTCTGTGTAACCAAACTTATAGTTTTCATTAGTGATCGTGTGAAATTTCAAGAAGTTTTTCAAAGAACTAATCGCTCTTCTGCGAGACCTTGCAGCTAAAGGTTTTTTATAAATATTAAAATAATTTCTTTCAGCGCTGATATCTGCTACCCATGCTCGAAAAGTCTGCAGGTCTAATCTTTTTAAATCCAATGGAGATAGCGGCTTTTGATGATAATATTGAAAAAAAATAAGGAAATCACAAACATCATAACAATATGACTTATATGTATTTTCTGAATATCCTTTGATATCTTTTAAATGAAAGACCCATTTGTCAAAATCATCAATTATTGATCTATGAACTTTTGAATGTCCTAGTAGTTCGATAAAATTCATTACATTATATTATAAATTAGAATCAAATTTTAAAAATGTCTTATTACTTCGAAGTTATACCTTTTGGCCAAATACAAGAAAGTTTGACTTACAAACATTCCCAAATTCTTCCTCAAGGTTCTATTGTTCAAGTACCTTTAAGAGGCAAAATTCAAGGAGGTGTTGTTTTATGTCAAACCAAAGAAAGCGATATAAAGTTTGACTTAAAAAAAATTTTAAAAATTAAATCTTTTTATACCCATACAATTAGCAAACATAATTTAGAATTTTATCAATATTTATCTCTTCATTATTTTATTGATTTAGGAATGGTTTTTAAAATGGCTCTTCAGCAATATCCTACCTCAGATATTAAAAATTATTTTACATACCAAAACCAAATATTTACTTCACAAAAAAGTTTAATAGAGGGCTTCTCTCTTTCGGCTAAACAATGGAAGGACTTAATAACAAACAAACAGATTACACAAATCACCAAAAGTTTTTTATTTCAAAAAATTGTTAAACCTATTTCCTTAAATGATGATCAGCTAAAGATTTTTAATAACATTTGGAAAAAAGAAAATAAAAGTTTTAGCAATCACCTTATTGATGGAGTTACTGGATCGGGGAAAACAGAACTATATTTTAAGCTCATTGAAGAAAATCTTATATCAGGAAAACAAACTTTGGTTCTATTGCCTGAAATTGCTCTTACCGAGGAGTGGTCAAAAAGATTTTCACAGTATTTTGGATGTGATCCTTTTGTTTGGCATTCCAAACAAACAAAACAACAAAAAAGTAGAATATTACGATCCCTTTTATCTGGAGAGCCAAGTGTGATAATCGGTGCCCGTTCCGCGGTACTATTACCTTTTAAAAATCTTAAATTAATTATTTGTGATGAAGAACATGACTCGTCATACAAACAAGAAGAGGGCCCCCGATACCACGCAAAGGATATGGCGATTTACAAAGCTAAATGTCATAATGCAATTTGCACTTTAGTAAGTGCCTCACCCTCACTTGAGTCATTATATAATCTTAAAAGTAAAAAAATAATTGGTCATAAATTACTGAGTCAATTTCATAAAACAGAACTGCCTGAGATAAATGTCATTGATATGAATAATTTTAAACCAAGTTCGAAGTCTTGGATATCAAAAAAAATCTATGATGAAACATTAAAAAATTTAAAAGATAAAAACCAAGTATTATTTTTTTTAAATCGTCGAGGTTACGCACCAACAAAAATTTGTGCCAGCTGTCATGCAGCGTTACAATGTCATCATTGTGCTGTTAATTTAGTATATCATAAAAGAATAGATCGTTTGATTTGTCATCACTGTTCCAGTTTTTATGAGCCTCAGCAAATTTGCAAAATGTGTTCATCAGAAAAATTTATTTCTTTAGGAATTGGTTTGGAGAGACTGCAAGAGGAGGTGGAACGATTATTTCCTGGTTATAAAAGTCAGGTTTTTTCAAGTGATACTTTAAAATCAAAAAAGAGTAAAAAAACTCTAATGAAAGATATATTTAATCAGCAAACCAATTTATTAATTGGATCTCAAATTATTGGAAAATCATTTCATTTTCCAAATTTGAAATTAGTCAATATTATTGATGGAGATTCTAGTTTATTTAGTCCTGATTTTCGTGCTATGGAAAAAACTTATCAACTTCTCCAACAAGTTGCTGGACGATCTGGAAGAGAAGGTGAGAGAGGTAGAGTTTTAATACAAACTTATTCTCCCCAACATCCAATTTTTGAAAGTATTAAAAACCAAAATAGAGATGATTTCATCTCAATGGAATTATCTCGAAGAGAACAAAATAAACTTCCTCCATATACTAAGATTGCTCAATTACAGCTGATACATCCTAAGCTGCCTCATCTTCGTGATATATGCATGGAAATTTTATCCATTTCAAAAAAACATCAATTATTCATATTAGGTCCAACACCCTCTTTGATTCCTTACAAGAAAAACCATTACCAAGAAAATTTTTACTTTAAAGAGAGTAATTATGTCGATTTAAGAAAAAAAATTACCCTTTTAAAGTCAAAATTAACCCCAAAATACTTACGTTTTATGAATATTGACATTGACCCTCTGTCGATTGCTTGATGCGTCATTTGTATGATCTGAATCAGCTTGATGTTGTGATAAAAGATGCAGGTTAGTAAGAAAAATGAGCAATAAAATAGCATCAAAAAGATACGCAGTGGCGCTCTTTGACACAGTTAAAAATGAAGAGTTAGACTCCTTATTGGCGGACGCTCAATCTCTTTCAACAACTATTGGCGAGAGTGAAGAACTAGCCTCTTTGCTGAAATCTCCTTTAACTAAAAATGAGATTAAATCGAATGTCTTGTTAAATGTAATTTCCGGTTTAGCCTCTGAAAGAATTTTGAATGGTCTTGTGACCACACTGAAAAAAAATAAAAGACTTAACTTGTTTGAGGCAATTTTAAATGAGTTCCAAGATGTCCTTTTTGAAAAAAGAGGATATCAAAAAGCTAAAGTAACAACTGCTCACACAATTGGTGAACAGACAAAAAAAAATATTCAAGAGCTTCTCCATAACCAATATGGATCTAAGCTCAACTTAGAGTTTCAAGTAAACAAATCACTTCTAGGAGGCATGACAGTGATTATTGGTTCAAAGATGATCGATTTAAGTATCATCAACCAAGTTTCGAAATTTACCAATAACGTGAAAGGAGACATTTAATGTCAATTAAAGCATCGGAGATCTCTTCTATCATCAGAGATCAGATTAAAAACTTTGAAAGCCAAGCCGACATATCCGAGGTCGGAACCGTACTTAAGGTTGGTGATGGAGTTGCACAAGTATACGGCCTAGACAATGTTCAGGCTGGTGAAATGGTAGAATTTGCAGGTGGCGTCCAAGGGATGGCGTTAAACCTAGAAGAAGACAATGTTGGTATCGTTATTTTTGGTGATGATAGAGGTATTAAAGAAGGCGATACTGTTAAAAGAACACAAAAGATTGTTGAGGTTCCAGTTGGTAAAGGTTTATTAGGTCGAGTTGTCGATGCGCTCGGTAATCCTATTGATGGTAAAGGCCCAATCCAAAGTAGTGAGTCTCGAAGAATAGAAGTTAAAGCTCCTGGAATTATTCCAAGACAAAGCGTGAGTGAGCCTATGCAAACAGGTCTTAAAGCGCTTGATGCTTTGGTTCCAGTTGGGCGTGGACAGCGTGAATTGATTATTGGTGACAGACAGACTGGTAAAACTGCGGTCGCAATCGACACTATTATCAACCAAAAAGAGATCAATCAATCTGATGATGAGTCGAAAAAGCTTTATTGTATTTATGTTGCGATTGGTCAGAAAAGATCAACCGTAGCTCAAGTAGTGAAAACCCTCGAAGAGAATGGCGCGATGGAGTACACCATCGTGGTAGCAGCTTCTGCTTCCGATCCTGCTCCTCTTCAGTTCCTTGCGCCTTACGCAGGTTGCTCAATGGGTGAGTTTTTTCGTGACAACGGAATGCATGGCTTGATCGTTTATGATGATTTGTCAAAGCAAGCGGTTGCGTATCGTCAGATGTCACTTCTTCTGAGAAGACCACCGGGACGTGAAGCTTTCCCGGGTGACGTTTTCTATCTTCACTCGCGTCTTTTAGAGCGTGCAGCAAAAATGAGTGATGCGAATGGTGGGGGTAGTTTAACGGCTCTTCCCGTGATCGAAACTCAGGCCGGTGACGTCTCTGCGTTTATTCCTACCAACGTGATTTCCATTACAGATGGCCAGATTTTTTTAGAAACAGAACTTTTCTTCTCAGGAATACGTCCTGCGATTAATGTGGGACTATCTGTGAGCCGTGTGGGATCAGCAGCTCAAACCAAGGCGATGAAAAAAGTTGCTGGTAAGATTAAATTAGAATTAGCGCAGTATCGTGAGATGGCAGCCTTTTCTCAGTTTGCATCTGACTTGGACGCATCTACTAAACAATTATTAGCGAGAGGTGAGAGATTGACTGAGCTACTCAAACAAGATCAGTACGTTCCTATGTCAGTAGCTGATCAGGTTTTAAGTATTTACTCTGGTGTAAGAGGCTTTCTAGATAAAATAGACACTGCGAAGATCTCAGACTTTCAAATTAAATTTTTAGAGGGTCTTCGATCTGAACATTCTGATATTTTTGATGAAATCAATAATACAGGTAATTTCAGTGATGAGTCTGATAAAAAAATTGAGGAATACTTAGAAAAGTTCACTGCCAATTTTAGTTAATGCCAAATCTTAAAGAATTAAAAAATAGAATAGCCAGCGTTAAGTCGACAAAAAAAATTACGTCGGCTATGAAAATGGTAGCTGCAAGTAAGCTTCGCCGAGCTCAAGAGCTTGCAGAGTCTTCACGTGTCTACGCAGACAGTCTTGCTTTTATTCTTTCGTCTTTGGCTGGAAAAACGTCCAATAGCTCTGATTTACCTGAGATTTTAACAGGTCGTGAAAACCCTAAGATAATTCTTTTAGTAATCAATTCCTCTGATCGTGGATTATGTGGAGGCTTTAATTCTAATTTGTTTCGAAATGCAAAGAATTGGATTGCTCAGCAACAAGCAGAAGGTAAAACAATTAAAATTATGACTGTAGGCAAAAAAGCTGCAAGCTTTTATCGACGATCTGAATTAGATGTGATTGCAGGTTTTGATGATCTCACTTCCAATGATCGTCAGTTACAGGTTTCAGAAGAGGTTAAAAATAAAATTGTAGAATTATTTGAAAGTAAAGAGATAGATGAAGTTTCAATTCTTTTTAACAAATTTAATTCTGCAATTTCTCAAGAGCCAACTTACCAATCAATTATCCCGATGGCTGCTGAAGAAGCTTCTGAAGAAGAGGC
>SGZV01000006.1 GCA_004321805.1 alpha proteobacterium HIMB59 | reverse complement strand
AATGCGTGTGCAACAGTTCCATTTAAAGACAATTCAGTACCTATTCCTATTCCCACAACCATGAAGCCTAATTGATTATTAAGACTGAAAGATAAAACTCTTCTTAAATCATTCTCAATAACCGCAAAAAATACAGGAAATGCTGTCATGATTGCTCCAATCCAAATTAAGGCTTCAGTTCCAGGAAATGTCCTAGCCAAAGCATATATAGCGAGTTTTGTAGTGAAAGCGGATAGAGCTACGGTTCCAGTTGGAGAAGATTCAGGATAAGAGTCTTGAAGCCATCCATTTAAAAATGGAAAAGCAGCTTTTATACCAAAAGCTAAAAAGATAAATACTCCAAAATTACTTGATAGATCTAATTTAGTTAATTCATGGTTGCCTGTTTGATAAACCATCATACTTGCACCAATTAACAACAAGACGCCAGAGCAAACTTGAATAATTAAATATCTCATAGCTGAATTCCTTGCAGAGATTGTATTTCCAGCAAGAACGATAAAAACAGAAGTTAAGGCAGTGGCTTCCCACCAAATAAACAAACTAAAAAAATCTCCTGCATGAAGAGCGCCTATCGCAGAACCCGCATATGCAAGGGTTGCCATATTTTCAATCAAATTTTTATTATGCCATCCATAAATAATTACCAGCAAAGAAGCTATATGGAAGATTATTGCAAATGGTAAAGTTAGATTATCAGAATGATATAGGGTTAAATTGAAACCCAATATATCCCAAGTAAGGAATGTTCCAAAACCGTTTAAAAGTGATAGGGATGATAAAACTACCGATAAAATCATCGTAGGTTGTCTGAAATAATGAGGAATTATTGGCAATAAAATAGATGCGATAATCATCCATAAACCAGGAATCATACTACTTGTCATAGTAGTCCTCCTTTCTCATAAGAATTTTTCTTAGCTGTTTTCCAACAATGACAATGAAAACAAAACAAATGAAACCAAATATTGCAGGAAAACCAATTATCTCTTCTAAATGAAAATAGGCATGGCGATGAATAGTAAAATCAATAATTATAAGAAGTCCAGCAACAGCAATTATAAATTGAGAAAAGTATTTTGCATAAGTTTTAAGATTATTATTTTTCATTAAGCAACTACCCCATTAATAATGTTTAAAAAGTAATTTGAAAAAAAGAATAAGAGTAAACAACCTACTCCTGTAATCATTGGAGGCCATATAGTCAACGGTGCATTGGTAATTTTTATATTTTTTATATTTTTTTTATTAAAGGCAATAAATACTGGTTGCAGTAAATAATAAATATTTAATAAAGAAGATATACCTAATAAAATTGCCACAAATAAAAAGTCAGCTTCAAGTGAGCCAATCACTAAAAATAATTTACTCCATGATCCTATAAAGGGAGGGACACCAATTATTGATAATGCACCCAATGTATACGCAAAAAATATCATTGGAGTTTTAAATCCTAATCCTCCTAATTCACTGATCTTTTTAACATGAGCAGTAACATAAATCGCTCCCGCACAAAAAAACAAAGTTATTTTTCCTATCGCGTGAGTAATAATATGAAAGGATGCTCCTTTTAGAGCAAAAGTAGTTGCTAAAGCTGCTCCTAAAATTATGTACGATAATTGACTAATCGTTGAGTATGCTAACCTTGCTTTTAAGTCATCCTTAGAAATAGCAATGATACTTGCTGTCAAAATAGTAAAGGATGATAGCCAAACTAGCCAGTTTGATGCTTTACTCTGAAGTAAATAATCTGGACCAATAATATAAACAACTACCATTAAGAAACTGAACACACCTGCTTTGACTACAGCAACAGCATGAAGGAGCGCAGAGACAGGTGTAGGCGCAACCATCGCTGCTGGTAACCATCTATGAATGGGCATAATAGCTGCTTTTCCAATTCCAAAAACCAACATTGCTATTAAAAACATAAGGTGTTCTGTTGGAAACTTTCCATCTAAAATTCCCCCTGATGTAAAATTTAAACTTCCCGTCTCAAACCATATCCAAAAAATAGCAGGTAGGAATAAAACTAAAGAAGTTCCAACTAAGATAGATAAATATACTCTCCCAGCTGCTTGAGACTCAGAATTTTGCTTATGCCCAACTAAAGGAAAAGTTGAAAAAGTAAGAATTTCATAAAAAATAAACAACATTAACAAGTTTCCAGACCATGCAATAGCTAGGGCTGCGTGAATAGCTATTGAATAAAAGATAACAAACCTTGTCTGGTTTTCTTCTGCTGCTCCTCTCATATACCCCACAGTATAAATTGAGGCCAGTATCCATAATGATGATGCTACTAAACTAAAGATTGAACCTAACGGGGTGATATTAAAAAGAAAATCAACACCATCAAATAAAGTAAATAAATTTAAGACATACTGTTCATCAGCTTGAAGTCCGTTAAATATTTTAAGACTTATTAAAAAAGTAACAATACCACCTAAAACACCAAATGAGTCTCGTACATTTACGTTATTTTTAAAACAATAGGATCCAAAAGCTGCAAATAGAGGGGTCAATATACCTAAAATCATTAGTCCTTCGTAACTCAATTAATGCCTCCTTTGATCAAAGACTCTGATGCAATCGATGAGAAATCAACTATGGATGATGAAAAGATACCAAAATAAATTATTGATATTGCTATTATCCAAATGGGTATATAGATTGCGGGATCTTCTGAAGTTGCCTTATATCCTTTTGAGCTAAAAAATAATTTTTCAACAATTTTCCAAAAATAAATAACTGCCAATGCAGAACTCAAAGCCACAAGAGCAATAGTTAAAAACATTTCATTAATATAAAGTGCCTGAAAAATATATAGTTTAGAAATAAAACCATTTGTAAGAGGCAAACCTATAAGCGAAAGTCCACATATTAATAGTGCGTAAGAAGTAATTGGGAATTTTTGCCCATATCCTTCGATGCTTTGTAAGGTAACTCGATCTTTTAATGAAATTGCTAGATACCCCACAGCCATAAAGAGGCCTCCTTTAATTAAAGCATGATTGAAAATATGAACAAAACCCGCAAGAACTCCACTATTATCTTTTATACTAAATGCAAGAGTTATATATCCAATTTGAGCAATTGAGGAGTAAGCTAATAATTTTTTTATATCATCTTGATAAATAGCAATTATTGTTCCAACAAAAATAGCTATCAAAGATAGTGGAAGTAAAATGTAATCTAAAAAGAGTATTAGATAATCATTATAGATTGAGAATACCTCATACAAAATCCTCACAAAGAAAATCAAAATAGCCTTAGTAGCCAATGCCGCAAAAAGAGTTGAAACAGCTGATGGTGCATAGCTATATGCAGGAGGTAGCCACAGGTGCAAAGGGAATACTGCTGACTTAACCATTAAACCAATTAACATAAAAGACATACCGGCAAAAATTGCCAGCTGACCCTCCGAATATTGAGTAAGTTGAATAATTAAATCATTCATATTAAGTGTACCTGTCATGGCATAAGCAAATCCTACACCTATGACATAGAAAGTAGCTCCAATAGCACCAATTATTAAATAATTGAAAGCAGCTAATAATGCTTTTCTATTTGTCCCAGCACCTAAAGAAATTAATGAAATAGATGATAGCGCTGATATTTCTAGAAAGACAAATAAATTAAAAATATCATTGGTTAAAATTATTCCATTTAAGCTTCCGATTGCTAACAACCATAAAGAATATGCCTTACCTGAGTCCTCAGGCTCTATTTCAGATAAAAAAATCTTTCTTGCATAAATAGTTGCTATTAAAACAAAAGCAGAAAATAGTATTTGTAGTCCAATATTTACTCCATCCAATTTAAAAGAGATACCCCAAGGCGGAGGCCAATTACCAAATTCATATATAATTGCACCAAAAGAAGAAAAACTCGTTAAAAGTTCAATAGACAACAATACATGAATCACTAAAGTTACAATTGTTATAAACCAAGCCAATCTTGGAGAAGGAATAAATGCTACGATTGCTGCTACTAATAGAGGTAAAACTACAACAAGAGCAGGTGCGTCATCTAAAAAGATATTCATTTTAGTTATTTTCCTTTAACTCTACTTTTTTGATTTCATTTTCTTCAATGGATCCATAATTTTTATAAATTTGAAGAACTATTGCTAAACCTAATGCAGATGTGGCCACTCCAACAACGATCGCTGTTAGAATTAAAACATGAGGTAGGGGATTAGAATAAACGTCATTTGTTGAATTTAATATTGGGGCAGTGCCATCAATAATTTTTGCTAAGGAAACAAAAAAAACAAATACAGAAGTTTGAAAAATAGCCAATCCAACAATTTTTTTAATATAATTTTGACTTGTTATTATAATAAAAAGCCCGCTTACCATTAAAATTATAAAAGCAAAGTGGTTCCAAAAAAATAAAAGATTAGTCATCTTTAATCCTAAAAGATGCGAAAGAATGATATAAAGCAATCATTACTGTGGCCACTGTTATACCAACTCCAAGTTCTACAAGAATGATACCTAAATGCTGACCAGAAGAACTGTCAGATGCCAAAACATTATAATCTAAATAGTTGCCATTTAAAAAAATGGATACGACCCCTACACCTGCATATAGCAAAACTCCAATACACATTAGATATTGATTAATTTTTATAGGAACTAAGGTTTCTCCTTTTTTAATACCGAAAACCATAGAGTAAAGAATAAAAGCTGCAGCAATAATAACTCCCGCTTGAAATCCTCCGCCTGGACCATAGTCACCATGAAATTGTACATACAATCCAAAAATAATAATTGGAGCAAAAAGTATTCTACTGACAATATTTAAAATTGGACTCGATGAAATATTGTCTTTCATTATTTTTTTACTTTCTTTTTAAATTTAGTTTTTCTATTTAATGTATTGCTTGTAAGCAATACAATAACCCCCAGCCCAGCAGTAAATATCACTATTGTTTCGCCTAAAGTATCAAAACCTCTGTAACTAGCTAAAATGTTTGTAACAACGTTAGGAATGTGGAATATGGATTTACTTTCTTTAATATATTCAGGAGTTACATGAAGGTGAATTGGAGCATTTGGGTCTCCCAAAAGTGGTAAATTTGTAATAATTAGCAAAAGCACTATAACGATAGAGACTGATAAAAGAATACTTGGAAATAAGTTTAATAATTCATTTTTCTTTCCTTCAGGTAATTTAGCGACTGCCATCACCATTAAAATAGTAGAAATACCTGATCCTACTGCTGCTTCAGTAAAAGCAACATCCACCGCATCAAGATTTACATAAATCGCAGCACAAACTAATGTAAAAATCCCTGTCAAAGCCACTACGGATATTAAAGAAGTCGTCTTAAAGATATAAAAAGTAGTAAGAAGTAAAATTGAAATTAGAAAAAAATTTATTATTAAAAAATTCATTATCTTTTAAGTTTTGCTTTTGGTTTATATCCAGACTCATGTGCAAACAATGAAATAGCATGACCAGATATGGGGCTAGTAAATAATATAAATAAAGGTATCAGTAAAAGTTTCAAACTCAGTAGGGAAAATCCTGAGTGAATAATCAAAGATAAAATTATAAAACCAGTTCCTAAAGTATCAATTAAACCTGCAGCATGTATTCTACTAAAGACATCAGGTAATTTTATTAGGCCGACACTACCTGATAAAATAAAAAAACAACCTAGAAATAGAAAAAAAATTGTAGAGTAATGAATCAGATACCCCATTAAACTTTCTTTTTACCTTTCATTTTATAAAATTTTAAAATAGCTATCGTTCCGAGAAAATTTAAAAGTATGTACATTAAGGCAATATCAACAAAGTCCGGTCTATTAAATGCAAACCCATGAATTGCTATACCTAAAGCCATAATGGTTCCAATACTTGAAATAGATAAAATTCTGTCAAAAGGTGTTGGACCCTTCACTGCTCTATAAATGCAAAAAAGTATCGATAAACCCAATATGGTAAGAGCAAGAAAAAAAATCATTTATGTAAACCTTTAATAAGTTTGTCCATCTCACCTGATTGTAGATCCTCAGCTAGTTCTTTACTTAATGCATGGACCAAAAAAGTATCTTTATTAATTTCTATGGTTACTGTGCCTGGAGTTAAAGTAATTGCGTTAGCATAGTTTGCTTTACCAGTATCATTTTTTTGAGAAGCCTTAACTTTTAAAAGCTGTGGGGTATAGTTACCTTTCCATATAATTTTTGTAGTGGTTAATCCCGATTTTATTATTTCTTTTATTAGCCAAATCCAATAAATGGGTAGTTTAATTAAAAGCTTTAGAGGAAAGGCATCGTAGTTTAGTGATTTAGATCTTACTGACATCCACAAAACAAAAATGACACTTATAAGACCAAAAAATAATAAAAGTGTTTTTAGATAACCAGAAAGCACAAACCATAATGCAAAAAGCAAAATGAAATAGACAATAATAGAGATCGTCTTAGGTGAATCAGGGTTGTTTTTAGGCACTAATGAGTATTATGAGAATAAATCGCCCTCTGTAAATACCGCAGTATTCATATCTTTGACGTATAGCTTACCCTGATCAGATTTAAATCTAGAGACTTCAATAAAACCACCTTTAACCGCAATTTCAATATTTTCTGCATTAATTGAAATTATTTGACCAGGAAAATGTTCAGCACTTTGTTGGTCTATGAATTTAGTATCAACAAAAGTAAATTCATCACCCATAAACTCTGCCCATGCTCCTGGTTGTGGATTACAACCTCTGATTAAATTGTAAACTTCCCTTCCAGGTTTTTTCCAATCTATTCTAGCGTCTGCCTTTTTGCACCATGACTCATAGGTAGCCTTTGATTCATCTTGAGCAATACGAGGTGCATTTCCTGCAGCAATTAAGTCAGCAGCTTCTATACATGCGTCAATACCTAATGGAAAAATCTTAGAAAAATAAACGTCTCCTAAGGTATCATCAGGACCAATTTCAACTTCTTTTTGAAGGAGAATTTCTCCTTCGTCTAAGCCGTCATTAGGGTAAAAAATAGTTAATCCTGTTTTTGTGGCGCCACCAATGATTGGCCAGTTTATTGAACTTGGGCCTCTGTGTAAAGGTAACAAAGAAGGATGGAAACATACAGATCCATGTTTTGGAATATCTCTTGCAGCTTCTGGAACGAAGATAATAACATAAGCCATGACACATAAGTCAGCGTCATGAGATTTTATTTGGTCCAAGACCTCCTGATCTTTGAAATTAGAAGGTTGAAAAACAGGTAGGTTTACACTCTTAGCATATTCCTTAACTGGATCTAAAGGTTTCCCCTCTTTATCAGGCGCACAATAAACAGCAACTACTTCATGATCAGATTCATTGTGAAACTTTTCGAGAGCACTTTTTCCAAATGCTTGTTGTCCCATTAATATTATTTTCATTATTTCCTCCTAAATATAATTTATACAGCACCAGCCTCTTTGACAGCACTAATTTCTTCATCAGTCATGTTACAAAACTCTTTAAGAATTTCTTCGGTGTGTTCACCTAATAAAGGAGAACGTTTTACAACTGCTGGTGAGTCTGAAAGTTTAATTGGATTTCCGACAGTTAAATATTTTCCTCTAATAGGATGGTCTACTTCTACAACAGTGCCAGTATCTCTTAAACCCTGATCCTCAGATATTTCTTTTAGAGAAAGAATTGGACCTACAGGAATATCCAATGGATTACAGATATCCATTACTTCAAACTTAGTCTTAGTCTTAGTCCACTCCTCAATGGTATCAAAAATTTCGTTTAATCTGGGCAGACGAGCTGCAGGAGTTGAGTAATTTTCATCATCCTTCCACTCTGGCTTACCAATAACATCACATACCTTTTCCCAAACAGCAGCTTGAGTAATGAAATAGGTATAAGCATTAGGGTCTTCCTCCCATCCTTTGCACTTAAGAATTCTTCCAGGCTGACCACCTCCTGAGTCATTACCTGCTCTAGGTGTTGCATCGCCAAAGGGAACATTTTCTCCAAATTGTGAGTATTCTTTTAATGGACCTTTTTCTAATCTCTGTTGATCACGAAGTTTTACTCTACAAAGATTAAGAACACCGTCTTGCATTGCAGCTGAGACCCTCTGACCTTTTCCAGATTTTTCTCTATGAAATAATGCTGTAACAATTCCTAATGCTAAGTGTAAGCCTGTTCCGCTATCTCCTATTTGGGCACCTGTAACCATGGGTACCTCTCCTAGCATTCCAGTAGTCGATGCAGACCCACCGGCACACTGAGCTACATTTTCATAAACCTTACATTCTTCATATTTACCAGGTCCAAAGCCTTTCACAGATGCATATATCATTCTTGGGTTAATCTCTTGAATTTTCTCCCATGAAAAACCCATTCGATCCAATGCTCCAGGTGCAAAGTTTTCAACCATCACATCACATTCTTTGATCAATTGAGTAAATATTTTTGCACCTTCTGGTTTTTTTGGATTGAGAGTAATACTTCTTTTATTTGAGTTAAGCATAGTAAAGTAGAGGCTGTCTGCTTCAGGTACATCTCTTAATTGGCCTCTAGTCGCATCTCCAACGCCAGGTCTCTCAACTTTGACGACGTCTGCTCCAAACCATGCTAAAAGTTGAGTACATGTAGGACCTGATTGGACATGTGTCATATCCAAAACTTTTACACCTTTAAGAGCTTCCATATTTTAATAACCTCTCTTATTTATACATAGTCTGGTTTTTAGTGCCAGGCGCAAATTCCTCTTTGTCAACCCAAATATTAACAATTGCTGGTATACCTGACTTGACGGCCTCCCTAGCTCTTTGAAGAGCAGGTTGTATATCTTTAGCCTCACGGACTGCTTCTCCGTGACCGCCCATTATTTTTGCAAACTCATCGAAGTTAACGTCACCTAAGATATTTCCAACATTACCCTTCTCTTCTCCATACTTCATAATTTGTCCAAAACGAATTTGATTTTGTGCTGAGTTATTACCAATGACAGTTAAAACTGGTGCTTTGTGGCGAACGAAAGCCTCAAAATCCATTCCTGTCATAGAAAATGCACCATCTCCACAATATAAGAGGACTTCTCTTTCAGGCGCTGCTATTTTGGCGGCAAGAGCATATGGTACTCCAACTCCCAATGTTCCTAGAGGGCCTGGATCCATCCATGCACCAGGCTGTCTTGGCTGTACTGCTTGGGCACTGATTGTTACAACATCACCACCATCACCGATATAAATAGTGTCATCATTTAAGAATTGGTTTAGCTCCCAAGCTACTCTATAGGGACTAATAGGAGATTTTTCAGTAGTAAAAGTAGGCATTAATTTTTCAAGGGCCGCTTCTTCACCGGCTCTTAGTTCATTGAACCAATCAGACCTATCTTGTTTTGTACCTGCCTCAGATATAGCTTTCAACGTTGTACCTATGTGGCCAACCAAGCCTAAAGAAATATCTCTATTTTTACCAACAGTTCTATAATCCATATCTATTTGAATCACAGTTGCATTAGGATTTAATCTTTTTCCGTAGCCCATTCTAAAATCAAAGGGGGTTCCTACTATTATTATGCAATCAGACTTAGTAAATGCGTTTCTTCTTGTTCTATGAAAATGATGAGGGTCTCCAGGAGGTAATGATCCTCTAGCAGCACCATTTAGATAAGCTGGAATATTCATGTTTCGAACAAAGTCAACTGCTTCATCAGTAGATTGACATGTCCAAACTTGTTGACCTAGAAGAACACAAGGTCTTTCAGCTTTGGAAATTATATCTGCTGCTTTTTGAACATCTACAGGATCGGCTAAGGTTTTGGAAGAGGCAGAATATTTTCCTGTTTCAGGCACAACAGCCTTACTCATTGGAATTGAAGAGTCGAGAATATCACGAGGGATTTCTAAAAAAGAAGGGCCGAAAGATCCATTACGTGTTTCTCTAAAGGCCATAGAAACCATATCAGCACATCTTTCAGTTGACATTACTGTAGCAGCGAATTTAGTAATTGGTTGCATCATGTCTACGTGGGGCAGATCTTGTAATGATCCCATTTTATGTTGAGTCAAAGAACTTTGTCCCCCAATAAGAAGCATTGGTATTTCTGCTCTGAAAGCATTCGCTACACCGGTTAATGCATGAGTAGTTCCAGGGCCAGCAGTTACGACTGCGCAACCAGGTTTTCCAGTCATACGTGCATATCCATCAGCTGCATGTGAGGCAACTTCTTCATGCCTTACATCAATAATTTTAATTCCTTCATTTAAACAGCCATTGTAGATATCAATAATATGGCCACCACATAATGTGTAAATTACTTCAATGCCCTCTGCTTTAAGAGCCTTAGCGACAAGCTCGCCGCCTGTTATCATTTGTTCGTTTGTTCCTGTAGACATTTTAACCTCTCTCTGGTGGTATAATGTATACCAGATTTAGAGAAGATTCAAAGATTTTTGACTTAAGTTTGAATACTTTCTTCGATCTTTTCAACTAAAGTTAAAGCATGATTTTTCAATAATTTTTCAGCTTTTGTGGCTTGGCCTGCGACAAGAAATTTAACAATTTCGTTATGTTCTTCAATCGATTTGAGAGATCTATCAGATTGAATAATGAACTTTTTTCTCAAATACTGCAGATGAATTAATTGTGATTCTAGTATCTCACTCATGAGTCTTACTTTAGTAAGTTTCATAATTTGTTCATGAAATTTAATATTATCATTTGAGTAATTATCTAAATCAGACAAAACATTTTGTTTGGTGTACTGGCAATATTTATTTAAAGACTCAATTTCCTCTTTTTTAGAATTTTTGATTATCAAGTGAGCTGCATATCCTTCTAAACCTGCCCATACAGTTACAATATCAATAAGTTCTTTTTTTGATTTTCTATGGACAAATACCCCCCTTCTAGGAACTGTTATAACTATCCCCTCAGACTCTAATTTAGCTATTGCCTCTCTAATGGGGGTTCTACTAACACCTAATTTTTCTGATAATTGTCTTTCATCTAAATGAAAGTCGCTTTCTTTTAAGTAAATATTCAAAGAGAGAATATATTTTTTAAGAGACTCATATACTTTGCTTTTTAAATTTATTGCTCCTATCTTTTGTATCATAAAGATACTTTACGCTTTTTTAAAACATTTTCTATAAAGGATAAGTTAAGTCTTTTTGAAAAATCTTCTGTATAGCGGCCCAAAAGCTGGCATGATCAATAAAACAATTGCTATGTACATAATTACTGCAGCAATCGGTTTTGATGCAAAGTCAAAAAAGATGCCCATACTACCGTCTGATAAAATTAACGATTGTCTCATAGCCTTCTCAGCCAAAGGACCCAAAACGATCGATAAGACAGCTGGGGCTACAGGATAATCTAATTTTCTGAGCATATATCCCCCAAATCCAAACAATAACATCAACCAGACATCATGAAGGCTTTGCGTCGGTGCGTAACCACCAGTGACACAAAGAACAAATATCACCGGAGCTAATATTGCAAAAGGAATTCTTAGAACCATTAAGAAAGCTGGTATTAAAGCAATGTTTAACACAAGAGTGAAAAAATTTGCAATATAAAGACTTCCAATTAATCCCCAGACAAATTCTGGTTGTTGTGTAAACAATAAAGGCCCTGGAGTTAAGCCCCAAAGTATCATTCCTCCCAAAAGGATTGCGGTAGTAGGAGATCCCGGAATACCAAGAGTTAACATTGGGAGCATACTTCCAGTGCTTGCAGAATTATTCGCACACTCTGGAGCAACTACACCTGCAGGAACCCCGTTGCCAAATTCTTTTGAGTTCCTCGAGAGTTGTTTTGTTATACCATAAGACATTAACGATGCCGGTGTTGCACCTGCTGCTGGCAAAATGCCTACAAAAAATCCTAAAAATGAACCTATATTCATTGCCATAATGGTCTTTTTTAATGCAGAGAAGGCTCTTCCAACCTCCTTCATATTAACTGAGAGTTTAGACATTTGAACTTTTCCCTTGGTTTCTTCTAGTGTCCACAACATCTCACCAATTCCATAAATGCCTATGGCCAGAACTAAGAAATTTATTCCATGGAGAAAACCTGGAATACCAAAAAATATTAAGCGGGGTTTACCAGTAATTAAGTCTAGTCCTATTGTTGATAAAACTAATCCAATTAAAATCGAAAAAATTGTTTTAGGGATATCATCGCCACCTAGACCAACAAAAGTTGCAAAAGCCATAACCATTAAAGCAAAAGTTTCGGGAGCATTAAATCTCAAGGCTACTTCAGCAAGTGGTGGTGCGAATAAAGTGAATAAGATTACAGACACGGTTCCACCTACAAAAGAGCCTACGGCAGCTGCTGTGAGGGCAGTCATCGCCTCACCCTTTACAGCCAAAGGTCTTCCATCAAAAACTGTGGCTACGGCAGTTGATGCTCCTGGTATGCCTAGCATCACAGAACTGATCGCACCTCCGTACATTGCTCCGTAATAAACTGCTGCTAAAAAAATAATTGCAGCTGTAGGAGGCACAATAAAAGTAATTGGAATTAGTATAGCAACACCATTGACCGAACCTAGGCCTGGCATAGCTCCAACAAATAAGCCTATAAGGCATCCAAATATTAAAAGGCCTAAATTTAACAATTCAAACGATGTAGCCATACCTTGAAGAAGTAATGCAAAAGTTTCCATATGATTTATTTATCCTTCCTCATAAATTATTTTACAAATCTGTTAGCAAGAAGCATTAAGACAGTTGGTGAAAGTACAGTGATAATTATATATATCCAAATCATAAACAATGAACTTGAACCATACATAACATCGTAAACTGGATAAAATAAAGGTTCAGATATTCCTTGAGGCAAAGGAATTTTTAACAACCACTCAAAAAATAAGAAAGTCAAAATAGGGGTTGTTATAGAAAAATTAAAAATGAATGAATTACTCTTTTCGCTAAAATATCTTAAATAGAATGCTAAGAAACAAATTAAAGAAAAATAAATTCCTAAATATCCGATAGCAAAAACTAAAACTACAAGTGAAATTATAGTTACCGATACAAACTTAAAAGCCTCAGGATCAATAAAAGGCTCGTTGTTTGTGGATTGTGGAGATTTTTTTAAAATAAATTTGATGATGGTAATTACAGTACAAATCAACATTCCTAATGAGAGGTAGAAGGGAAGAAACCCGGCTCCCATATTTTCTTCTGCACTCCATGTAATTCTGTTTTGCGCGCTTTTATACATAAGAGCGAGTGAGCACAGTGCTAAAACTACAGCGACAGTTATTTCTGCCCTTCTAACTGAAAATTTAGTAACTGCGCTCAATATTCGCTCTTAATTTATTTTATTAGTTAAAGTTCTTAATGATCTCACCGTGCTTCTCGTACTCAATCGCTAAGAAGTCTTTAAGACCATATCCTTCCAACCAACTCATTAACTTACCGTCGTCAATGTTGAAAGTTTGGAACTCGTCATCATGATAAACAGTGTGAAGAAGCCCTGTGTAGTACTTTTCCACTTCTGCATCAATACCAGCAGGAGCCATAAAAGCTCTCATCATGTAGTATTCAAGATCGGGATAACCTAATTCATATGAAGAAGGGACCTCTGGGAATGCAGGATTTCTTTCAGGAGTCATCATAACCAAAGCCTTAGAGTCTCCAGACTGATAAAATCCCATCTGCTCAGAAGGATTGTTTAGCGTGAAGTCTGACTCACCGCCAACTAGTCCTTTTGCAACAGCACCACCACCGTCATATGGTACGTACTTTGCATCAAATCCGAACTGGCCTCTCATCATACCAAGAAGTAACTCGTCTTCTGACATACTTCCTGTACCACCAGCAACAAGGTTACCTTGTTTTGCAAGTGCAATGAAGTCATCAAATGTTTCTACGCCTTGGGTATTTTTACCTTCAGTTGCAATCCATACTAAGAATGTATCTGTGATAAGTCTTGCTAATGGAGTAAAGTCATTGAAGAAATCAATTCCTAACTCAGGCTGGTTAACAGGTGTAGTTAAAACGTTATTAAGAGTAATGATAAGTGTGTGCTCATCACCAGCTTTTTTCTTAACATAAGTCATCGCTTCACCACCTGATCCACCTTTTTTATTGATTGGAATCACAGGCTTAGATGCATAGTCATTTTTCTCAATAACACCTTGCACAAGTCTGGCAATTTCGTCAGCTCCACCACCTTGACCAGCTGGAATAATTAGTTCAATAGGTTTCTTTGGGCTAAATGGTTTAGCAGAAGAAACTGAACTTACAGCAACAAGTGATAGAGAAACAATTACTAGACTGATTTTTTTTATTAAAGTCATATTGCTATTCCTCCTATAGAATGAATATTCTTAACCACCATAGACTATTTGTTAAAATTAAAAAAGATAAATTTAAAAAAAAATTTTTTAAAACATAAAAAAGTATTGATAAATATGATCTTTTGTATACCAATTGTATACCAGATTTATAACAATTTGGTATATTGTATACCAGTTTATTTGGTATATTGTATACAAATAGAGGATTAAATATTTTGAAATTTATAAATTATGAAGAGGGTAAGCTGTTTATTGATGAATCATCAATACTAGATCCTGCCGAAAATCAGGTACAAATAGAAATATATTCTTCAGGTGTTAACAGGGCTGATTTACTACAAAAGAGAGGACACTACCCTCCCCCCAAAGGTGAAAGCGAAATTCTTGGATTAGAGTGTTCTGGTATTATTTCAAAAATAGGAAATTCTTCAAAGCGATTTAAAATCGGTGACAAAGTTTGTGCAATCTTAGGTGGGGGCGGATACGCAGAGTTTGTTAATGTTGATGAAAGACAAGTTATGCCTCTACCATCTAATATATCATTATTAGAGGGTGGAGCATTATCTGAGACAATCCTGACTGTCTATGAAAATATTTTTAATGTTTCTAAATTTAAAAAAGGAGAAACAATTTTAATTCATGGAGGGAGTAGTGGAATTGGAACAACTGCTATATCGATCTTGAAAAATTATACAGATAAAATTTATGTCACCGCAGGATCTGATGAAAAATGTCAAGCGTGTATCAACTTAGGCGCTACTGACTCTATCAACTATAAAGAAAAGGATTTTTTAGAGTACTTTGAAGAAAAAAAAATAAAAGTCGATATAATCTTAGATATGGTTGGAGGTTCATATTTAAAAAAAAATTTAAAAATTTTAAATTTACATGGACGTCTTACTTATATTGCTGCACTTGAAAGTATTAAATCTGAAATCAATCTTTTACATGTCATGACTAAACAATTAAAAATTTCTGGGTCTACTCTTAGATCAAGATCACCTGAGGGTAAGGGACTTATTGTAAATCAAGTTATTGAAAATATATGGCCCCTTATCAATAACAACAAATATAAACCAACTATTTTTCAATCTTTCAAAATGAAAGATGTAAATTTGGCCCATGAGGTTATGGAGTCTTCAAGCCATATTGGAAAAATATTAATCGACATGAAAGGAGAGTAATAATGAATTTACATGAATACCAAGCTAAGACATTATTGAAAGATAATAATGTTCGAGTATTAGCCGGCGTCCCGGTTTTACAAGATGCTGATATTGATAATGCTGTGGACTCTATTCAAACACCAGTAATGGTAGTTAAATCGCAAATCCATGCAGGAGGCAGAGGAGCAGGTAAATTTCTTGATAGTGGAGATGATAAAGGAGGAGTAAGAGTTTGCTTTTCTAAAGAAGAAGCTAAAGAAAATGCTCAAAAAATGCTAGGAAAAACACTTGTTACTAAACAAACAGGACCTGAAGGAAAAGTAGTAAATCGACTTTACATAGAAGAAGGATGTGACATAAAAAAAGAATTTTATTTGAGTATGCTTGTTGATCGTTCGAGCTCCTCAATCTCTATTATTGCCTCTACAGAAGGTGGGATGGAAATTGAAGAAGTAGCTGAAAAAGAGCCTGAAAAAATAATTACTGTTAATATTCCTGGTGATCCTGAAATTGATCAACAAAGTTTGAATAAACTTATTCAAGGACTTGGAATAAATGACAATCAGTCAAATGATTTCTGTGATCAAATTCAAAAAATTTACACAAGTTTTTTATCAACTGATGCGTCTTTAGTAGAGGTAAATCCATTTGTCTTAACTGGAGAAGGAAATTTTCTTGCACTAGATGCTAAAGTATCGATAGATGATAATGCTTTATATAAACACAAAGATATTGCTGAGATGCTTGATGAGACTGAAGAAGATCCAGCTGAAATTGAAGCATCAAAACATGAACTTAATTATGTGAAACTAGATGGAAGTATTGGTTGTATGGTCAATGGAGCTGGATTAGCTATGGGCACAATGGATATAATTCAATTACATGGTGGTAGCCCAGCTAATTTTTTAGATGTTGGTGGCGGAGCAACAAAAGAAAGAGTAGCAAAAGCTTTTTCAATAATTCTGCAGGACTCTAGTGTTAAAGCTATCTTGGTCAATATTTTTGGTGGTATTATGAAGTGTGATATCATCGCTGAGGGTGTGGTAGCTGCTGCTAAAGAATTAGAAATAAAAGTTCCACTAATTGTTCGATTAGAAGGCACAAACGTTGAATTAGGAAAAGAAATTCTCAACAAATCCGGACTAGCTATAATTTCTGCAGATAATTTAGAAGATGCAGCGCAAAAAGCTGTAAAGGCCTTAGGGTAAAGGAGCAATCATGTCAATTTTAATAAATAAACAAACCAAAGTAATTTGTCAGGGTTTTACAGGTGCTCAAGGTACTTTTCACTCTGAACAAGCTATCAAATATGGAACTCAAATGGTTGGTGGAGTCACCCCAAAAAAAGGTGGTCAAGAACATTTAGGTCTTCCTGTGTTTAACACAGTCAAAGAAGCAAAAGAAAACACACAAGCAACAGCTACTGTTATTTATGTCCCCCCTCCTTTTGCCGCTGGAGCTATCATTGAATCAATTGACGCTAATATGGAGCTCATTGTTTGTATAACAGAAGGTGTTCCAGTTTTAGATATGATGCAGGTAAAAAGAAAATTAGAAAATTCTAATTCTAGACTTATTGGACCAAATTGCCCGGGTATCATTACTCCAGATGAATGTAAAATTGGCATTATGCCTGGACATATTCATCAAAAAGGTAAAATTGGAGTGGTGAGCCGTTCAGGGACATTAACTTACGAAGCAGTAGCGCAAACCTCTGCAGTAGGATTAGGACAATCTACTTGTATAGGTATTGGTGGAGATCCTATTAACGGAACCAACTTTATTGATTGCCTCGACCTATTCCTCAAAGATCCAGAAACCGAGGGGATTATTATGATTGGTGAAATTGGTGGAACTGCAGAAGAAGAAGCAGCAGATTTTATTAAAAATTCATCGATTAAAAAACCTGTAGCATCTTTTATTGCGGGCGCTAGTGCACCTGCTGGTAAAAGAATGGGTCATGCTGGAGCTATTATCTCAGGTGGAAAAGGAACTGCTGAGTCTAAATTTAATGCATTAGAAGATGCAGGTGTTCACATTTCAAAATCACCTGCCAAATTGGGCGAGACAATACAAAAGGCTTTAGGTTAATTACTTATACAGCTTTGCTTCTTTGGCTCTTAATTTAACTAGAGCCAAAACAGTATCAATTGTAGGTGTAGGGACATTGGTAATCCTTCCAAGTTCCTGCACCGAAGAAACTAAAGCGTCAATTTCCATAGGGCGATCTCTTTCAAGATCTTGAAGCATCGAAGTCTTATGTTCACCCACAGCTTTTGCTGCTTCAATTCTTCTTTCAACATCAAAAGGTTTTTCTATTCCTAATTTTTTAGAAATATCATGAGCCTCATTCATCATATTTTTTACAACATTTCTAACTTCTTGGTCGCTACAAATTTTAACTAAAGTTGAAGTGGTAAGTGAGCTAATTGGATTCAAAGACAAATTTCCAAAAAGCTTTAACCAGATATCACCTTTTATATTTGGACGAATGGGTGCTTGAAAACCAGCCTCTTCAAGAGTAGCGGATAATTTTTTAATTCTATCTGTCTCTTCACCATTGATCTCGCCTAACTGAAATTTATCTCCCTCTAAGTGCTGAATGACTCCAGGTTTTATAACTTCTGAAGCAGGATTAACTATACATCCAATAATTTTTTCTGGTCCAAGTCTATCCCATTGACTGCCATCAGGATCAACTGATGCAACTTTTTTATTTCTATAGTCAGGGTTTTCATGGTTGTGGAAATACCACCAAGGAATTCCATTAACACCCCAAACAAAAGAGGTATCGTCTTTCATTAACACTTCAAATGCGTCTAAGCACCCTGGCACTGAGTGCGCTTTTAAAGTAACAAAAATGTAGTCTTGTTTTCCTGCTTTTTCAGCAGTATCAACACACTTTGGATAAACAACAAGTTCTTTGCCATCTTTTCGAAGTCTTAAACCATCCTGACGAATAGCTTCATAGTGAGGTCCTCTTGCAATTAATGTTACATCTGCACCTATTTCAGTAAGTTTGGCCCCTAAATATCCTCCGATGGCTCCAGCACCATAAATACAAATTTTCATAATTAGTCCTTTAAATGCTTAATGGCAGCAGCAACACCACTACCTAATTCAAATTTAATCCCCACATCATACATGGCAAGTTCAGCTGTAGAAATTGCACCTAATATCATAGTACTATTAAGATCACCTAAGTGTCCGATCCTAAACAACTTACCAGCAACTTTGTTTAATCCACCACCAAAAGAGGTGTGATATTTGTTATACGCTGTTTTTACTATGTCAGTAGAGTCTATTCCTTCTGGAACCATAATTGCAGTGACGGTATTTGAATATAAAGAAGGATCTTTAGCACATAAGTTTAATCCCCATGCTTGGGTTGCCTTTTGAACAGCTTGGGCTAAAAATAAATGTCGAGCATAAATATTATCCAGTCCCTCTTCTAGCATCATATTTAACGCTTCTCTTAAACCTCTGAGCAAAGGCATTGGATTTGTATATGGCCAATAACCAGTATTATTTACATTTAACATATCATGATAATCAAAATAAGCTCTTGGAAGATTTGACGTCTTGGCAATCTCCAAACCTTTTTGACTAACACAGCTAATGGCTAAACCAGCAGGTAGCATAAATCCTTTTTGAGAACCTGAGACAGCTACATCTACACCCCATTTATCCATCTCAAATTTAATGGAACCAATTGAACTAACGCCATCAACAAATAACAAAGCAGGGTGATTAATTTTATTTAATAAATCTCTAGTAGCTTTAACATCGTTTGTGACACCAGTGGATGTTTCATTATGCGTAACTAATACTGCTTTAATTTCATGGTTTTTATCTTCACTTAATATTTTTTCAAATTCTTCATGTGGAGTTCCACTACCCCATTCTGTATCAACAACCTCAACATCAATATGTAGCTTTTTACACATTTCAATCCATAGATGTGAAAACTGACCAAAGCGGGCAGATAATACTTTATCTCCTTTGTTTAAAAGATTTGTGAGTGCGGCTTCCCAACCACTACTACCAGTTCCTGGAAATATAAAAGGCTGAGCAGAATTTGTTTCGAAAACTTTTTTTAGATCATCAATTAAAGGATGCCAAAATTTATCCATTCCTGGAGCACGATGATCTTCATTAGATATATCCATTGCTTGCCTCACACGATCGGGCATATTTGTTGGTCCTGGAACAAAGAGTGAAATTTTACCTGGCATGATATTAAGTATCCTTTCTATAAAGCTTGGTTAAAGTTATTTTATTTGTACACAAATTATTATTATTTATTTCATAATGTGAAATAATGTCATTTTGGCATCTCCTACGGGAATCGAACCCGTGTCTTCACCGTGAAAGGGTGATGTCCTAACCGCTAGACGAAGGAGACATTGGCCTATTTAAGACAAACAAAATAGCTAGATTTACTAAAAAATCAATCAATGAATATCTTCCAAATGAATTACTGTGTTATTTGAATAACTGTCTTTTTTAACCTTAAAATAACAATCAAAATGGCTTTTGTTTGATAAATAATTATTTAATTTAGTTATATTAGTATCAAATAACATACCTTCACAGCTAGACCCTAAATTATCTGAGAAAACTAATTTGGCGTGTTTCTCTTTAAAGACTTTTAAAATCGAAATCTTTAAATCAGAACATTTAAATATTGGCTCAGAATTTTGTTGCCCAAAAGGACTTAATAAATCTAAATCTCTAATTAATTTTTCATTTACAACATTTAAATCAATTAATGATTCATAGTATTTGTTATTGTTTATTTCGATATCTTTCGTCTCTTCATTCAAAAATAATTTTAATTCATTTACTTTTTCTTTTAACAAAGTAAAGCCGCATGCTTTTGCATGACCGCCACCTTTAATTAAAATTCCCTTATCTACAGCTATCATCATCAATTGTCCTATATTCTTTTCACCTAAAGACCTTCCTGATCCAACAACGAAGTCATTAGAAGTTGTCATTATAAATGATGGTTTATTATTTATCCTCATAAGACGTCCCGCTATAATGCCAACTATTCCTATATGCCATTTTTCGCTATAAAAAAAATTAATGTTTTGGTTATTTGACTCTTCTAAATCAATATCACTAACTATCTGAGATTGGATCTTTTGACGATTTTGATTATGACCTTCAATTATTTGAGCATATTGAAGAGCTTGATGAATATTTTCAGATGATAATAGTTGAAAACCTAGAAGAGACTCTCCCATTCGTCCGCCAGCATTAATTCTCGGACCAAGTATATAGCCTAAATGATATTCAGAAATTATTTGCTTAATTTTTGCTTGCTTAATAAGAGTTTGAATTCCTTTATTTAAATTTTCTGAATTAATAATTTTTAAACCTTGTTTTACTAATGATCTATTAATAGAGTTTAGGGGAACTAAATCACATATTGTAGCCAAAGCTACTAAGTCTAAATATTGTAAAATATCGGATTTAGAAAATAGGTTTTTATGTTTTAAGTAAACAAATATTAAAAAGATTAATCCTGTAGCACAAAGATCATTAAGAGAAGATTTATCATTAGGGGTTTTAGGATTTATAACTATTGCTCGTTCAAAGAAATCATCGCACTCATGATGATCAACGACCATAATTTGTCCCTTTTTATCATGGACATAACGTTGTTCTTCAAAATTATTACTTCCACAATCTAGTACCAATATATTTGAACTGAATTCCAACATTTTATCAATTGCCTTAATATTAAGACCATAGCCTTCATTAAATCTATTAGGTATATACACCGATGTTTCTATACCTAATTGTAAAAATAGTTTTTTACAAATTGCAGCTGAACAGGCCCCATCTACATCATAATCTGAAAAAATTGCTATTTTCTTATCAAGTTTTACTTTTTCAAAAAAATTAATCGACTTTTCAATATTATGTAATTTCATAATTTCAGTAATAGAAATGTTTTCTTTTAATTTAGAATTTAAAAAATTGGGAATTTTTTTTACATTTCTATTGATTAGAAGCTTTGCAAGGCTCATAGAAATATTATTTTTTTGGGCAACGCTAAATGCATCACTCTCTAATTCATTATTGTTATTCAAAGAGTGCCAAAAGACTCCATTAAAACTTTTTTTAGTAATCAAGTTGCTTAATTAAAAAATTATGTTCACCATTAATATGTCTTATCGTACCTGTTTTTGACCTCATCACAATGGAATGTGTTTCAGCATAATTTTTTGTAATCTTAACACCTTTTAGCATAGTTCCATCAGTCACTCCTGTTGCTGAAAACACAATGTCTCCCTGAGCAAGATCATCAAGTGAATAAAACCTATCTAAATCTGTTATTCCCGTTTTTTTTGCACGTGAAATTTCTTGATCATTATAAAAAATTAATTGGCCTTCTATGCTTCCACCTAAACACTGTAAAGCAGCTGCAGCTAGCACTCCCTCTGGAGCCCCACCTATGCCATAATACATATTGATGTTACTTGAGTCGATAACAGAAGAAATAACAGCACTAACATCACCATCATCAATCATTTTTATTCTTGCTCCAGAAGATCTTATTGTTTCTATATCGTCCTTGTGTCTTTCACGATTTAAAATACATATAACTAAATCTTCTATATTTATTTTTTTAAACTGAGCTAAATCCTTGATATTTGATTTAAGATCTTGCTGAAGTGATATTACTTTTTGATTATTTGTATTAGCTGATATTTTTTTCATGTACACGTCAGGTGCGTTTAAAAAACCACCTTTTTGTGCTAAAGCAATAACCGCCATAGCATTTTCGCCACCATTTGCAGTGATAGAGGTTCCCTCTAATGGATCTAAGGCAATATCAAGTTCAGGGCCACCAGCCCCAACTTCTTCACCAATATATAGCATTGGAGCCTCATCTCTTTCACCTTCACCAATTACAACTGTCCCAGTGATAGTAAGAGAATTAAGACATTTTCTCATCGCATCAACAGCTGCTTGATCTGCTGCCTTTTCGTTACCTCTTCCTATATGTTTTGATGCTGCTAGGGCTGCAAATTCAGATACTCTCACTAATTCAATAGCAAGATTTCTATCCAATATGTTCCTCTATTCGAATGACCGAGATTTCTTTTTTAAGAAAAGATGATTTTTTTAAGTTTTTAATAACGTGATTAATTTTATCTATATCTGTTGCATCAGAGATAATTACTATAGGTACAACTTTATCATTGGAAGTATTTAATTGTATCAAAGATTTTATAGAAATGGATTTTTGAGCAAATAAATTTGCAATAGATTTTAGTACTCCAACTTTATTCAAAACAGACATTCTAATATAATATGGTCTTTTTCTCAGGGATTGATCATAAAAAGTTGCCTTTGACATATTCGAGTATTTTATTTGAAATACACCATGATCTGGATTACGAACAGAAAATTTCTTAAGGTCTGAAATAATAGAAGTAGCTGTTGGATATCCACCAGCACCTTTGCCAACTAAGCTTGTTTTAAGAAAATCATCCCCCTCTAAAGAAATAACATTTTCTTCAAAATTAGTATTGGCCACAAGGCTATTTTCAGGAACAAAACATGGGGCTACTGATGAGTAAAATTTATTTTTTTGTCGTTCACTTATGGAAACTAATTTTAGTTTATATCCAAGTTTTAGTCCCTGCTCTAAATCAATTAATTTAACATTCTCGATACCATTAAATCCCATATCAGCAAATTTAAATTTATGACCAAAAGATAAACTAGATAAAAGGACTAGTTTATGACTAGCATCTCTACCAGATAAATCAGCACTAGAGTCTTGCTCAGCAAAGCCATTTTTAATAGCTTGGTTTAATGAATCTTGGAAGCTAATCTTGTTCTCATACATTTGGGAAATAATATAATTTGTTGTTCCATTAAATATTCCATAAATAGCATTTACTTTAGAAGGAAGGATGCTTTGTTCAATTCCCCTAACCACAGGAACAGCACCTAAAACAGCAGCCTCATAGCCCAAGAAAAGATTTTTTTTGTCAAAATTTCCAAAGAAAGAATGTCCTTTTTCAGCAAGTTGAGCCTTATTGGCTGTGATCAATGAAATTTCATTATCGATACAATACTTGTAGAGATTATTAATATAAGAACCAGTACCTCCAATAGTTTCAATAATTAAATCAGGTTTTTCATTTTTAGACAGCTCTTGATAGTTCTTTATCCAGTTATATCTTTTAATATTAAAATTTCTTTTTTTGTTTTTATTTTTTGCACCAATAGCTACAATTTTAAAATTAGCGTCATTGAGCTTATAAGAATTTTTTTCTAATAACTTTATAACATGGGAGCCAACGACCCCCAGACCAAAAATAGCAATTCTAATTGTTTTCATTTTGTGACTTTAAGATTTCCTCTTTACGAATATTACTCTTTTCATTAAATTCCTCTAATTCTTTTTTCTTTTCGAGAAGATTTTTATCAAAGTTTTCAAAAGATCTTTCACAAGATATCAAAAATAATGAAAAAAAAACTAAAAAAAAAGTAAAGGAGATTTTATCTTTTAGAAAATTGGAAACTTCTTCTAGCTTTTTGTCTACCATATTTTTTTCGTTCCACTGTTCTAGAGTCTCTGGTTAAAAAGCCGTTTTTCTTAAGAGTATCTTTTGTGTTAGGATCAATTAGCGTTAAAGCTCTGCTTAAACCGTGTTTAATAGCACCCGCTTGACCTGATAAACCTCCGCCTAAGACAGTAATTTTAAGATCAACTGAGTCGGATTTTTTTGCTACTTCTAAAGGTTGATTAATAATCATTCTCAAGGCCTTATCTGGAAAGTAATCTTCTATTTTCTTTTTATTAATAATGATATTTCCAGAACCGTTAGAAACCCAAACCTTAGCAATTGATTCTTTTCTTCTTCCTGTACTATAAACTTGATTAGACATTAACTTCATTCTTTCTATTTAGTGACTTAAAGTCGATGGAATTAGGATTTTGAGACTCATGGGGATGGTTTGCATCTTTATAAAGTTTAAGACTGTTTTTCATCAGGTCTCTGAATAAAGGTGAATTCGGAAGCATACCTTTGATTGCTTTTTTAATAATGTCTTCTGACTTATTTTTCTCTTTCAATTTCTCAGGAGTGATTTCTTTGATACCCCCAGGATGGCCAGTATGTTTATAGTATTTTTTTTCAGTGTTTTTTTTTCCAGAGAACCTAATTTTATCAGTGTTTACAATTATTACCCCATCACCAACAGGTAAATTAGGAGAGAATTGCGGTTTATTCTTACCCTTAAGGATTAAACTTACACGTGAAGCGAGTCTTCCGACAGAAATATCAGTAGCATCAACTATATGCCATTCTTTTTTAAATTCAGTTTTTTTTAATGTTGTAGTTTTCACGATAGGGGGAATATAAGTAAAATGGTTAAAAAATCAAGGATTATACTAAAAAAAATCTAAAATCTTTTAAACATTAAAAACACTAATATAAAGGGTTTTTTGATTAGTTCTTAGCTTTTGGTCGGGGGTACTGGACTTGAACCAGCGACCTCACGCCCCCCAGACGCGCACTCTACCAGACTGAGCTAACCCCCGCTTATTTTGATTTTTTCAAAAGATCAAGAATATCTTTTAAATCAGACTTAATATTATCATTTAATGGTCTCATTTTAACCTTTGATTTGGTAAAGTACTCATTAACACCGTCTAAGGTAAGTTTTTTTTCATCGAGTAAATCTTTAATCTTTTTAATAAGTAATAAATTCTCATAATTATAAAGTCGATGACCAGAATGTGTTCGAATGACATTTAATTTTTCAATTCTATTTTCCCAAAATCGTATAGTGTGTTTTTGCTCTCCAACTATTTGAGAGATTTCATCAATATTATAAAAGTTTTTTTTCATATCTTTAATTTATTAGATTTTTTATAGCTAATTACTTTTCTAGATTTAATCTCAAACTCTTCTTTTGTCTTTGGGTTTCTTCCTACCCTGCTATTTTTATTCTTAATCTTAAATGACCCTAATGAATTAATAGATAAATCAGTAGATAGTAATTTATGACTCCAATGATTAAGAATATTGTCAATTTTTTTATATGCAATTGAATATGCTATTCCAAATTCTTTTGATAATTGATTGGCTATAATTTCTCTTGTAACTTTATCTTGAGACATTACTTTTAATTTTACTTAATAGATCTGACTCGATCGCTTTAACTCCAAAATCTATAGCATTAGCAAAAGCATGAGAGTCTGCATTGCCGTGACTTTTAATTACAATACCATTAACACCTAGAAATATTCCACCATTATAGTTTCTAGGGTCAATAGAATTTCTAAACTCAATAAATTTATTTTTAAGCATCAATGATAATATTTTTGAGTAAAAAGATGATGTGAGACTTTTTTTAAGAGAGTCAGTAATAAATTTAGAAACTCCCTCAGCTGTTTTAAGGGCAATATTACCTGAAAAACCATCTGTCACTATTACATGATTTTCTGTATCAATTATGTTATTAGCTTCAATAAAACCCTCGTATTTAAATCTGTTATCCTTTTTCAATAATTCGTGAGTTTCTTGAATGAGGCTATTCCCTTTAAGTTCTTCTGAGCCAATATTAAGTAGAGAAACTTTACAATCTATCTCTGGATATAAAACTTGATAGTAAGTACTTCCCATAACTGCAAAATCAACTAAGTTTTCAGATGTGCATTCAGAATTAGCACCTAAGTCCAAAAAACAGACAGGATGTTTTTTAGATGGAAACAATGAAGTTATCGCTGGTCTTGTAATATTTTCAACGGTTCGAAGATATATAGTTGAATAAGCCATCATAGCTCCCGTATTTCCTGCAGATATTGTAATTTGAGTCTTATCATCTTTTAATTGATTGATTGCATTAGACATTGAGCTTTTTCTAAAATCTTTTTTTAACGCATCACTTGGTTTCATTTCAGATGAAACATAGGTTTCTGCCTCAATCCATTTTGATGAAGTAAATAAATCTGAATATTGTTTTTTAAATTTATCATAGCATTCTGAAGTCGAATGAAGTTGGAATTTGATATGAGGATATTTTAGCTTAGCAATTCTTGCACCTTCAAGAACTGAATTTGGAGCAAAATCACCACCATGCAGATCAAGATTAATAATATTTTCTCTCATTTTAGAATTTTAAATTTTTAATATTGCTTTAGTCAACCTTATACCTTATTTGTTTTTATTGTGAATATTTTAAAAATAGTAAGATCTTTCTATTTAATTTTAGCTACTTTTTTACTTATATCATGCTCTAAAGACCTTCATTTCTCAGGTATTTCCGAAAAAAGTCTTAATTTATTAAATGATAATTATCTTTCTCAAGACCTCACCAAAAGTGATGTTATTGAAATTTTAGGCACCCCTCTTGTTACTGAAAATTCTGAAAGTTTATGGATTTATAGAATTGAGAAAGAGCAAGGTAATGCCACTTTGAAAAAAACCATCTACAACAAAACCTTAAAACTATATTTTGAAGATAATATTTTAAGGTCTGTTGAAGAAATAAATCTTAATTAAAGAATATTTAAGTGCACAACTATTGATAATAATAAAATTGAAACAATATTTGTAATCTTAATCATTGGATTAACTGCAGGACCAGCTGTATCTTTATAAGGATCACCAACAGTGTCTCCGGTAACTGACGCTTTGTGGGTTTCACTTCCTTTACCGCCTAAATTACCATCTTCAATATATTTTTTAGCATTATCCCATGCTCCGCCACCTGCGGTCATTGATATTGCTACAAAGAAACCAGTTATGATGACACCTATTAAGAGTGCTCCTAAGGCTTGAAAACCAGTGTTAACACTTCCTGTTAACAAATAGACTCCAAAGAAAACTACCACTGGAGATAATACAGGAAGCAATGACGGGATAATCATCTCTTTTATTGCTGCCTTTGTTAAAATATCGACACATTTACCATAATCAGGTTTTTCTTTTCCTGTCATGATACCTTTCTTTTCTTTAAATTGTTGTCTAACTTCTAAAACAACAGAACCTGCTGCCCTTCCAACTGCTGTCATGCTTAAAGCACTAAATAGATAAGGAAGTAATCCACCGATAAGCAGACCAATTATTACGTATGGCTCTGATAAATCAAAAGATACGTCAAATGCCCTATTGCCTGTTTCTTGACTAAAGAACTTCAAATCTTCTGTATAAGCAGCAAATAAAACGAGTGCCCCTAGTCCAGCTGAGCCAATGGCATATCCTTTAGTTACAGCTTTAGTCGTATTACCAACTGCGTCTAATGCATCTGTTCTTTCTCTAACACTTTTTTTAAGACCAGACATCTCAGCAATTCCACCAGCATTATCTGTAATAGGGCCATAAGCATCCAAAGCTACAACCATTCCAGCAAGAGCTAACATTGATGTAACTGCAATTGCTATTCCAAATAAACCAGCTGTTGCATATGTAAGTCCAATACCAACTACAATAACTAAAACAGGAATTGCTGTTGACTCCATACCCATGGCTAAACCTTGAATAATATTGGTTGCATGACCAGTCTGTGATGCCTCTGCAACACTCTTAACAGGTCTATATTCAGTACTTGTGTAATACTCAGTTATAAAAACGAGAGCTAGGGTTATTAAAAGACCGTAAACAGCGCATAAAAATAAATCTAAACCTTTATACCATTTAGCCCCAATTTGAAAAAAATCATGAAAACCAATTGAATAATGAGTAATGAAAGCAAAAAGAATGACAGAAATAAATAATGTCATAAAGAACCCTTTATAGAGAGCTCCCATGATTGAAGATTTTGGAGTTGCAATAGAAACAAACTTTGAACCTACAATAGAAGCAAATATACTTGAGCCTGCAATTAAAAGTGGATAAATAGTTAAATCAGTAACAGCACCTTGAAAAATTATAGCTAGAACCATTGTAGCAACAATCGATACAACATATGTTTCAAATAAATCTGCCGCCATACCTGCACAATCACCAACGTTGTCTCCAACATTGTCAGCTATAACAGCTGGGTTTCTTGGATCATCTTCAGGTATATTTTTTTCAACTTTACCAACTAAGTCTGCACCTACATCTGCACCTTTAGTAAAAATTCCACCACCAAGTCTTGCAAAAATTGAAATTAATGAAGAACCAAACCCTAAAGCAACTAAAGGTTCAATTAACTCTCGGCCTGTTCTTCCAAAGCCATGATACAACGCGAAAAAATAACCTGCTATTCCAGCAAGAGCTAATCCAACAACAAGCAACCCTGTTACAGCACCACCATTAAAGGCAACATAAAGACCTTGTTTTAAAGAGGAGCTAGCTGCTTGTGCAGTAATCACATTAGCTCGAACAGAAACATTCATACCTATATAACCAGCCAGACCTGATAAGACAGCGCCAATTAAAAAACCAACTGGAACGTCATAGACATGTTTAAATGGAATAAGAAAGAAAGCTAAAAAAATTACAATTCCAACAATAGCTATTGTCTTATATTGTCTGTTTAAATAAGCCTTGGCTCCTTCTTGAATTGCACCAGATATTTCAATCATTTTCTTGGAGCCTTTAGGTAAACTTAGAATTTTATTAGTGGTAAATAAACCGAAAGCAATTGCTGCAGCCGCAGCAAATAATACTATTTGTAGGTACTGTATTTGAGACATGGTAAGTTGTTATTCTATTTTAATTTTTTTTTCAAGGTGCTTTTTTTGCGATATCATCCAACAAAAAGTTAAAAAATTTAACCTCATCTATAGTCAAAAAGTCCTTGGATAGCTTTATATATTCACTCATTAGCATCTTTTTTTTACTTTTATCTAAAAGGTATTCAGAATAAAAAGCATAAATTAAAAAAATACTGATTTTATTAGTTTTTTTTAAAATATCTTGATTAATTAAATCTTTTATAGAGTTTTCATTAACAAGGAAGCTTTGATACATAGATTTTAGCTTTTTTTTGTTGCAGGGTCTTTTTTTTAAGTTTTTTTTGACAAAATCATCTAATTCGAAATCAGTTGTATAATCTCTTTGAAATATATACTGAAAGAAAAAAAGTCTTGTGTTCTTGTTTAGATTAAGCATTGGATCATTCTTATCATTGCGTTTGCAGCTTCTTCACCCTTATTTTTATTATTTGATTTAGATCTATCCAAAGCCTGTTTTTTTTTGTACGCATTAATGATTCCATTGCTAATTAAAGTGTTAGGGTTGTTATTTACTAAATCTAATAGGGCTTTACCCACTGAGTCAGATATAACCTCAAAATGATATGTTTGACCTCTTATCACACAGCCCAAAGCTATGAAAAGATTAATATTATTTTTCTTAATATTCCATTTGATTAACTGAGGTATTTCATAAACACCTGGAACATAGATAATATCAAAATCAATTTTATTCTTTTTAAGAATTGATGTTGCAGACTTAGTTAAAGAGTCAGTAATGTCTTTATAATAATCAGCTACAATTATTTGAACCTTTAAAGAAATTTTCTTTTTCATAATTTAACTGTGCCACTTACGTTTAATCCATAAATACTTAAATCAAAATCATTATTAAATGAGTTTGATAAAACAGTAATATCATCTATAAAAAAATTTTTTAAAATTTGAGCGCCTAAGCCATAATATTTTACTTTTTCATCATTAGACAAATGTCCCAACTCACTCAGGATAGGATTATTAATAAGAATTATAATACCAGATCCATTAGATTTAATTTTTTCAATTGAGGTATGGAGATCTTTTGTTTTTAAATTGTTAAAATTCATTATCACATCATCAAAACCCTGTACTGGATGAACTCTTGTCAAAACTGATTTTTGGTTGTTGATATCACCTAAATGCAAAGTTGCATGCTGTAAACCATCAATAGTATTTTCAAAAATATTCATTTCAAAAACATCTGAGTATAAATTTTTAATTTTATAATTTTTATCAGATATTTTTTTGATAAGAATATCGTTTTTAATTCTGTAAGAAATTAGATCTTGTATCGTTCCAATATTTAAAGAGTGTTTTTTTGCGTATGGTATTAAATCTGGAACTCTTGCCATAGAACCGTCATCATTCATTATTTCACATATTACTGCAGAGTCATTTAATCCAGCTAATCTTGAAATATCTACTGCGGCTTCTGTATGACCTGCTCTTGTTAGAACGCCTCCGTCCCAAGCTATAAGGGGAAACACATGACCTGGGCTAATAATATCTCCCACTTCAAAATTTGGATTTACAGCTGCCTGAACTGTCCTTGCTCGATCTTCGGCTGATATTCCAGTTGTAATTCCTTCACTTGCCTCAATAGACACTGTAAAAGCAGTAGTTTTCTTTTTCCAGTTGTCAGGGTTCATTAAAGGTAATTTTAACTCAGTGGCTCTTAACTCAGAGATTGACAAACAGATTAACCCTCTACCATGAGAAGCCATAAAATTTATATGCTCGGCTTTACATAAAGAACCAGGGATAATTAAATCTCCCTCATTTTCACGATCTTCGCTATCAACAAGAATATACATTTTGCCTTGACGGGCATCTTCTATGATTTGTTCTATATTAGCAAAATCTGACATTTGATTATTTAGTTTTGTTTGAAAAATGAGCGTATCTTGCAAGCATATCAACTTCAAGATTTAATATTTGATTGATTTTATAAGTTTTAATATCGGTATTTTTATAAGTATGAGGAATGATCATACAGTTAAAACTTTTTGAATTTACCTCATTTATAGTTAAAGATATTCCGTTCAAAGAAATAGAACCTTTCGGTGAGATATATTTTTTTAAATATTTTGGAAATTCTATTTTCATAAACCAACTTTTACCTACCATTTTTAATTCTTTTAAGATACCTATGCTATCAACATGACCAAAAACAAAATGTCCTGATACTTCGTCTCCAATGCTTAAAGATTTTTCTAAATTTAATATTGTGCCTTTTTTCCAATTTTTTGAATTTGTTTTATTCAAGGTTTCTAAAGATACATCAGCTGTAAATTTATTTTTATTAATTGTTGTAACTGTCAAACAAATACCAGAACAACATATAGAAGAGCCAATTTTAAACTTTTTTAAATTTGATTGAATTTCGATAGATTGAAATTTATCAGATTTTGAAATTGATGTAATTTTTCCCTGAGACTGAATTATTCCGCTAAACATATCTTTTATTATTATAAATTTCTAATACGTCATCGCCATAAGTCATAGATGATATAAGATTGCATCGTCTTTTTATCAAATTTTTATTAATCTGATATCTTTTTTTAGAACCTCTAACTATTTTATTTGATTTGCACAACAATATTTGGTCAAAACAATTACTTTTTAAAAAAAAAGAGAATGTTTTAATGCCCCCTTCAATTAAAACACTTTTAACATTATCCTTAACTAATTCATCAAAATATCTGTTTATATTTTCTAAAGAATAGAAATCTTGAAATTTTCCTTTCAAAGTTTTTTTTGATTTTGAAAAAAATATATATTTAGTTAACTTTTTATTTACACCATTTAATCTACATGTTAGCTGAGGACTATCATCCTTATAAGTATTATAACCAATTGCTATAGCATCGTGGTAAAGTCTATACTTATGCATAAAATATTGGGTATCAAAAGATGTAATATTTTTATTTTTGAGATCTTTTGAAAAATTATTTTTTGAAATAGCTAATTTTAAAGTAACAAATGGCTGTTTTCTTTTATAAAAATTAAAAAAATATTTATTGATATTACTAAATTGATTCAAACCGTATTTTGCAATAGAGACTTTAATATTATTTTTTTTTAAAAAATTTATACCTTTATTATAAATTAATGGATTGGGGTCTCTTGAGGATATAATAACTTTTTTAATTCCACTATTTGCTATTTTCTTAGCACAGCAATTTTCTAACTTGAAGCAAGGTTCTAGGCTAACATACATAAAAGTTTGATTAGTAATTTGTTTTTTATTAACTTTTTTTAAAGCATTAATTTCAGCATGAGGCGATCCATTTATTGAGGTCAATCCATAGCTTAATACTTCACCATTAATTGATTTTGAATAATCAACAACTAAACAAGCTACAGAAGGATTTTTTCCTGTTAGCCCCAAATTTCTTAGTGAGAGGTTATTTACAGAATTTATATATTTGGAATGAATGTTGCTTGCTGACAAAATTATTTTTTGTCTATTGTATCTAAAAATTGTTCGAAATCTTTAGTCTCTCTAAAATCACGATAAACTGATGCAAATCTAACGTATGCAACTTTATCAATCGTAAATAAAGCTCTCATCACAGCCTCGCCTACAACGTTAGAGCTAATTTCATTCTCACCCATGCCCTCTATATCATTTACTATCCTGGATATCAATTTTTCTTTAGTGTCCGTATCGACTGGTCTTTTACGTAAGGCTAATTCAACAGACTTAGCTATTTTATCGCGATCAAAGTTTACTTTGTCGCCATCTTTTTTTACAACAACTAATTCCCTAAACTGAATTCTTTCATGAGTTGTAAACCTACCCTTACATTCAATACAAATTCTTCTTCTTCTAATTACCGTTCCATTTTCAGAGGGTCTTGAGTCTAAAACAGATGTCTCTTTGTTTTTATCAGCACAAAAGGGACATTTCATAGATTAATAAATAGGATATTTAGCACAAAGATCAGTTACTTCTTTAAAAATAGAACTTTCTGTCATTGAAATATCTGAATTTGAGGAAGACAGCGCATTAATTAATGTTGAAATTTTTTCACCGATGAACTTGAATTCTTTTTCTTTAAATCCTCTAGTAGTTGCAGCAGGAGAACCTAGTCTTATACCTGATGTAATAGTTGGAGGGTTCGGATCATTTGCTACTCCATTTTTATTACAAGTCATACCTGCTCTCTCGAGACTTTCTTCAGCATCTTTGCCGGTTACTTTTTTTGATCTTAAGTCTACAAGAACCATATGAGAGTCTGTGCCACCTGTGACGATATCAATACCGTTTGACATTAATACCTCTCCTAAAACTGAAGCATTCTTTTTTACTTGCTGTATATACTGTTTAAATTCTGGCTGCAGAGCCTCACCAAATGCTACTGCCTTTGCAGCAATAACATGCATAAGTGGGCCACCCTGAAGTCCAGGAAAAACTGAACTATTGAATTTTTTACCAAGGTCAATGTCATTCGATAAAATCATACCTCCCCTTGGACCTCTTATAGTTTTATGAGTTGTAGATGTTACAACATGGGCATGCGGAAGTGGGTCTGGATATTCCTTAGCTGCTACCAATCCTGAGTAATGAGCCATATCTACGAGTAAGTATGCTTCAACTTTATCAGCTATGTCTCTAAATTTTTTAAAATCAATATTTCTTGGGTAAGCAGATCCACCAGCAATGATCATGCTAGGCTTATGTTCAATAGCTAATTTTTCAACTTCATCATAATCAATAAGTGATGTATCTGGATTTATTCCATATTGAATAGCATTAAAATATTTTCCTGATTGATTAGGTCGCGAGCCATGTGTTAGGTGACCACCAGCATCTAAAGACATTCCAAGAATGGTATCACCTGGCTTGATTAAAGCTAGAAATACTGCTTGATTAGCTTGAGCCCCTGAGTGAGGCTGTACATTCGCATATTGGCATCCATATAGTTTTTTTAATCTATCTATTGCTAAGTTTTCAGCTATGTCGACAAACTCACATCCACCATAGTATCTTTTTGCACTATAGCCCTCAGCATATTTATTAGTCATTATTGATCCCTGAGCTTCTAATACTGCTTTTGATACAATATTTTCAGATGCTATAAGTTCAATTTGATTTTGTTGTCTGGAAAGCTCTTTTGAAATACTATCAAATAAATCTTTATCAGCCTGCTCTAAGTTGCTCGAAAAAAATTGTGCATTAAGTGTCATAATTGTTTAACTCTCCTTTTATGTCGTCCTTCTTCAAATTCTGTACTAAAATAGGCATCGAGCATAGCAAAGATATTTTTTTTTACAAAAGGTCTTCCTTTTAAACAAATCACATTGGAATCATTATGTTTTCTAGTGATTTTTGCTGTAGCAACATCGTGACACAGTGAAGCCCTGATATGCTTATGTCTATTAGCACTAATATTTACTCCTATTCCAGACCCACAGATCAATATTCCCATGGAAGAAGAATTGATTTTTTTACATAATTTCTTTGCAAATTTAGGATAATCAACAGAATCTTCTGATTGAGTTCCAAGATCGAAAAAGTTAATTTTTTTTTTAATAAGATAGTCTTTTATAATGCTCTCTTTTAAAGGATACCCAGCATGATCTGAAGCTATATAAATCTTTTCAATTCCTTTTAACTGTATCATTTCTAGAAAAAGGTAAATGAATATGCAAATTAATCAATACTCTTGATATAATTCTCCCTAAAAAATCGAAAAAAAGAAATTGTAACTCTAAATTATTGTCTAGATTTTTAATTATCTGCTCATTATTTTTAAAGTTCATAATTTTATGATTTCGAAAAATTTTGGATATAACGCTTTCGTTAAAGTCTGGTTGATAGCCTGATGTTTTTAAAATTTCTAGTTCCAACAACATTAACTCTGATAAATAGTTTTGATTTTTGTTCATTCTAGAAATTAAAGATGAATAATATTCTATTACTCTAGAGCTATCATCTTGAAGAAATAAAAGCTTACTTATAAGATAGCATGAATAGTCAATAGTCTTTAATCGATATTTGTCATAAAGAAACCAATTAAAGGTTTGTATGCTATTTGAATTGAGACAATTATTGCCATCATTAAATTCAATTTCATTAAGCATACCTTTTACGTAATTTGAATTTTTTTTTTTTGATTTGCCTCCAAAAACAACTAACTTTTTTTTACCATATTGAATTGAAAAAATTGAAATTAGTAAATGATTATCTTTGAAATTTTGTACGTCTGTAATTATAGCAGGAATATTTTTCAAAATTATTTTTCAAATATTATTTTTATCATTTTTTTTGCAGCTGAAATTTCAGCTTTTTGTTTGGAAACGCCATCTCCCTCAACATAAAAATTATCTATTTTTAATGACACAACAAATTTTGGTTTATGTTTTGTTCCAGACTCATTTATAAGTTTGTAAGTAGGTATTATTTTATTCTTTCTTTGACTGTATTCTTGAATAAATGTTTTGGGATCTTTTTGGGGCAAGGTATTTAACTCTTCCTTCCAAAGGCTTAGAACGATGTCTCGAGTGAAATCCAACCCTTTATTTTCATATATAAAACCAATTAAAGACTCTAAAGCATCAGCATAAACTGAATTTTTATTAGATTTTGGATCTAATTGATGTTTAAAAATTTCATGTATTTTGAACCTTTTAAATATTTTTGATAACGTATTTGTGTTCACAAGATGAATAAATCTACGTGAGATTTCATCAAGTTTATTTTTTTGAAATTTATTTACTAAAAATTCAGCGATTATTAACCCTAAAACTCTATCTCCAAGGAATTCGTACTTTTGAAACGGTTTATTATTATTCTTTTTTGATTTTTCTAGGCTGTCATGTTTTAGGCTTTTTTCATAACCTTTAATATTAGTGATCTGTGAAAGGATATCTTTTTTGTTCAAAGCTTATTTTACTACTCTGAAAAGCCTATCATATCTTATATGTAAAGGTAATGTCCAAAATTTAGACAAAGAAAATCCTGTATCAATTGATAACCAAATAAACCAAACTTTACCAATAATATTTACTTTCGGAACGAATCCAACACCACTCATTACCCTACTATCTGATGAGTTATCTCTATTATCTCCAAGAAAAAAATATTTATCATCAGGAATTAAATACTCAGGTGTGAAATCTAATGGACCATTATCGGTAATATTTAAAATTTTATAATTATCTTCAATAAGTTGTTGGATTTGTTTTTGATACTGGGTATCAATAAAAATACCGTCATTTTTTTGATTTATTTGTTTAAAGCTATTTGAATTCTTATATTTAATTAGGACTTTACCATTCTCTACTTTTATAGTCTCCCCAGGAAGGCCAATTAATCTTTTTACATAATTGATATTTTCTTGACCAGGAAGTTTAAAAACAATGATATCCCCTCTTTTAGGAGATTTTTCAAATAACTTGTCTTTTATTGGAGCCAAACCAAAAGGAAAAGAATATCTTGAGTAGCCATAATCCCATTTTGAAACAAACAAAAAATCTCCAACTAATAGATTTGGCTTCATAGATCCAGAGGGAATTTTAAAAGGTTCGATAATAAAAGTTCTGATAACACCTGCAATCAATAAAGCCCATAAAAGAGCCTTAATATTATTTACAAAAGAATTTTTAAATTTTTTCAAGTATCACCGATGCAATTGAGTATTTTTTTGTATCACTTAAACTTACATGAATAGCAAAGTTTCCATATTTTTCTATCATATAATTTTTTAATTCTAAACTGGGGGTGATGAGAGGCTTTCCTAAATTATCCCTACTAACTGAGATATTATTAGGGTAACAAGGGTTCCTAAAACCAAGACCTAATGATTTTGAGAAGGCTTCTTTAATAGCAAAGTTGTTAGCTAAAACCCTCGACTCAAAATTTTTAATTTCATCATTTTGAAAATATTTATTAATAAAGTTTTTTTTAAATTTGTTATGAATTGATCTTACTCTATCAATTTCAATAAAATCTATACCATTACCAATAATCATTAATCAATTAAACCTTTGAATTTCAAAATTGTGCTTTTTAAAGAGGTAAATATAGCCTCAGAAATTATGAAATGGCCCACATGAACCGTATCAACAAAATCTCTATTTTTGATAAGTTTAATATTATTAAAATTTAAACCATGGCCAATGTTTACAATTAAATTTAAATTATATGCATATTTAATTATTTTATTAATATTTAAAACATCTTTTTGATTAATTTTTGTCTTATCAAGAAACCCTGTATGTAACTCAACTGTAGAAAAACCAAGTTTTTTGGCTAGGTCAACTGTCTTGATTTTTGGATTTATAAAAGCACTTAATTGTATGTTATGCTTTGAACATATAGATAAAAGTAAATTTAATTTCTTTTGAGAAATTTTTTCTAAATTTAAACCACCTTCAGTTGTAAGTTCATTTCTTTTTTCAGGAACAAGACAAATAAATTTAGGCTTAATTTTATTTGCTATAGATATCATTTCATCAGTTAATGCCATCTCCAAGTTAATTGGAATTAAAGAATTTTTTTTTAAAAGACTTACATCTTTGTCATTTATATGTCTTCTATCCTCTCTTAAATGAACTGTTAAGGTATCGACTTTAGATTTTTGGCAAACCTCCAAAGCCCTTAAAATGCTGGGATTATTTAAACCTCTTGCATTTCGTAAAGTAGCTATATGGTCTATGTTAATTCCAAGTTTCATTAGTTAATTAAAGACTGTCTTTTTACTTTGCCAACTTGACTTAATGTCTTCATTTCAGCGAGTAAAAATTTTAATTTATCAGAGCTATCAATATTTATGTCAATCATGAATGTATAATTTTTTTTATTCCTCTCTGCTATTCTAATATTTTCTATATTAATTTTATGTTTATCAAATATAGAAGTTATACTAAAAAGTGCACCAGGTTGATTTTTAATTACTATCTCTATTCGTGAATTGAAATAATCCTGTGAGCTACTTTTCCCCCAATACGAACGATAGAAATTATTTTTATGATAATATGATAAACTATCACACATTGTGCTGTGAACTACAAGACCTCGACCATATGACATGACAGAAATTATATCATCACCTTTAATGGGAGAGCAGCAAGCAGCAAAATTTATAGCAATTCCATTTTCATATTTTGTAACATTAATTTTTTGATTATGGTCTTTAGAACTAAATATATTTTTAACAAAACTGCTTTCTATTTCTTTAAATAATGCATCTAGATCCTTTTTGGACAAAAACCCTCTTCCAATACTTTCAAAAAGTTTATTTTTAAATTTTAAATCTGTTTGAATAAGTATCTGAGAATACATTGTTTCTGTTATTTCGATATTTTTTGTTTTGGCTATATATTTCAAAATTTCTTTACCTAATTTTTCAAACTCTCTCCTTCTTTTTGATCGAAAAAAATGTCTTATCTTTTCTTTTACTTTTTCTTTTTTTACAAACCTAATCCAAAGGGGAGAAATTGAAGTTTTTTCATCAAGAATAATTTCTACCTGATCCCCGCTAATTAGCTTTGTTCTTAAAGGCACATCATTACCATTAACTTTTGCTCCAGAGCACCTATCGCCAATATCCGTATGAATAGTATATGCAAAATCTACAGGTGTAGAGTCTGTAGGTAACGTATATAAGTCACCTTTAGGAGAAAAAACATATATTTGCTCATCAAAAAATTGTTGTGAGGTTCTATTAACAATTAGATGTTTTTCATTTTTTTCCTCAACATAATTTACCGCATCCCTTAGCCAAGCGTACATGTTTTGATTTTCTTCATCTTTATTCAAGTATTTGTATCTCCAATGAGCTGCAATTCCATTTTCTGCAATCATATTCATTGCACGAGAACGAATTTGAATTTCAAAAATTTTATTATTAAAAATAACATCTGTATGGATAGATCTATATCCGTTTGGCTTTGGATTAGAAATATAATCTTTAGTCCTTCCAACTTTAGCTGAAAAATTCCTATGAATTATACCTAAGACTTTATAACAATCTCTTGTTGATTTGGTTACGATTCTTACCGCAGCAATGTCAGATATTGAATTTAAATCAGTATTTTTTTTATTTATTTTTTTCCAAATAGAATAAGGATTTTTTTTTCTATAAAGAATATTGGTTTTAATTTCTTCTTTTGAGAGGTGATCATCAATAATTGACTCTAGCTCTTTAAAAGAGTCCTCTAAGTCTTTAAAGGTATTATTAATTTTATCATTAATTCTATTATAAATATCTGCATGCAAATTTTTAAAAGAGATATTTTCTAGAGTAGATTTCCAATTTTCGAAACCTAATCTCTCAGCTAATGGGGCATATATTAGTAAAGTTTCATTGCTAACCCTTTTTCTTTTTTCAACATCTTTAAAAAAATGGATGGTTTTAATATTATGTAATCTATCAGCGAGTTTAATAATTAAAACTCTAATATCTTTAGCGGTTGAAATAAGAAGTTTTCTAAAATTTTCTGCTTCTTTTTCTGATTTAGTTATTTTTTTTTCTTCTAAAAAATCAATTTTAGTTAAACCATCAACTAAATTTGAAATTGAAGAACCAAATTCTTTTGTTAATTGATCAGAAGAATATGTAGTATCCTCAATAACATCATGAAGTAGACCTGTTATTACTGTTTCAGTATCAAGTTTGAGATCAATAAGGGACTTACATACTTCAAAAGGATGAATAATATAAGGATCTCCTGAAGCTCTAAATTGATCTTTGTGAGAAGTTTCAGCTACCTCAATAGCTTTTATGAATAAATTTTCATTAAAATTTTTATCATAGGACTCAAGCGCAGACTTAAAGTCTTTATAACTATCTTTAAAATAGCTGGAATGAAACATCAGCTAAAATAATAAACTATTATGAGTTTTTAATCTTCAAGAAGATGATCTTCGTTTTCTTCTTCTTTTTCCTGAACTAATTGATAGCTTTTAATGATATCCTCTTTTACGTCATCAACACTAATCTTCTCATCTGCGATTTCTCTAAGTGCAATAACTGTGCTTTTATCATTATCTAATGGAACTTGAGCTTCATTGCCTGCATTAAGCACTTTAGCTCTGTGAGAAGCTAATAAGACTAGATCAAATAAGCTATCTACGTTTTTAATACAATCTTCTACTGTTACTCTTGCCATGAAAGGTTTATATGAAATACTGACAAAAAATTCAAGAGAATAATTAATAATTCATAATTCTTTGTTTTTTCCTGCTCCATTCTCTTTGCTTGATAGTCTCTCTTTTATCGTATTTTTTTTTACCCACCCCTACTCCAAATTTTACTTTAGCTAGGCCTTTTTCATTGAAAAATATCTCCATAGGAATGGCTGTATACCCTTTTGTGGTTAAAAGACCTAAAATTTTTCTAATCTCTCTTTTATTCAAAAGAAGTTTTTTTACTGTTCTTATTTTTTTTTTGGAATCGAAGTTTTTTTTATCAGGAATAATTTCAAAATTATTGATAAATATCTCTCCTTTTTGCTCATTTATGAAACTAGATTGAATTGATGCTTTCCCATGCCTGAGGGGTTTAACTTCATTGCTTTCTAAAACTAAACCAGCAACATAAATTTCTTTAATGTCGTAATCGAATTTAGCTCTACGGTTTTGAATAGCCAATTAAATAAAATTTAAATCTTTAATTATTTTTTTTATTTGTCTCTTAGTATCATTCGAGAGTCCAATTAAAGGTGATCTGACCTCTGAAGAACATTTTCCCATTAATGATAATGCATATTTTGCAGGTGTTGGACTTGGTTCAGTGAATAAAATTTTAGAGAGTGGGGCTAATTTTAAGTTAACCTTATCAAACTCTTTATAATTTTTAATTTGCCAATAATGATGAAGCTTTGAAGTTAATTTAGGAGCAACGTTAGCTGTCACAGATATACAGCCATGACCACCTTGAGCTAAGTAGCCAGCAATAGTTCCATCTTCTCCAGAAATATAATTAAAGTCCTTTTTCATAAATGTACGCATAACTAAGGGGCGAGATAAATCATTAGAAGCATCTTTTATTCCAACGATATTAGAAACTTTATTTAGTTCTTTAAAACTTTCATAAGATAAATCTACAATGCTTCTTCCGGGAATATTATAAATTAATTGTTTTAAGGGAGTGACTTTGGCAATTTTTTTAAAATGATTTATTAAGCCTAATTGATTAGGTTTATTGTAATAGGGTGTAACCACAAGACCATAATTTGCACCTGACTTATAGGCATGCTTCGTAAACTCAATAGCTTCTTTCGTAGAATTTGAACCTGTACCAGCAATTACAGGTATTTTTTTTGACGCTACTTTAATAGCAAACTCAACTAACGTCATATGTTCATCATGAGAAAGAGTTGGAGACTCACCTGTTGTACCGCAGACAGTAACCCCTGATATTCCCTCTTTGATTTGCCATTTTAAAAGCTTCTCAAAGCTGTCATAATCCACTTCCCCTTTTGAAAAGGGTGTAATAATTGCAGGTATAGATCCTTTTAACATTTTGTTTATTCTGTCTTTTTTTTTTCCAAATGCATATATTTATTTGGCGGAGAGAGAGGGATTCGAACCCTCGGTACAACTTGCGTCATACGGCGGTTTAGCAAACCGCTGGTTTCAGCCACTCACCCACCTCTCCGTGAGTTATGCTTCATGATATTATTGTGCCCGAAATATAGACAAATTATCTAAATTGTCATTCATAATATCACAAATATTGAGATTTTTGAGAAATCAAATTTATTTTTGGAGCTTTTCTATGAGTATTTTATTAATTAATTTTGGATTACCCTTACCCTTTGAGGCCTTTAAACATTTTCCAACAAAGTATCCTAGAACTCTATCTGAACCACCTTGAAATTTAGCTATATTTTCATCCTCTCCAACTAGTGCTTCATCAATTATTTTTTCTAATTCAGAAGTATCAGAGACTTGCTCAAGTCCCATTTCTTTGACTAGTTCATTTGGGTTTCCCTCACCAGACAATACCTTAGGAAGAATTTCTTTCCCCGCTTTGTTAGAAATTACATCCTCGCTAACTAATTTTAAAAGATCCATAATTAATTTAGTTCTATCTAAAAGATCAAGAACTTCAAAATTATTTTCTTTAACGTAAGCAAATATATCTCCAACTAACCAACTTGCTATTACCTTAGGAGATACATCAGTTTCAGAAATCATTTTTTCAAAAACTTTTGTATTGTCTTTTTCTGAAATTATTATTTTTGAGATATTCTTTTCTATTTTAAATTCATTTATATATCGCTCTAGTTTTTCATGAGGGAGCTCTTCCAAAGTAGGTTTAATTTTATCAATTTGTTCTTGAGTGATATTTACCGGCAAAAGGTCAGGATCAGGAAAATAACGATAGTCATGAGAAAACTCCTTACTTCTCATAGCTCTTGTTTCACCAGAGGAAGTATCAAATAACATTGTATTTTGTTCAATGGTGCCACCATTTTCTAATATTTCAATCTGTCTTTGAAACTCATATTCGATAGCCTGTCTTATAAATTTAAATGAATTTAAATTTTTAATTTCACATCTTGTTCCAAGATCTTCTCCTGGTTTCCTGACAGATAAATTTACATCTGCTCTAAGAGATCCCTCTTGCATGTTGCCATCGCACACATCTATGTACATCAGAATTTGTCTTAATGATGACATGTAATTCACAACCTCATCAGCCGAGGATAAATCAGGATATGAAACAATTTCTAGTAAGGGAGTTCCTACCCTATTTAGATCAATAAAGCTATATTTTGGGTCTATATCGTGGATACTTTTGCCAGCATCTTGTTCTAAATGAGCTCTTTCAATTCTAATTTTTTTTTGTCTTTCATCTGCATCTATATTAATGAATCCTTCAGTAAGAATTGGAAATTCAAATTGACTTATTTGATAGCCTTGAGGTAAATCAGGATAAAAATAATTTTTTCGTTCAAAAACCGAATATTTATTAATTGTAAAATCTAGAGCAAATCCAGTTTTAATAGCTTTTTCAATACAACCATAATTTAATACTGGCAACATACCGGGCATTCCAGAGTCTATAAAATTGACATTTTCATTAGGTTCCGAACCAAATTGATTTGGAGATGATGAAAATAATTTTGAAGAAGTTTTTAATTGAGCATGCACCTCTAGTCCTATGACCATTTCCCATTTATTATTCATTAAACGCTAATTCCTTTTCGGCTAAAGCTGCAAGCTGTAACAATTGTTTTTCCTTAAAATAGTTCCCAATTAATTGAATGCCTAACGGTAATCCATTTGAACTCAGACCAGAGGGGATAGATATTCCAGGAAGTCCTGCTAAGCTAGTAGGTACAGTATAAATATCATTTTTATACATAGAAATTGGATCAAGCTTATCTCCGATTTTAAACGCTTCATTTGGGGTAGTTGGGGTTAAAATAAAATCAACTTCATTAAAAACTCTTTGAAAGTCATCTTTGATTAGTCTTCTTACTTTTTGTGCCTGTCTATAATAAGCATCATAATAACCAGCAGATAGTACATACGTACCGATAAGAATTCTTCTAGTAACCTCGTCTCCAAAACCTTGAGTTCGAGAGTTAAGATAAATATCATCTAAAGACTCCCCATCTTCACGAACCCCAAAACGAATTCCATCATATCTTGCAAGATTGGATGAAGCTTCAGCAGGTGCAATGATATAATATGTAGATAAAGCGAAATCTGTAGTTGTAAATTTTACATCAATAAATTCTATTTCATGTTTAGATAAAACTTTTTTAGTATTTTCTATTTGGTTTAAAATATCTTGATTAACATCAATTAAATAATCCGAAGGAATACCAATTTTAATCTTGCCTTCCATTTTTTCATGTATCTCCGAAACATAATCTTCTCTTTTATGGTTTGAGGAGGTAGTGTCATTAAAATCATGTTTATTGATGGCATTCAAAATATGTCCAGCATCTTCAACACAATTTGTGAGAGGACCTGCTTGATCAAGGCTTGAAGCAAACGCTACGATCCCCCATCTGGAGCAAGAGCCAAAAGTTGGCTTTAACCCAACTATTCCACATAAACTTGCTGGCTGTCTAATTGAGCCACCAGTATCAGTTCCCATTGATGCAACACATGAACCCTCTGCTACTGCTGCTGCAGAACCTCCAGAGGAACCACCTGGCACCAGATCATCGTCTGGTGAAGTTTTGCTCCTCCAAGGATTTATTACAGGGCCAAAATGACTTGTCTCATTGGATGAGCCCATAGCAAATTCATCACAATTATTTTTACCAATAAAAATTGATCCACTATTTAATAATTGTTTAGTGACAAAAGACTCATATTGAGGGATAAAATTACTTAATATTTTCGAAGAAGCAGAAGTCTTAATTCCTTTAGTACAAAAAAGGTCTTTAATTCCTAAAGGGATACCATCCAAAGATAGATTATCACCAGAGGCATATCTTTGTTGAGATTGCTCAATGAACAATTTATTTTCATCATCATCAATAACATAATTATAGCTATTATTAAGATTAGCTTTTGCTTTGTTAGCATATTCAGAGTAAAGCTCAGCTACTCCTATTTTTTTATCCATTAAGGATTTTTTAATTTGACTAATTGATTGCTTCACTTATTCAACTACTTTGGGAACTTTAAAAAAATTATTGGCCCTTTCTGGAGCATTATTTAAAACATCATCTACTGAATTATCTTTTTTGATTTCATCTGCTCTGATGGACTCAGTAGACTCAGTGACATTGTGAAGAGGCTTAACATCTGATGTATCTATTTCTTTCAAATTATCTACCCATTTGATGATATCTTTAAGAGAATTGGCATAAAATGTTTCTTTTTCCAATGGTAATTTTAGCTTTGCTAAATAAGAAATTCTTTTAATATCAATATCACTCATAATGGTCGTCGATACTATATCAGATTTTTTAGTAAGCAATAATTATGCTAAAAAATTTCTTAGCATAGATTTTGGTCTAAAATATATTGGTATAGCTATCAGTGATCCCAACAACATTATAGCGAAACCCTATGGAACATTTACTGAAGAAGAAATTCTCAATAAACTAAATGTTATTTTAGTTAATGAGAATATTTATGGGCTTGTTATAGGTAAGCCATATCACTTTGACGGAACAGAATCACAAATGAATGAAAATGTCTTAACATTTTCAAAAAAAATAGAGAAGATAACCTCATTGCCTATTCTTTTCATTGATGAGAGGCTGTCTAGTAAGCCATATAAATCAGCAAAAAATACATCTAAAATTAGCACTCATGAGAAAAGCGCATGTTTAATACTTGATGATTTTTTAACTTTGTATAGAAACTCCCTTAGTGGTAAATAAAAACATCACGTCTATAGATGATCTCTCAGTTAAAGATATCAATCTAATTTCCAACCAAGCAATCAAATTTAAAAATTCTAAAAAAATCCAGGTTGCAAAAAATTCTAAAAATATTTTTAACTTATTCTTGGAACCTTCCACGAGAACTACAGTAAGTTTTGAATTAGCTGCAAAAAAACTTGGATATAATTCTATAAATATAAACTTTGAGAAGAGTTCTTTATCTAAAGGCGAGACATTTACAGATACCATGAATACTCTTATTAGCATGAAACCTGATGCATTAATAATTAGAGATAAAACTAATTTCTCACCTCAAAATATTTCTAAACATTTAAATATTCCTGTTATTAATGCAGGAGATGGCACCAATGAACACCCTACCCAAGCTCTACTTGATTTTTGTGTTATTAAATCAATTTATAAAAATAAAAAAATTTCTATTGGATTATGTGGTGATATTAAACACAGTCGAGTTGCACATTCAAATATCAAGCTTTTCACAAAACTTGGGTACAAGTTACATCTCATTGCACCAAGTTATTTTATTGATAAAAATGAGGTTAATAAAATTAACCCAAATATTATTTACCATAAAAATTTAAAAAAAATTAATGATTTAGATGTATTAATGATGCTTAGAGTTCAAAAAGAAAGAATACCAAAAAATGGAAAAAATATGATGAACTCTTTTAAAAAAGATTATTGTTTGTTGTCTGAGCATCTTTCAAGCAAACCCTATCTTATGCACCCTGGACCAGTAAATAGAAATATTGAAATTAGTGATAATGTTTTAGATAATTATCCTAAGTCTTTGATCCTTAATCAAGTAGAAATGGGTGTTTATCTTAGGATGGCTTGTTTAAAATATTTACTTAAATAATGATAATCTCATTATTTTTCGCTTATTTGATAGGCTCAGTTCCTTTTGGAAAAATAATTACTAAAATTCTAATAAATAAAGATATCACTCAAACTGGTTCAGGAAATATTGGAGCTACAAATGTTTATAGAAGTGTCTCAAAAAAAGCAGGAATCTTAGTACTTATCCTAGATGCCATTAAACCCATAATAGCATTAACTATGATTCAGTATTTAAATCCAAATCTATTCAATGAGTATAAATTTATTTTTTTCTTGGTTTCAATAATTGGTCACATTTTTCCTATTTGGCTGAAATTTAAAGGAGGTAAAGGTGTGGCTTGTTTTTTTGGTGGCAATCTTCTTTTAATGCCAATACCTACAATATTTTCAATGATTATTTGGCTTTTAGTCGTAAAATTTAGCAAACTTTCATCTTTTGGAGCTCTTTTGTCAATATTTGTTTTGACATCATACGAATTAATTTTTATTTATGGCACCTTAAATAAAGGAATTATCCTTCTATTATTTGTTTTAATATTTTTAAAACACTCTTCTAATATTAAGAGATTAATAAAAGGGCAGGAAAATAAGATAGATTTATAAAATGAACTTATTAGTTGTAGAGTCACCAGCGAAAGCAAAAACAATAAATAAATATCTTGGCAATGATTTTGAAGTAATAGCAACTGTAGGCCATTTTCGTGATTTAGCAAAAAAAGATGGTGTAAAAGTTTCTGATGACTATAGCGATGTAGAGCTCAATTGGGAAACTACTACAGCAGGACTAAAGATGCTTGAAAACATTGAAAAAAAAGCAAACGGTTATGAAAAAATATATTTAGCTACGGACCCTGATCGAGAAGGTGAAGCTATCACATGGCATTTAGTTAAATCTCTTGAGAAAAAAATAGATAAAGAAAAATTTGAAAGAATTACTTTTAATGAAATTACTAAAAGTGCGGTTATAAAAAGCTTTGATGATGCTCGAAAAGTTGATGATAATTTGGTATCAGCTTATTTAGCGAGAAGAAGTCTTGATTACTTAGCTGGTTACAGTCTTTCTCCTGTACTTTGGAGAAAAATGCCAGGGAGTCGATCTGCAGGAAGGGTTCAGTCTGTAGCAGTTCGCTTAATATATGAAAAAGAAATTGAAATTGAGCAATTTGAACCCGAAAAATTTTATAAACTCAATGTTCATGGTCAAATTAATGGAGCAAAACTTGATACCACAATTACTACTTTAGAAGGACAAAAAGTAGATAAATTATTTTTTAAAGATGAAAATTTAGCAAATAAGGCAAAAAAATATCTTAATTCAAATAATTTTTTTATCAAAAAAATTGAAGAAAAGACCATTTTTCGTAAGCCAAGAGCACCTTTTAACACTTCAACTTTACAACAAACCGCTAATAGCCAATTAAATTTTAGTGCAAGTCAAACAATGACAATAGCCCAAGGCCTCTATATGGGTGTTGATATTAATAAAGAAACAATAGCTCTCATTACTTACATGAGAACAGATAGCATAACTCTATCAAAAGACTCAATTGATATACTTAGAGAAAATATTCAAAAAGACTACGGTGACAAATATTTACCTAAAGATCCTGTTGAATATAAATCCAAGAAGAAGAATGCACAAGAGGCCCATGAGGCCATTAGACCAACTGACATTTCAATTAAGCCAGATGACATCAAACAATTTTTAAGTGAAGAACAGTTTAAACTTTATGATTTAATATGGAAAAGAACAATCGCTTCACAGATGTCTAATGCACAAACTAATCAAAACTCTCTCCAGATTGAATGTGAAGAACAAAACATTACCCTTAAAGCTACCTTAGGAAAATTGATATTTGATGGTTATAAAAAAGTTTATAATCTTCAAGAAGAGGATGAAGAACAAATAATTTCTCTTCTTGATAATTTAAAGGAAAATGACAAATACAAAGTAGATGATGTTGAGGTATTAGAATCATTCACATCTCCACCCTCCAGATATACTGATGCAAGCCTTGTTAAAAAATTAGAGGAACTAGAAATTGGAAGACCGTCAACTTATGCATCTATAATTCAAACAATAGTTAATAGAGGCTATGTTTTAAAGAGTGGAAAATCTTTTATTCTGAATGATCGCGGAAGAGTTGTGAATGTATTTTTATGTAACTATTTTAAAAAATTTTTAGAGTATAAGTTTACAGCAGATTTAGAGAATCAACTTGATGATGTTGCTGCAGATAAAGCAGAATGGAAAAAAATAGTATTAAATTTTTGGAAAGATTTTGAGTTCTTCATAAATGAAGTTATGGGAAAACCCAACCGTGAAGTTATAGATGTCATTAATGATGAATTGTCTCCTGTAATTTTTAAAAAAATAGGGGGTGATATTGATATTAAATGTTCTTCATGGGCAAATACAGAAAATTGCGATGGAAATTTAGGTGTAAAAGTAGGAAAAATGGGAGGCTTTATTGGTTGCTCAAACTACCCTACTTGCAAATTCACTATATCTATTGGTGCCTTTGTGAAAGAGATTAATCCTAAAAATAGAGAAGGTGATGAAATTATTACATTTCCTAGAGCTTTAGGAATTGATGCCGATTCTCAAAAAGAAATATCAGTTCATCTGGGTCCGTATGGTTACTATTTGCAATTAGGTAAGGAGATGGATGAGGAAAAGCCTAAAAGGGTAACACTACCTAAACATTATGACCAAAACACTATTGGTATGAATATTGCAAGTCAGTTAATAAAACTTCCAATAACATTAGGGAATTATCCAAATACAGAAGAGCCTGTAATTACTAACATTGGTGCTTACGGTCCCTATGTTAAGTATTTAGATATTTATGCTTCATTGGGGAAAAGGTTTGATGTTTTGGAAATTGGTTTGGATCAAGCTATAGAGTTAATAGATATAAAAAAAAATAAACCTACAAATAAAGTTCGTGAAATAGGTGTACTCAAAAGAAGAAGGCAGAAAGCAAATTTATATAAAGGGAAAACGGGAAAATACTATTTTAAAATTGGTATTATGAATTATAAGATTCCACCAGATTATGACGGTGAGAATTTAACGATTGAAGATGTTGAAAAGATCCTAAAAGCTAATCGTTAGAGTTTTTTTATAGATAGCTCTTTTAGCTGCCGATCCTCAATATCAACAGGAGCATTCATCATTAAATCTTGGGCTTTTTGATTAAAGGGGAATGCTATAACCTCTCTTATATTTTCATTATCAGTTAAAAGCATAATTATTCTATCTAAACCAGGAGCACAACCTCCGTGAGGAGGCACGCCATAATGAAAAGCTTCAAACAGGGCGCTAAATTTAGACTTTATTGTCTCTTCATTGTAGCCAGCAATTTCAAATGCTTTTTTCATTATATCTGGACGGTGGTTTCTAATTGCGCCAGAGGATAGTTCAATTCCGTTGCAGACGATATCATATTGATAAGCCAAAATATCTATTGGATTATTATTGATTAATACATCCATTCCTCCTTGTGGCATTGAGAAAGGATTATGACTAAAGTCTATCTTACCAGTTGACGGATCTTTTTCGTACATAGGATAATCAATAATCCAACAAAATTCATATCTACTTTTATCTATAAGTTCTAGCTCATCTCCTACTTTGGCTATAACTTTTGAACCAAAATCATATGCATCATGTGGCATATCACAAATAAATAAAAGGCCATCTTTTTTATTGAAATTATTGGCCTTCATCATTTCACTTAACTTTTCAGGATTAAAATTTTTTGATAAGGGGCCTTTAGCTTCTAAATTTTCAAAATTCATATATCCCAAACCTTTTTTTCCTTGTTCTTGAGCCCATTTATTTAAATTGTCGTAAAAAGATCTTGCTTTTCCATCAGAGTTTATAGCTTGAATACAATTAACAATTGCCCCTTTATCAATAAGACTCTCAAAAATTTGAAGCCCTGATCCTTTGAAAAAATCTGTAACATTTACTAATCTTAATGGATTTCGTAAATCAGGTTTATCACATCCAAAATCTTCAATACTTTTTTTGTATGATATTAAAGGAAAAGGCAGACTGTTAATTGATTTTCCTTGAGATTTAAAATTATCAAAAATATTAAACAATAACCTACTTATAATATCTAAAACATCTTCTTGTGTAGCAAAGCTCATTTCCATATCGATTTGGTAAAACTCGCCAGGAGATCGATCAGCTCTGCTATCCTCATCTCTAAAACATGGAGCTATTTGAAAATATTTATCAATACCCGAAGCTATATATAATTGTTTAAATTGCTGAGGTGCTTGCGGAAGGGCATAAAAAGAACCTTTATGAATTCTAGATGGAACTAAATAATCTCTTGCACCCTCTGGAGAAGGGGCTGTTAAAATAGGAGTTGCTAGTTCCATAAAACCCTCACTATTCATGAATTTTCTTACATGGTTAATTACGTCATAACGTAATTTAATATTTTTTTGCATCTTAGATCTACGAAGATCTAAATATCTATATTTTAATCGTACTTCTTCTCCATAATCATTATCTGAATTTACCTCTAGGGGTAAGTTTTTTGAGCAAGAACTTAAAATTATAAAATTTTCAATTTGCAGTTCTACCTCGCCTGACTCTAAATTAGGATTAATTGTATCTTCACTTCTTTTGGTAATTAAACCAGAGACTTGTATTACATCTTCATTTTTTACCTTAGATAATTTTGAAAATATGTCTGATGAATTATCAACCACGCACTGTAAGAGTGAAGTTGAGTCTCTTAAATCAACAAAAAGTAGATTTCCGTGATCTCTTGACCTGTTGACCCAGCCCGAGACTGTAATGTTTTTTCCAACTAAAGATATGTTTATATCTTTTAAATAGTAATCTCTATATTTGTTCATAATATTGTCTAATTAGAGACAAATTAATATTATGGTTATTCTCATAAAGCAAATGATTAATGGTTTTAGAGGCATTAAATGCATCAATGTATGACCTATCAATAAATTTCATAATTTCATAAATTAGATTATCTGAGATTGTAATCGACATATTCTTTAAAAATTTTTGTATTAATTTAAAAAGTAACTCGTCATTAGGATTTTCTATTCTAGCAATGTTAAATAAACTCAATCTAGATTTAATATCAGCAATGATAGCTTGATTTTCATCAACATTTAATGGGTCAGTGGATGTGAATATAGTTAATCCTATATCCTGAGATATAAAATATTGTAAAAAATGAAATAAATTCTCATCAGCAAGATTTAATGAATTCAAATCTAAATAGGTTTTTTTTAAATTCTTAAGACTTTTTGGTATGTCAAATATAAGATTTGCTTGATTTAACATTGAATAAGATTTTGCTAAAGAAGTCTTACCAGATTTATTTGAACCAACTATCATAGAAAATTTATAATCATTTTCTAAAAGATTAATTGGAATTGAATTTTCTACAGATTTTATAATCTCATTATCACCAGTATATAAATCAAAAAAATTTTGCACTAAAAAAAGTTTAATAAAAAATGAATATTATCATTGCTATAATTGCTATTAAATGAGACTTTTACAAGGTTATTTTCATATGATTCTATCTTAGGATCTGTTCCTATGTAGCTGACTAACTTATTATAGTTATTAGGTTTGATAAAAATTTCATTAATATTTTGATCAATATTAATCATGCTCATCCAAATATTTTGAAGATTGTCTTCATTAGAATATTTTTTAATACGATAATAGTTATTTAGGTAATTCAAATAAATAAATTTTTGTTCTTTATAAGAAATTATTTTAAAATTAGGGCAATTTTGATAACTTTGATTAAATTGATAAAAATTTTCTTTCAATGAACATTTTAATAATAAGAGATTATAAACTAATTTTTCATCATATAATTCTTGAGATAATTGCTCGATGTCTAATTCAAAAGAAATCTGATCTTTACTAAAATTTATATTATAAATATTTTTTTCAATAAATACTGATGCATCATCTAATGAGACTGTGTTATTAATATGCTCGATTAAGTCTAAATAATTTCTTAAATAATCAGTTTTTTGAATAGAAATTTGCTCATAAGCTGATAGATTTTTTAAACAAAACAAAAAACTTAATATAATTAATATAAACCTCATTGAGCAAACTATACAAAAAATCTGGTGTTGATGTAATAAAAACTGATAATTTAATTTCTCAAGCTTTAAAATTTATTAAGACCACTCACAACCCAAATGTTTTAGGTAACAAGCTTGGATTTAGCGCTGAATATAAAGTTAACAAAGACGTTACTTTGTGTTCTGCCACTGATGGAGTTGGAACTAAGGCTATTCTTGCTGCAGAGTTAAACGAATATAGGGGTATTGGCCAAGATTTACTGGGTATGTGTTCTAATGATTTACTTTGTAATAAAGCTTCTCCTTTATTTTTTTTGGATTATTTTGCCTGTAGCTCAGTTAATCCAAAACAATATACGGGAATTTTAAAAAGTCTGACTAAGGCATGTAAAAAAATTAATTGTGCGCTAATTGGTGGAGAGACAGCTGAAATGCCATCTTTATATCAAGGAAATCATTTTGATATGGCTGGTTTTCTTGTAGGAATTAAAAACAAACAAAAATTAGAAAAAATTAAATCAGGAGACCTTATCATTGGTATAAAATCAAATGGTTTTCACTCTAATGGCTATTCATTAATTAGAAAAATTATAAATGATAATAAAATTAAAGTTAAATCTGCTAATTTTAATAATAAAAAATTATCAGATATGCTAATGCGTCCTACAAGACTTTATCATCAACTGATTAGTATAAGTGATTTAAAAAAAATTAAAGCATTGGCTCATATTACTGGAGGTGGCCTTATCGCTAATTTTAAAAGAAGTATTCCAAAAAATATTAATTTTAGTTTAGATATAGGAAAATTACCTGAAGAGTATAAATTTATTGAAAATAATATAGAAATTTCAAAAAAAGAATTACAAGAAGTTTTTAATTGTGGAATAGGAATGGTTATAGTTATTGATAAAAAAAATTATAAATATTTTATAAAAAAAACATACTTTAAATTAATTGGTGAGATTGAATAAAAAAAAAGTTTCTTTTTTAATATCTGGAAAAGGATCTAACCTTTATAAAATTTTAATTAAAAATTTAAAAAATGAAAAATTTTATATAATTTCAATTGTTAGTAATAATGTAATCTCAGATGAAATTAAGAAAATTGTAAAAAAAAAAGAATATAAAATTAATTTATTTGAAAAAGTACCTAATTTAAAATCAAATTATTTTAAAGGCACCGATGTAATTTTTTCAGTGGGCTTTATGAAAATTATTAATGGTAAAATAATTGATAAATATACTATTATAAATCTTCATCCCTCGATATTACCGAAATATAAGGGATTAATGACTCAAAAGAGAATCTTAATAAATAATGAAAAAGAATATGGATTTACTATTCACAAAGTATCAAACGATTTAGATAGTGGCGATATAATTTCCCAAAAAAGAAAAAAAATATCTAATTTTAACGAACAAGAGATTTTAAAAGCCCATAAAAAGCTTGAACATCAGTTCGTTTATAAAAAACTAATAGATTATCTATACTAGCTCTGAGCCAGCAAAAAAGAAATTTATTTCAATTTTTGCGTTTTCGCTAGAGTCACTTCCATGGACTGAATTCGCTTCAATTGACTCTGCATATAATTTTCTAATAGTGCCCTCTTCAGCTTCTTCTGGATTTGTGGCACCCATAATTTTTCTATAAGTTGAAACAGCCTCGCCTCCCTCTAAAACCTGAACTTGAACAGGCCCAGAAGTCATATAGCTCACAAGGCTATCAAAAAAAGGTCTTTCTTTATGAGCTGAGTAAAATATTTCAGCTTGTTGTTTCGTTAAGTACATTTTCTTAGAAGCAATAACATTTAATCCAGCAGCCTCGATAATTTGATTAATATGTCCTATAAGATTTCTTTTAACTGCATCTGGCTTAATGATTGAAAAAGTTTGTTCCATGATTATTACTCCCTATTTTTTGAAATATGTATCTATAAAATCTGCTATTAATGTCAAGCCAAAACCGGTAGCACCTTTGCTATTCATTAAATCTCCATTATTTTTCCATGTTGTACCAGCAATATCTAAATGTGCCCACTTTGTTTTAGGAGGTATAAATCTTTGAAGAAACTGAGCAGCAGTAATTGATCCCCCATATCTTCCAGCTCCAATATTTTTTAAGTCTACAAATGGTGAATTTAGTTCTTTGTCAAAATCATCGTGAAGCGGCATTCGCCATACTTTTTCATTAGTATCAATTCCAGAGTCATATAACTTGTCAGCAATAATATCATCATTACTATACAAACCTGCATAATGCTGCCCTAAAGCAACTACAATTGCACCTGTAAGCGTCGCAAAATCAATAACTATTTTAGGATTATAAACCTCACATCCATATGTAATTATATCAGCCAGAACTAATCTTCCCTCAGCATCAGTATTGAGAACTTCTACGTTTATACCCTTATATGATTTAATTATATCGCCCGGTTTATATGCTGTACTACTTGGCATATTTTCAACAAGACCCACAATGCCTGCATAGGATAATTTAGGATTAATCTCGCTGAGATATTTCATAATAGCTGCAGTTACTGCGGCTCCACCCATATCCCATTTCATATCCTCCATTCCAGCGCTAGGTTTTAATGATATACCACCAGTATCAAAACAAACACCCTTACCAACAAAAAGAACATCAACATTTTTTGGAGATTTTTTATTAGAGAACTCCATAACTCTGGGTTTTCTTGCACTACCCTGGCTAACAGCTAACAAGCAATTTAATCCAATCTTTTTAATTTTATCTTCTTTCAAAATTTTTGTGTTCATATTTTTTTTATTAAAGTTTTTTTGTGCAAGACTTACAAAGGACTCTGGAAAAATAATATTACTTGGTTCACTTACTAATTGTTTTAAATAATTAATAGATTTGAGAAGTTGATTGTAATTTTTTGGTAATTTAAAAGATGTTTTATATTTGGTAATTTTTGATTCAGATTTATATACAGAATAAATGTAATCCTTTTGGATAAATCCAAAAATGACATCATCTAATAAATGTTTGTTAGTGCAATAAATATTTACCTCATTAGCTGAGTATTTAGTTGATTGATCAAATATAAATGAACCGATAGTTTTTTGATAAAATTTCTTTTGATTAATTGCGGATGGTAAAATTGAAAAATTTAATTGAGAGTTGATTATATTAAAAGAATACTTAAACAGCTCTTTGTTATTATATTTAAAAGATTGATAATTATTTTTTTTTTGAGACTTATCTAGGATATCTACAAATAATTTAATACTTTGATTAGATTTACTTAATGAGATAAATTTAGCTTTCATGGTTGGAGGAGCAAAATACTACATAATTTTCAATTTTTTTAAATATATTTTAATAAGTATCTTTATATTTATTGGTTTAATATGGGTATCTCAAATACTCAGAGTTCTTGATCTTCAAAATACAATTTCTTTTCAAATATTGGATGTTATAAAAACTACTATTTTAGTACTACCTAGCTTTATTAGCCCAATAAGTTCTTTTTTGCTTCTGCTAGCAAGTTTTTTTTTAAATTACAAACTCAATTCAAGTAACGAAATTATAATCTTCAAACAATATTTAAAGCTTAATGACCTTAAATATTTATTTTTAATAATTATAGCAATAATATTTGTATTAAATTTTTTAAATAAAGAGTTTTTTTCTGTAAGTGCTTATCATAAATATAAAATTAAAGAACTAGAACTGAGGAATAATTTAAAGTTGGGAAATCCTAACAAAAATGAGTTCTACATAGATGGTGAATTAAATATTTTTTTTAGATCAAATAATAATGGGGTTTTTTTTGATGTTGAGGCTCTATTTCTTAGAGAAAGCCAACTTATAAAATCACAGTATGCAGAATTAGAAATTTCTAAAAAAGATTTTAATTTAATTTTTTATAATGGAGAAAGGCTCTCTCTAAAAAGTGAGGAAATAACAAAAACAAATTTCAAAAAATTTATTTATAATATTCAAAATAAAGAAATCGAAAAATTATATTTTGATAAAGAACATTACAATACCTTTGAGCTATTCAATCACAATGAAAGAGAATTCATTGGACATGGTTATAATAGAATTTTTCAATATTTTGTAAATTTATGTATTTTAGTTTTATCTTTGAAAATAATTTTTATGTATAGATTTAAAAAGGTTTTGATTAATAATTTTATTATTATATTTACTTTTCTTTTAATTTTGCAAATTTTTAATTCATACCTGATATACTTATTTAATAACAATTATTTTGAAACAATAGCTTATTTTGTTTTAAGCTTATTAAACTTATTAATTTTTATATTGATAGCCCTCAGGATATTAAGATGAAATTGATTAAATTTATATATATTAAATTTTTCATTTCATTTTTATTAAGTGTATCTGTATCTTTTTTTATATTTTATGTTTTTTCCTTACTTGGTAATTTGGGTGAAAATATAATTTTTTCTAAAATATTAATTGTAAGTTTATTAAATGTATTAGAAATAATGACTCTAATACCATCATTTTTAATATTTTTATCTGTAATTTTATTTTTGATAGTACTTAAAGGAAATAATGAGATTTTAATAATCAAAGAATACTTCAATTCTTTAAAATTAATATTGGTTTTTTTTCCAATTGTGCTCATGTCGTCATATATTGAAATTAATAAGGAAAAATTCTCATCAATATTCACCAATTTTAAAAATGAAATAATGGGCTTTGATCAAAACTTAGATGTAAAAATCATCATTGATAAGAATTCTAACGGTAAATCAATTTTGGTACTTAAGGGAATTGATTTAGCAGAGTCAAAAATTAATAAAATTCAAAGATATACATTAAAAGATAATCGAATATCAGTGGGTGAATTTAGTGATGACCTGTCTTTATTTGAGGGAAAGCTTGTTGCCAATAATATAATTAAATATTTTAATGAAGAAATTACAAGGCTTAACAATCCTATCACAATAATTAAAGATTTTGATAAATATGATAATCAGAAATTTGTTTATAAAAACTTTGAAAGTAAAAATGAAATTAAATTAAATGATTTTATTAGATTTTTATACTTTATGATTTTTTTTTGGTGTTTAATTATTATTTTCCTAAACAGAGAATATTTAGATAAAAAGAAAAATCTCTTAATTCCTTTCGTTGTCAGTTTAGTCTTATTGGTTTATTCATTAATAATAGGTACAAGCAGCATGGCTGAATATAATCATTTATTTAGTATTTTAACACTATCAGTATTTATTTTAGTTTTTATAAAATATTATAAATATGAATAAAACTATAATTTTTGGAATTTTTTTTATCTTTTTTATTAAAGGATTAATTTTAGCAAACACTAAAAAGGAGACTTATATTAACACCAGTAACATAACTTACAATGAAGAAGAAAATATTGTCGAACTCTCAGAAAGTACAAAAATAAATATTGAAAATACTAATGTCCAAATAGATAAGGGTCTTATTAATTACAACACAAATGAAATTGAAGTATTTGGTAATTTTTATTTATACCAAGATTTAAATATTTTAAGTGGAAAAAATTTAAAAGGAGATACAAATTTTAACAACTTTAAAGCAGATGAAATTAGTTTTATTTATAATGATGATTTAAAAATTGACTCTGATTTAGTTGAAAAAAAAGATGATAATCTGATTTTTTATAATAATTTTTTAACTCCTTGTGAAATTGAGGGTTTTTTTAATTGTCCAACATGGTCCTTAAGAATAGACAAAACTGAATATGACATTGAAAGAGATAAATTTACGCATTACGACACATTTTTACAAATTGCTGACTATAAATTATTTTATCTACCTTATTTTTCTCATTATGGCTCAGAGGCACCAAGGCAAAAAGGATTTCTAACTCCAAGTATTGAGTTTACGGTAGGAGAGGATACAGCTGTAAAAGCACCATATTATTTACCATTAAAATCAAATATGGACTTAACTTTCACTCCAACAATTTATTTAAATAACGATTTCGAGTCTGTTAACAAATATAAACTTTCAACTGAATTCAATCTTAAAAGCAGCGGTGGAAATACAGAGATTACACTAGATAATTTAAAAAACGAAGGTAGTGAAATAATAGCTTCATCAGTAAAATTTAATTCCAAACAAGTTATTAATAAAAATATGGTTATTTCAACAAATGGCCTATTTACTAATAGCGTATCTGCAACGAGATCCATCAATACACAGCCTATTACTTTTGAAGATATATATATTAAGTCTGAAAATTTCAACTTACTCAAAAATAATGACTATTTGAAAAGTGAAATTTCATCAGTAAGTGCTTTTGATACAACTGATATTAATCAAGTTCCTCTTTCTCCTTCTATACAATATAGTAGTCAATTTCTATTATCGAATGAAAATGATTTAAACTTTAATTTTGATTATAGAATTTTAAGAAGAGATGAGTCTAGCAGTATTAATCCATCAGAAAATCATTCTTTTAACTTAAATAATATCTTATCAATAAACCAAAACTTCAAAGGATTTAATAGCTACAATAAATTAAAATTAAACGGATCTTACAATGAATATAGGTTTTTAGACTCAAATTTGAATAGACAAGAGTCAAAATTGAATTACATAAT
>SGZV01000005.1 GCA_004321805.1 alpha proteobacterium HIMB59 | reverse complement strand
GGCTCTATTGATAGATGGGTATGTAGAGTAAAGCCTGGAACTATAATGTTTGAGGTAGATGGAGTTGATAAACATCTTGCTAAAAAAGCTTTTGAACTTGCATCAGCTAAATTACCTGTAAAAACAACTTTTGTATCATTGGATCAATTTTAATGGCTGATAAAGATATAAATAACTTAAAAAAGGAATTATTTAATTTAAAGATTATGAAAAAAAGTGGTCAATTAACTGATACCTCTCAGTTTAAGAAAGTTAAAAAACAAATTGCCTCTCATTTAACTAAAGAAAGGATGTCTAAAGATGCCTAGGCGCATACTTATTGGTAAAGTTGTAAAAAAATCAGGTGACAAAACTGTTTCCGTACTTGTTACTAGACAAACAACCCATCCTATTTATAAAAAAATTATGAGAGTTTCAAAAAAATATCTTGCACATGACGCAGATAATGCAATATCGATTGGTGATAATGTTAAAATTCAAGAAACTCGTCCAATTTCTAAAAGTAAATCATGGGAAGTTATTAAATAAATGATCCAGGCTGAATCTAATTTACAAGTTGCTGATAATTCTGGAGCTAGACTTATTAGTTGTATTAAAGTTATTGGCGGATCAAAAAGAAGATATGCTAGAATTGGGGATATTATAATTGTCTCCGTCAAAGATGCGATACCAAGATCCAAAGTTAAAAAGGGTGAAGTTCAAAGAGCAATTATAGTCAGAACTAAAAAGCCTTTAATAAGAGAAGATGGAACTTCAATTAAATTTGACTCAAATGCTGCAGTTTTACTAGATAAACAAAATGAGCCAATTGGAACTAGAATTTTTGGCCCTGTTACAAGAGAGCTTAGAAAGAAAAATATGATGAAAATCGTAAGTTTGGCTCCTGAGGTATTATAATGATTAAAAAATACAAAAAAGGAGATGAGGTTATTGTCAAGGTTGGTAAAGATAAGGGCAAAGTGGGTAAAATATCAAAAGTAATTAACGCCACTGATAAGGTTGTAATTTCAGGAGTAAACATTAGTAAAAAACATCAAAAGCCATCTCAAGACTCTAAAGGAGGCATTATAGATAAAGAAATGCCAGTACATATTTCCAATATTCTTGCTTATGATGCAAAAAATAAAAAATCTTCAAAAATTGGTTTTAAAATTGAGGACGGTAAGAAGATTAGAATTTTAAAATCTTCAGGAGAAAAATACTAATGTCATCAATCCAAGATTTATTTAATGTTTCAGATCAACTTTCTAAAAGCTTAGAAATACCCCATAAGTTGGCTGTTCCAAAGCTTACCAAAATTGTTGTTAATGCGGGTATAGGCAAAATTAAAGAAGACAATAAAGCTATAGAAAAAATGAAAAAAGATCTTTCACTAATTACTGGTCAGGCTCCAATTGTACGCCTCTCTAAAAAAGCGATCGCATCATTTAAAATTAGAAAAGGTATGCCTGTAGGTTTATCAGTAACTTTAAGAAAAGACATTATGAAAGAGTTTTATGATAGATTGGTAAATATTGCTATGCCTAGAATTAAAGACTTCCGAGGCTATTCTAAAAAATCTTTTGATGGACAAGGTAACATCACAATTGGTATTAAAGACCATATTATATTTCCTGAAATCAGCGTTGAAAATGTTGAAAATATATTTGGTTTTGATATCACTATCGCTACTTCAGCAAATAACGATAAAGAGGGATATGAACTTTTAAAATTAATTAACTTTCCATTTCTAAACTAATCATGGCAAAACAAAGCGCAATACAAAAAAACTTAAACAGAAAAACTTTAATCGATAGATTAAGTGAGAAAAGAAAAAAATTAAAAAAAGAACTTGCAAATAGAGATCTTCCATTTGAAGAAAGAGTGAAAATTCAAATGAAATTAGAGTCTTTACCAAGAAATTCATCTAAAATTCGATTTAGAAATAGATGCTTTTTATCTGGTAGACCTAGAGGTGTATATAGCAAATTTAATTTATCAAGAATCGCCATTCGAGATATGGCAGGTAAAGGCCAGATTCCTGGTTTAACGAAAGCGAGTTGGTAAATGAGTGATACTCTAGCAGATATGATTACAAGAATAAGAAATGGTCAAAAAGCTAACAAAGTTTCTGTTAAAGCCATATTTTCAAAACTAAATGTTAATGTTTGCAGCGTTCTTAAGAGCGAAGGCTTTATTGATAGTTATGAGGTTATTGGTGATAATAAAAAAGATATTCAAATTACTCTTAAATATTACAAAGGTGCGCCTTTAATCAACAAAATTGAAAAAATTACAAAACAAGGTTGTCGTGTTTATAGTTCAGTTGAGGATATACCTAAAACTATTGGTGGGTTAGGTACAACTATTCTATCAACATCTAAAGGGGTTATGTCTGATACAGATGCAAGAACTCAAAAAGTTGGGGGAGAAGTGCTCATAAGCGTTTTTTAAAGAATGTCTAGACTTGCAAGAAACCCAATTAATATTCCAGAAGACATCAAAATTTCTTTGAACAATAATACTATAAATTTTGAAGGTAAATTAGGTAAGTCAATGACTACATTGCCTGATGGAATTCTAATTGATATGAAAGATAACCTTCTACATTTCACAGGCGAAAATAAGGCTTTACTTGGTACTGTCTATGCAAATGTAAAAAATGAAATTATCGGTAACACTAAAGGTTTTGAAAAAAGATTAGAATTAATTGGTACTGGTTATAAAGCTAATGTTAGTGGGAAAATACTAGTCTTATCTTTAGGTTATAGTCATGATATAAACTTTAAAATCCCTGAAGGAATAACTATTAAAGTAGAAAAGAATATTGTTTCTGTTACTGGTACAAGTAAACAACTTGTCGGACAAGTAGCTGCTGAAATTAAATCATTCAGAAAACCTGAGCCTTATAAGGGTAAGGGTGTTAGATATGAAGGTGAAAAAGTTTATAGAAAAGAAGGAAAGAAAAAATAATGAATAAAGATAAAGTTCGCTTTGATCGTAGAAAATCACGTATAAGAAAAAAACTTTCCAATGTTAAAAAACATAAATTATTGGTTTTTAGATCTTCTAAACATATTTATGCATCAGTTTTATCTGAAGAAAATGATAAAACACTATGTTCTTATTCTTCTGTTAAAATTACTAAGTCAGAGGGTCAAAAAAAACTAGATATAGCTAAACTGGTTGGAGACAAAATTGCTGAGTTAGCTATTGAAAAAGGCATCAAAGAAGTAAAGTTTGATAAAGGGCCATACAAATATCACGGTAGATTAAAAGTTCTTGCTGATGCGGCAAGGGAAAAGGGATTAACTTTTTAATGTTAGATAATAATGCAAATAAAGAATTCATAGAAAAACTTATATCTGTAAGAAGAGTTTCTAAAGTTGTTAAGGGTGGTAGAAGATTTGGTTTTGCTGCTTTAGTAGTTAGTGGAGATGGTCAAGGCAGAGTGGGCTTTGGTTCTGGTAAGGCAAAAGAAGTTCCAGAGGCAATTAGAAAAGCTTCAGAAGAAGCAAAAAAGACCATGATTAGAATACCTTTAAGAGAAGGTAGAACCATTCACCATGATATTAAGGCTAAGTTTTCGTCAAGCACTGTTATCCTAAGATCTGCTCCAAAAGGAACAGGTATTATTTCTGGCGGTCCTTCAAGAGCTATTTTTGAAGCCTTAGGTATTTCAGATGTAGTTTCTAAGGCGATTGGAACTAAAAATCCTCATAATATTGTAAGATCGACAATTAAAGCTTTAAGAATGATTAATACACCAAAATCTGTTTCCGCTAGAAGAAATATTGAAATTAACTCAGTTATTAGTAAAAGAGAAAATTAATAATGCTCAACAAATTTTCAAAACAACGAAATACGGACAGAAAAAGAAAAGGTAAGGGTGTCGGCTCTGGACTAGGTAAAACAGCTGGTAGAGGTCATAAAGGTCAAAAATCTAGATCTGGCGTAGCTGTCCGAAATTTCGAAGGTGGACAGATGCCAATTTATAGAAAGACTCCAAAGAGAGGTTTTAATTCGATAAAAAAATTAAGATCTAATTCACTATCATTATCTCTTATAAGTTTTAACAAATTTAATGATGACTCCTTAGTTGATATGAAGCTGCTGGTTGAAAGTGGTTTTTTAAAGAAAAAAGATCAAAAAAAATCAATTAAGATAATCGATTCCATTCAATTTAAGAAAAAACTTCAATTTAAAGATTTTAAATTTACCCCTGGAGCAAAAAAACGAATTGAAGATTTAGGTGGATCTGCATCCTAACTCTTGATTTATGAACACTAAAGTACCAAATATAGATTATAGTGAAGCGATAAAGAGCTCTGGTTTATTCAAAAAACTTGGCTTTGTTCTTTTTGCTATTATTGTTTATAGATTAGGAACTTATGTTCCTGTTCCCGGTATTAACTCTGCCGTTCTAGAACAAATTTTCTCACAACATCAAAATGGTATATTAGGAATTTTTGATATGTTCTCAGGTGGAGCATTAATGAGAATGTCTGTTTTTACATTGGGTGTTATGCCTTATATATCTGCCTCAATCATTATGACTTTAATGCAATCATCTTTTGACAGCTTAAAAGCTTTGAAAGAGCAGGGGACTACTGGAAGAAAAAAAATTCAACAGTACACAAGGTATTTAACAATAGTTTTAGCTTTATTTCAAAGCTATGGAATATCTAATGGTATTTTAAATCTATCAGACACAGTTGATCCAACATTAGGAAGCGTTGGATTTTTTCAGCTATCCGCAATTATCACAATGACATCAGGTACAATATTTCTTATGTGGTTAGGTGAACAAATTACTGAACATGGATTTGGAAGCGGTATATCAATTATTATTTTTGCAGGTATCGTGGCCAACCTACCTTTTGCTATTTTTAATACTTTCGAACTGGGCAGAACAGGGGCACTTTCAGCTATAGCAATTATTTCAATTATTTTTTTACTTCTAGCTTTAATTGTAATAATCGTCTTTATTGAAAGAGGACAGAGAAGACTGCTAGTGCAGTACCCAAAAAGACAGGTTGGTAATAAAGTATTTGGTGGACAATCTTCATATTTACCAATTAAGGTAAATGTTGCTGGTGTTATTCCCGCAATCTTTGCCTCTTCGCTTTTATTATTCCCTAATACAATTTCAAACTTCTCTCCCGAGAGTACAGGGTTTTTATCGAGCCTAGGTTTTTACCTCTCCCATGGTAAGCCTTTATATATGGCTTTCTTTTTTGGTCTTATTGTATTTTTTGCATTCTTTTATACTGGTATTGTCTTTAATCCTAAAGAGCAAGCAGACAACCTAAGAAACAATGGTGGTTTCGTATTAGGTTATAGACCTGGAGAGCAGACGGCTGAATATTTAGAGCATGTTATTTACAGATTAACTTTTGTTGGTGCGATTTATCTAGGATTAATAGCATTAATCCCTGAATTTTTAATTGCAAGATTATCTGTTCCTTTTTATTTAGGAGGCACTAGTTTGTTGATTGTAGTAGTTGTTGCTATGGACTTTTTTTCCCAAATACAAACACATTTATTCACTTCACAATATGAAAAAATTCTTAGTAAAAATAAGTTATACAAAAGTAAATGGTTATAGTTTTTATTGGCCCACCTGGATCGGGAAAGGGCACACAAGCGCAGATTTTAAAAGATACAAAGCTACCCAATCTTCATTTGTTAACAGTTAGCTCTTTATTAAAAGAAAAATCTAGTGATGGGAGTATATTAGGAGATGAAATTAAACAAAAAATGGATAATGGAGATCTCATTGAAGACACAATAGTTATATCTGTGCTTAAGGAAAAAGTAGAAATTTTAAAAAATGAACAGTTATTGATTGATGGTTATCCCAGAAGTTCTGTGCAGGCCATAGCTTTAAAAGATATATTCAATGAAGATGATATTAACGTAATTAACTTTACAGTTTCTGACCAGGAGTTACTTCAAAGAATTAAGAAACGATCACAAGAAGAATCTCGAGCTGATGATAGTGTTTTTGAAAAAAGACTTGGTATTTATAAACAATCTCATGCAGAAATTATCAACTCATTGTCTCAATTTTATGAAGTAATAGATATAGATGCAAATAATGAAATTTCACATATCAGTCAAAAAATAGTTGAAAAACTTGGTTTAAATTAATGTATTTTGTATTGACTTTTAAAAGCTTTTTTAATAATTTCACCCCTTCAGGAGATCTCAATTGGCAAGAATAGCAGGCGTTAATTTACCGGTAAACAAAAGAGCTTTAGTTTCTCTTACATATATTCATGGCATTGGTCCAAAATTTGCAATGGATATACTTCAAGCAAATGGTCTTGATCATACAAAAAGGATTAAAGATTTTTCAGAAGATGAAATTGCTAAGATTAGAAAATCAATTGATGAAAGCTATACTGTCGAAGGTGATCTAAGAAGAGTTGTTTCACAAAACATAAAAAGATTAAAAGATTTAGGTTGTTATCGTGGTTTGAGGCATAGACGACAATTACCTACTAGAGGTCAAAGAACTCACACTAATGCCCGAACAAGAAAAGGTAAAGCAGTTGCTATTGCTGGAAAAAAGAAAGTAACTAAATAGATCATGGCAAAAAACGAAAAAAAATCTTCTGATAAGAAAAAATCAAAAAAAAGTTTTGGACAAAATGGTGTTGTTCATATTAAAAGTTCATTTAATAACACTATCGTAACTATTTCTGATGTTAGCGGCAATGCTGTCTCATGGTCTTCTAGTGGATCAATGGGATTTCGTGGATCAAAAAAATCTACACCATATGCTGCTCAAATCGCAACTGATGCAGCTGGAAAAAAAGCGTATGATGTAGGGCTTAGAAAACTGGATGTTTTAATGAAAGGTCCGGGTTCTGGTCGTGAATCTGCACTAAGAGCGCTTCAAAATATTGGTTTTATAATTAATAACATTAAAGATGTTACGCCGTTGCCTCATAATGGCTGCAGACCAAAGAAGAAACGAAGAGTATAACTTAATTAACAGGAGTTAAAATTGATAGAAAACAATTGGATTACATTAGTTAAACCTAATAAAGTTGACTACAAAATAAGTGATAATAAAAAGTTTGGTACCGTTGTTATTGAACCATTAGAAAAAGGTTTTGGAACAACTTTAGGTAATGCTCTTAGAAGAGTCCTTTTATCATCACTTCAAGGTACTGCCATAACATCAATAAAAATCAATGGAGTTCTTCATGAGTTTTCTACTATTGAGGGTGTTAGAGAAGATGTAACTGATATCATCATGAATCTAAAGAATGTTACTTTCAATTCAAAAAGTAATCACACTCAAAAGCTATCTTTAAATGTTAAAGGTCCAAAAGAGGTCCTATCTTCTGATTTTGATGAAAATCCTGAAGTTGAAATAGTTGATAAAGATACAGTTATTATGAATGTAGACTCAAACAGAGAAGTGAATTTAGAAATCTTTCTAGATGTTAATAAAGGTTATATCTCAGCAGAAAAAAATAAAGACAATGAGGGCAAAAGCGTTGGACAAATTATACTTGATGCAACTTTTAGTCCGGTTAAAAGGGTTGCCTTTAACGTAGAAAATTCAAGAATTGGACAGGATACTGAATTTGACAAGTTAATTCTAGATATTGAAACTAATGGCACTGTTTCTCCTGATGATGCAGCTGCTTTAGCTGCTAGAATCCTTCAAGATCAATTAAAGCCTTTTATTAATTTTGAAGAGCCTTCTGAAGATGATAGAAAAAAATTACAGTCATCCAAAGAACCTCAATTTAATAAAAACCTTTTAAAGAAGGTTGATGAGTTAGAATTATCAGTTAGATCTGCAAATTGTCTAAAAAATGACAATATCTTCTACATAGGTGATTTGGTTCAAAAAACTGAAGGTGAAATGTTAAGAACTCCAAACTTTGGAAGAAAATCTTTAGATGAAATTAAAGAGGTTCTTTCATCTATGAGTTTATCCATGGGTATGGATTTGCCAGGATGGCCACCTGAGAATATTGAAGAATTATCAAAAAAATATGAGGATCCATTTAAAGTATAATGAAACACGGTCTTAAACAAAGAAAACTTAATAGAACATCTTCTCATAGATTAGCGCTACTAAAAAACTTATCAATTAGTCTAATCAAACATGAGACTATTACCACTACGACACAGAAAGCAAAAGAATTAAGACCTTTTATAGAAAAGTTGGTCACTAAAGCCAAAGTAGATAATCTAAGTAATCGAAAATATGTACTATCAAAGCTTTTTAATAATCAAGAAGCTTGCCAAAAATTATTTAATGAAATTTCTTCTCAAAATAAAGATAGAAATGGTGGTTATACTAGAATTATAAAAAAGGGTAACCGATTTGGCGATTTCGCTCATACAAGTATAATTCAATTCGTTAAATAAATTCATTTCTTTTATGAATGCATACTTAGCACTAATATTTGGTGCTGTGCTAGGTTCTTCTCTAAGGTATTTTTTATCAATACTTAACATTTCTATAGCTGGACTTCCAATCACCACTATTTTAGTGAATATTAGTGGCTCAGCTTTAGCGGGATTATTTTTGAATAAATTTAATGGTTCGATATATATTTTTTTATATATCGGCCTTTTTGGAAGTTTTACTACTCTGTCATCATTTAATATAGACTTATTTAATCTTATGAATGAGAAATTGTTTATAAAAGCTTTTATTTTCTTTACACTTAATATCTTTTTATCTTTTATTTTCTTTTATTTATTCTATCTGGTAAGTATAAAGCTTGAAAATTAAAATTGATCAAGATCATAATAGACTAGATAAATTTTTATATCAGTACTTAGAAAAAATACCTTTATCGTTAATTCAAAGATTAATCAGAAAATATAAAATAAAAATTAATAATAAAAAGTCTAAAGCTAATTCTGCTATAAATCGAGGAGATATTATTTATATTTATTACAACTTTGATTATAGAACTGATAAAGAATTCAACATAAAATTATCTATTGAAGATAGAAAAAAGTTTACCAAGCATATTATTTTTCAAAGTGATGATTTTTTGATTATTAATAAAATCAGAGGGTATGCAGTTCAAAGGGGGTCTAAAATAAATATCTCTCTAAAAGATTTATATGAATCTTTATTGAAACAAAATTTATATATTGTTCATAGACTTGATAAAGATACTTCTGGATTAATGATTTTTGCAAAAACTAGAATTGCTGCTTCCGGTATATCAAAATTATTTAAAGACAACCTTGTTAGTAAATTTTATATAGCAATAACAAATAAACCCTTTGAAAAAACATCTGGGATATTAGTCAACAAAAATAATGAAAAAAAAATACTTAAATCTCAATATCGGAAAATAAATTTACCAAATTATAGTAATGTATATCTTATAAAACTAATTACAGGTCGAAAGCATCAAATAAGACTTCAATTTTATTTAAATGATAATCCTATATTGGGAGATAAAAAATTTTTGGAAAAAAGTAATGGTAATCTTATGTTAATGTCAACATCATTATCTTTTTCCTATCGAGATAATTTTTATAAATTTAAATTAAATTTAAATCAAATTTTTTAGTAAATGATTCCTTTAGTTCTTTAGTAATTTTATTTTTATTATATGAAACTTTTAATTCCTTAAGACTACTAATTTCCCTTCTATGTAGCCCGCATGGATCTATTTTTCTAAAATCCTCTAGGTCGTTATTAAAATTAATTGAAAGTCCATGGTGAATTACTCCTTTAGAATATCTCAAACCTATAAATATTATTTTTTTTAATCCAATTTTACTTTTTACCCATAAACCTCTATTTTTTTCTTTTTTACGAAATAATTTTATTTGATTGTCTTGAAATACATCAATACATATTTCTTCAATTTGATTTATGTATTCTATTAAATTTAATTTTCTAAATTTTATATTTATGATGGGATAAATTATCATTTGACCAGGTCCATGATATGTTATTTTTCCGCCTCTATTGACCTTAAGTACTTCTATATTGTTTATTTTATTCTTATTAAATTCTTTAGGTGTTGAGCTTCCTGCTGTAAAAACTTTATTATGCTCTAAAAACCAAATTTCTTCTTTATTTATATCTTCAGACACTTTTTTAACTAATTCTTCCATTTTAATTAGTGTGTCACTATAGTTTACATAACCTTTTAATTGTTTTATTTTAACCATTAACTATTAATTATTGACCTTATTTTTTGCGGACGTGGCGGAATTGGTAGACGCGCAGCGTTGAGGTCGCTGTGGGATATAATCCTGTGGAAGTTCGAGTCTTCTCGTCCGCACCATTTGAAAATGACAAAGTTAAATAAAAAATTATACATTGAGTCCATAAAAGGCCTGCATCCTGCGGATCAAGCCGATAAATTAGAGAGTTTACCTACAAACGATCAATCCTCAATACTTAAAACTCATACTAAATATTTTCATCCTGATTTTATAGCCTATTTAAGAGAAGAAAATCGAGATCTAATTCTTGAAATGATACCAAATAAACAACTGGTAAGACTAATACAATATTTAGATTTAGATGATGCTGTGGAAATTCTAAGCGATTTTGAGACTCAAGAATTAGTCAATATTTTGTCAAAATTAGGAACTCAGCAACGTGAAAGAATTGAAGAAAGTCTAAAATATGAAGAAAATTCTGCTGGAAGATTGATGAATAGAGACTATCTAGCAGTTAAATCTGATACGACGGTTGGAGGCTTAATAGATAACCTTAGAAAGACAAGAAGGGGACCAAAGGATTTCTATAATGTTTTTATTGTAGATAATAATAATATCCCTATTGGCTACGTGCCTTCTGGAAGAATATTGAGATCTAAAAGATCAAGAAAACTAAAAGATTTAATGTTCAAAAACATTCATCTTATAAGATATGACAATTCTATTGAAGATATTGCTTACTCCTTTAGACAATACGGCCTTGTTTCTGCTCCTGTCGTTAATGATGATAATAAAATGATTGGCATTATGACCGTTGATGATGTTGTTGAAATTGATCATGAAGAATCTGAAGATGATATGAGAAAACTTGGAGGATTGTTTGTTAATGATTTTTACAAAGGTACTATTACCTCTGCTTATTCAAGATTTATTTGGTTAGGTTTAAATTTACTAACCGCTATTTTAGCATCTTATGTGATTGATATTTATGCAGATCAACTACAACAGATGATAGCCATAGCAGTTCTAATGCCTATTGTTGCTTCTATGGGGGGTAATGCGGGAACCCAAGCAATGACTATTTACGTTAGAGCTATAGCCACTAAAGATATAAATAATTCGAATTATATGAGTTTGATTATTAAAGAATTTCTTATTGGTTCATTAAACGGATTAGCACTTTCACTGATTATGGGGATGATAACATATTATTGGTTTGATAGTGCTAATCTTGCTTTAGCCATATCGTTTGCAATATTAGTAAACTTGGGATTTGCTTGTTTAGTAGGTATTATTATTCCCATTACTATTAATAAATTAAAAATAGATCCAGCACTTGCTTCAGGTATTATTTTAACAACTTTCACTGATGTTTTTGGTTTCTTATCGTTCTTATCAATAGCTACATATATATTAAATTTATGATAAATCCTGAAATTCTTAGAGAGTATGATATTAGGGGTATTTATGGAAAATCTTTAACGCTTAAAGATATTTCTAAGATAGCCTTAGCTATTTCAAAAAAATTAAAAGAAAATAATTCATTTGATATAATTATTGGGCATGATGGCAGGGCCTCCTCATTAGAAATTAAAAACACTTTAATTGATAATTTTATTTCCTATGGCATCGAAGTAATAGATATATCGTTAATACCAACGCCAATAAGTTATTTTGCAAGCAAATATTATAAAATTCCAAATCTGATTATGATCACAGGTTCTCACAATCCAAAAGAATACAACGGATTAAAAATGATTATTAATAATAAACCTTTTTTTGGTGACTCAATTAAGTCTTTAAATGACATAGATACTTCAGATCTAGATAAAAAGAAAAAAAATATCAAGTTTAAAGACCCATTAACACCTTATCATAACGAAATACTTAATAAGTTTTCTAATATCAATAAACTAAAAATTGCTTGGGACCCAGGTAATGGTGCTATAGGTGCTATAATCAATAAAATTATAAATACAATTGGAGGAACTAACATTTTATTTAACCAATCTATAGATGGGACATTCCCAAATCATCATCCTGATCCAACAGTAAAATCTAATATAGTTCAGCTATCAGAATTTGTTAAAAAAAATTCTTTTGATCTGGGTATTGCTTTTGATGGTGATGGTGACCGAGTAGGAATTATTGATAATGAGGGTAATTTAGTATATTCAGATATGATTTTTTTGTTATTGGCTTTAGATTTGCAGAAAGAAAAAAATGACTTAATTGCAGTAGCAGATGTCAAATGTAGTAAAATTTTATTTGACGTCTTAAAGAAAAATGGAATTAAAATATTAATGTCTAAAACAGGTCATTCTTTAATAAAAGAGATGATAGTTAGTCAAAATGCAGATATAGCAGGTGAGATGAGCGGGCATATTTTTTATAAATACGGTTATTATGGATATGATGATGCTATTTATGCATCATTAAAATTTATTAATATTTTAAATAACTCAAATAATACTCTTAGCGAAATTCTAAAACCTTATAAACAATCGTTATCTACTCCAGAGGTAAAATTATATTGCGAAGAGTCTGAGAAATTTGGACTTTTAGCATATATAATTTCAAATTTAAAAAAAATCTATGAAGGTGAAAACTTAATTGAAATAGATGGTATTAGGGTTGAGTCATCAGACTTTTGGTTTCTAATAAGAGCTTCAAATACTCAAAATTGTTTAGTTTTTAGATTAGAGCATTTTAAAAATGAATTATTTAAAACAGAAATAGAGAAGTTAATTAATATTTTTAAAAAATTTAATCTTGATTTAAGAGAGTTAGATAGTTTTTATAAGACAATCTAATTTATTTTTTTTAATTTCATTACAAATAAAATTTGCATTTTTCCTATCTACGAACTCAATATAGGTAGTAAAATACCTACCATTTCTTGTAATGTTATGATTGTAATCATTTAAAAAAGTTAATTTATTTTTTAGAAAAGATATATGTTTTTTAGATAGACTTATTTTTTTAAAAGATGATGTTTGTACTAAATATTTTTTTTCTTTAATTGTTTTTTTAGTAGATTTTATAGCAATTTTAGATTTTGTATCTTTCATGTATTTGCCCATAAGATAATTAATTTTATTATTTCTTTCTTTAGCTGAGTTACCGCCAAAATAAATACCTAAAAGATATTTTCCATTATTTTCCCTTAATAAAGAGATTTGAAAACCCGACTTTCTTATATAACCTGTTTTCATTCCTATATAGTGTTCATATTTTTGAACTAATTTATTATGAGTTTGATATGTTTTATTATTCATTTTCATTTTTGTTTTTTTAAATCTATCTAAGTACTCTGGGTAATCTTTTATTATTCTAGAACTTAATATAAACATATCATGTGCACTCGATAAATTAGATCTATTAGGAAGCCCATGAGGATTGGCAAAATTAGTATTTTTTAACCCCATAACTGATGCATATTTATTCATTTTTTTAATAAATTTTTTTTCAGTTCCTTCAATTTTTTCAGCTACTGCCACTGCTATGTCATTGGCTGATTTTATAATTAATGCATCAATAGCCTTATCTACTGTTATTTTATTTCCAACACCTAAGCCTAATTTTGATGGTTGTTGATTATTTGCGTATTTTGATATCGTTATTTTTTCGTCTAATTTTAAATTTCCATATTTTATCTCTTCAAAAATTATATATAGCGTCATAATTTTAGTTAATGATGCAGGATAATTTTTTGTATGTTGATTTACTTGAAAAAAAACCTCACCTGTATGTGGATCACCAATTACACTGGCTATTTTTGCATGTAGTGGATGTGCTAAATTGGCTATGCTAATTATAAATATTGCTATTACAATATGCAGTGATTTCTTATAATATTTACTAAATGTCACTTGGTTTTAAATTATATTCTTTTTTCAATGGTAAACTTGTTCATGAAGATTCGCTAGGTAATAAGTTTTATCATGACAAATCTAACATTAATAAGAGATGGGTTGTGTATGCTCCAAACTTAGGTCCTGAATCTTTACCAACTGATTATCACAATTGGCTTCATGGAACATCAGATAATATAATAACTACAAATATTTCACAAGATGACCTAATCAGTAATATAAAAAGAAGAACACAAAAACATATAACAAGCCATAAAAACAAATTGGATAAAGGTTATCAAAGTTGGCAACCAAAATAGTATCTGAAATTGACTCTTATTCATCATCATTTCATTTCAAAATTGGTTTTTTTTCAATCCTAATATTTTTTTTAATAATATCTTTTTATCAATCCTCAGAAAATTCTAATAAAGAAATAAAATTTAAATCAATTTTTAATTATGTAGAGGGTATATCAGTAGGCACCGATGTAGAGATGGCAGGTTTAAAGATAGGAATAGTCGATAAAATTTCATTAAATCAAAATAATGAGGTGGTGGTAGAGGGCATCATAGATCCATTAATAGATATTCCTGATGATAGTATACTTTTAATAAGATCTAATGGTATTTTTGGAAAAAAATCTCTATTAATTGAACCAGGTTTTGGTGATATGATTGAAAATGAAAGTTATCTTTTTACTGATACTAAAGACTCATATTCTATAGATATGTTTTTAAGATATTTGGGAAATTTAAATGAATAGAAATATTAACTTTGAATTTATTTTAGGTATAACAATTTTATTATTATGCGTTTTCAGCTTTATATATATTTCATCAAAAGTTGATTTATTTAAAAATACTGAGGATGAATTTGTTTTAGAGTCGAGTTTTTTTGATATTGGAGCATTAAGCATTGGAGGCGATGTTAAAATAAGAGGTGTCAAAGTGGGGGAGGTTTCGAAAATTTCTCTTGATCAAAATACTTATTTAGCCTCAGTCATTACATCATATTACAATGAAATTCAAATACCTAAAGACTCTATTTTTAAAATAGCTGAAAGTGGCTTTATTGGCTCCCCGTATATTGAAATTATATTAGGTACAAGTAATGAATATTTCTTAGATAATGATAGTACAGATGATAATGTTGATGCTGTTTCTCTTGAAGAAATTATTAATAATTTCATTTTTAATTAATTCTTTTTTTTACTCTTTTTTGTATGCAAAAGATAAAAATGTTTCATTATTGCTATTAGATAAATCTTCTTCTACCAAATATCAAATTGATTTTTCTGATGATTATATTTTTAGAGACTTAACTTTAGAGCTCGTATCATGCAATTTTTTAGAATTTGACAAATATATAGATAATATTGCATTAATAAAAATAAAAAATAAAGATCAGAATTTTATAGGATGGTTTTTTAAATATACAGATGAATTAAATATATATTCTAATAAGATATATGAGATTTCATTATTGAATTGTACTAATTAAACTTAGATATATTTTTTTCTAACCAATTTGTATTGTATTCACCTTTTACAAATGCTGGTTGTTTTAGTATCCACTTATGTAATTCAATATTTGTATTAATACCATCTATAATGATTTCATTTAAAGCTCTTTCCATAATAGCAATAGCTTCATTTCTATCTTTGCCTTTCGAAATTAACTTTAAAATAAGACTATCATAATGAGGATTTACTTTATAATTAGAATAAAGTGCTGTATCTACTCTTACACCACGGCCACCAGGCAAATTTATGAATTTAACTGTGCCAGGGCTTGGAGAAAAATCTTTTGCATTTTCAGCATTAATTCTACATTCAATAGTATGACTATTTGATACTAACTTGTCTAAGTTTGTTTTGTATCCTGCTGCTACCATAATTTGATTTTTAACAAGATCTAAATCATAGGCTTCTTCTGTTACAGGGTGTTCTACTTGGAGCCTAGTATTCATTTCTATAAAATAAACCTGATTGTCTTGATATAAAAATTCAAGAGTCCCAAGGCCTTCATATTTATTGGAAATTAATAATTCTTCAATATTTTTTTCAATTTTATCTAAATCTTTTATTTTTACAAATTCAGAGGGTAGTTCTTCTATGATCTTTTGATTTTTTCTTTGAATAGAGCAATCCCTTTGGCCAATAATCTTTGCATACTTATTTTTAGGATCTGATATTACTTGGAATTCTATGTGTTTTGCATTTGTTAAAAACTTTTCAGCATACATAGTGTCATCTCCAAAATAGTTTTTTGCTTCAGTTTTTAATTGAGAAAAGTATTGATTTATTTCACTTTCTTTATTAAAAACTCTCATTCCTTTGCCCCCACCTCCGTATGCAGCTTTAATCACAATTGGCATTCCTATTTCATTAGCAATTTTCAAAGCCTCATTTGTATCATTAATATTTTTAGCATCTTTATTTCCTAGAATGGGAAGATTATATTCATCGGCAATTTTAAGTGCGTTACTTTTATTTCCTAAAGCTAAAATGGACTTTGAAGAAGGACCTATAAACTTCACTTCATGTTTACCAAGTATTTCTGCAAATTTATCATTTTCACTTAAAAAACCATATCCTGGATGAACAGCATCTGCACCTGTGATATTTATTGCGCTCATAATATTTGGAATATTTAAGTAGCTTAGATTGGGAAGGGCGCCCCCAACACAAACACTTTCATCTGCTAATTTAACATGCATTGCGTCTGTATCTACGTCGGAGTGTATTGCTACAGATTGTATTCCAAGTTCCTTGCAAGCTCTAATTATACGAACAGCTATTTCACCTCGATTTGCTATTAATATTTTTTTAAACAATTATGAAATTTCAAATAATGGTTGACCAAACTCAACAGCTTCACCATTTTTAACTAAAATAGATTTTATAACTCCATCTTTATCTGATTTTATTTCATTAAATGTCTTCATAGCCTCTATTAAACAGATGGTATCTCCTTCTTTAACTTTCTGACCAGATTTTACAAAGGGTGGAGAGCTTGGTTTTGGGGTCATATAAACGATGCCAACCATAGGACTATCAATACTTAAAATATTTGAAGGCTCTTCTGATTGTGAATTTTGAATTATTGATTTAGAAGTTGATTGTTGAACATTTTGTAAAGAAGAATATATTGCATTGGTAATTTCAATGCTATCTGTTTTATTAGTAACTTTTATTGATCCTAATTCATTATCCTTTAATTTTTTAATAAGTAGGTCAATTTGATTTGAAGTTTTTTTATCAATCATCTGGTGAAATATACCTCAACGTGTCAAAAATTAAACAATTATAATCAATTTATTTAAACTGTTTTGCGAGTTTTAAAGATTGATTATGATAATTTGACTTTATTTTTTTACCGTAATAGTAATTCTTTATCTCATCAATCTTATAATAATTTAATTGTCCTACAAGCTGACCGTCCCTTATAATAAATGGTGTATCATAAGCCCTAAGTTCTAAAACCGCCGGAATACCATTTTTCGCTCCAAATCCTGGATCAAAAAAACCAGCATAATGAACTCTAAAATTACCAAAACTATCTTTAAATGGTTCTAATTCTGCTGCTGAATTATTTGGTATAATAATTTTTTCTTTTGATCTTAGAATATAGAATTCATCTTTTTCAATTATGAAATAATCTTCTTTAGGTATTATTTCCTCCCAGTACATTTCTTTATGGTAATAATTAATTTTATTAATATTAATTGAAGATGTTATTTTTTTCGCTTTGTACGCTGAAACAGTTCCCTTTTTGATATGAACTGATATTTTTTGTTCTTTCTTTTGAATATCACAATCAGATTTTTCATAAAATCTAATCTGATTAAGAGAGGTATTCTTTTTTATTTTAATACTAAAAGATTGTGGAATTATCTCTAAAAAAAGTTTACCTTTATAATTGTAATTAATAAAATCATATTCGGTCCCATGTTCAGTTATAATTCTTGTAAATATATCCAATCGACCTGTTGTACTTTTTGGATTAGCTTTTCCTTTGATATTCTTAGGCAATCTTAACTTTTCATTAAGTTCACATAAATAAATACAATTTTTCTCTAACAGAAATTCATCTTTTAGGTCAATCTTAGCTAACAACAGCTCTGAAATTATATTTGAAATTGACCTTTCATTTGGAATAAATGAAGCTTTAATGCGATAGCACTTGCTTGAAAGAGTTAAATCAAGAGATGCAGGTTGTAATTGAAGGGAATTAATGATTTCGCTGCTTACAATATTTTTTTTGTTAATTAATTCTATAATTTGATCTCTATTTAAATAGGGCATACGAACTATCTATTTCTGGAACAGCTGTTATATCATAATTTTTACAATAATAATTAGATTTATCTACAGATCTAGATAGTTGATAAAACTGACAAAAATAAAAATTAGCCAAATCAACCTTATCAATTAAATTGTAATATTTCCCAATCAAGAAGAAATAAAAATATTCTTTTTGTAATATTTTGTTATGTTTTTGTTTTTCTATAGTGGGATAATATTTATTTAAATTATAGTCTAGAATGACATTTAAAAATTCTAGTTTTAAATAACTGCTGTTATTAATTTCTATTAAATTTAAAAAAATTTCATCAATTTGATCTACTAAAAAACCTTTTTTATATAATTCATACTTAATTACTGGCTCCTCAATCATATTAGATAGTTCATATTCACTATTTATTCCCATTTCTAAATCTAAAAAGAACTTATTGAATTCTTCAATTTCTGAATTCATTGAGTATTTTGCTTTTATCCATTCAAAAGTAATAGAGTTTTTGTTTTTATTATTGTTGGAAAATTTCCTTAATAGATTAATTCTTTCAGATGCCCTTGGATGGCTTTGAAAATAATGATTTTTTTGATCTGGTAAAGTTTTAAAAAAATTGATTAAGCCATTTGTGTTTAAATTATTTTTTTCAATTTTATTTAACATAAAGTCATCTGCTTGTATTTCATCTCGAATGGAGTGTCTTGATAGATCATTAACTAAATTTTTATCTAACGTTAACATGGAAGCGATCACTAAATCAGCATTTTGCATTAAAATACCCAATCCAATTGAAAATATATTATTAAGAGTTTTCTTACCTTTATTGTTTTCACTTTTAATTTTTCTTGTTTCGAAATGTTTTTTTTTTATGTGTCCTAATTCATGATAATAAATCGACTTCAAAGCATCTTCATCTTCTATCAACTTTATTAATTCAGTAGTGAAATAAATCTTACTTCCAAATACAAAAGCATTTGGTTCATTGCTATCCACTAATAAAACTGTATTGAGATCTTCATTTGTTTCTTTAAATGAATTAAAATAATTCTCAAATATAGGATCTCTTATTATTTCGTATGCATATGAAGGTAATGATACAAATAATAAAAATAAACTAAGTAACTTCTTCAATAGATTTCTTCTTAATTTTTCTTCTATAAGATTTTTCTGAGTTAGTCTCAGGTATATTATTTTTAATAATATTTTCTTTAGATTTACTATTAATTAGTTCAAGAACTTTTTTATCAATTTCAAAGACTTTATGTATTAAGCCTTCTTCTAGTTCAATAAATTTTACATCAAATTTTAATTTTAATGCCTTTACCCTTTTAATAAGTTCCACCTTATTTTCTTGAAAAAATATTTTATCTATTTGAATTTCATATTCATCAGTTTTATCTAAAGAATTAAGATTTTTTATAAGTGATATAATATTATGAAATATAATTGATTTTGTTTTTCTAAGTCCATTTCCATTACAACATTCACATTTTTTATAAAATGTTTCATAAACACTTTGGCCTATTCTTTGTCTTGATATCTCCATTAATCCAAATTGAGAAATCTTTGTAAGTTGAACTCTGGCTCTATCTTTATAAAATAATTCTTTTATTTTCCTTTCAACTTTATTGTTATTTCCATTGATGCTCATATCAATAAAGTCAATTACTATTAAGCCTGCTATATTTCTTAATTGAACTTGTTTAAATATTTCCTCACAAGCTTCTAAGTTTGTATTTAATGCAGTGATTTCTATATTTTTTTCAGATGTTGATCTCCCTGAATTGATATCAATACTTGTCAGAGCTTCTGTTGGGTTTATAACCAAATAACCGCCTGATTTCATATAAATATTTTCTTCACTAAGTGAATTTATTGGATTCTTAATTCCAAAACTTTCAAATAAAGGTAATTTTTCTTTATAATGCGTTATCTTTTTATTTTTATTAACACTGAATTCACTCTCTAGTTTTTTGTATTCTTTCATTGTTTTTAAATCTGAAAATATAATTTCATCAACTGATCTTTGATTTAAGTCTCTAGCAACTTTAATAATTGGAGTATCTAGTTCTGAAATAAGCTTAGGGGCCTTTGATTTTAAAGTCTCTTCTCTAATTTTAGTCCATAATTTTCTTAAATAATTAAAATCTGCTATTATGTCTTCATCTTCGGCAGATATAGCATTAGTTCTAATAATAATTGACATTCCATCTGGAAGATTAAATCCGTCATGTAATTTTTTTAGTCTTTTTCTATCAAGGGGATTTGATATCTTTTTGGAAACACCTCCATTTGATGAATTATTTGGAAGTAAGACACTGTACCTTCCAGGTAGAGAAATAAAAGTTGTTATTGCTGCTCCTTTAGTACCTCTTTCTTCTTTAACAATTTGTATTAATAAAACCTGATCTTTCTTGATAACATCTTGAATCTTATATTTCCTATAAAATGATAAAAAATTCTTTCTATTTTGTTTTTCTTCTTCTGCATCGTTATTTTTATCATCTTTGGTTTCGATTAATTTCTCATTATGGGGAATTTTGAAATAACTTGGGTGAATTTCATCAAAAGGTAAAAAAGCTTTTTTTTCAGATCCAAAATCTATAAAAGCAGCTTGCAATGATGGCTCTACCCTTGAGACAATCCCAAGGTATATATTGTTTTTTTTACTTGCTATTAAGTCGTCAGAATAGTCGAAATAGTTGATTTCTTGACCGTCTGTTGCAATAATACATAGTTCGGAGTTGATGCTTCCATCAATAAAAATTCTTTTTGACATGTGTGTAAATTCCTTTGATATGATAAATTACAGGTAAAATAATGATCACCTGATATGAAACTTTTTAAATTATTAAAATACATTTTTTTATTATTTATACTGAGCATTTCTTCATTGATTATTTTTTTGTGGAATATTCAAGAAGAATTACCAGATTCAAATATATCTAAATATTTCCCAAATGAAATAACTAAAATTTATGATGAAAAATATGATCTTTTATATCATGTAGGTGCAAGAGACAGATTTTACCTAAACTATGAGGATATTCCTCAAGAAATGATTAATGCAATAATTTCTGCAGAAGATAAAACTTTCTTTGAACATCAGGGTTTTGATATCAAAGGAATAGCCAATGCTTTTTTTGTAAATATCAGAAATATTTATTCTAAGAAAAACAATAATTATGTTGGTGCGTCTACAATTACTCAGCAGTTAGTTAAAAATATATTGCTCAATAATGACCAAACTATTTCTAGAAAAATTAAAGAATTAATACTTTCAATAAGAATTGAAAATTCATATTCCAAAGAATTTATTTTAGAATTATATCTAAACGAAATTTATTTTGGTAGAAGGTCTTATGGAATAGCATCTGCAGCTAATAACTATTTTAATAAATCTATTTTTGATCTTGATATTCATGAATATGCTTACTTAGCAGCTCTGCCAAAGGGTCCAAATAATTATGATCCAAAAAAAAACTATGAGCGAGCTTTTGATAGAAGAAATTATGTATTAAGGCAAATGAATGAAAATAGATTCATCTCAGATGATGCTTACAAAATTGCAATTAAAGAAAAAATAATTGTTTCTGAACGTAATAATAAAAAATATCAACTCGACTATAAAACTGATTTTATTTTAAATAGTTTAAATAATTCCACAAAAGATGCTAATAATGCATTTTATATTCAATCAACAATTAATCAAAATATTCAAAAAATTGCTGAAAAATCTTTACTAGATAATTTACTTTTGTTTGAAAAAAAATATAAAAAATGGAGTGGTAGTTTTAATAGCTTAGAAGCAATTCAAAATACTGAGTATCAAAAAAATTGGAAAATAGCTAAAGTTCAAAAAATTAATTCAAATAATGTTGAGTTAAAACTTATTGAAAATGAAACTGAAATATTGGTTAAAAACGAATTAAACTTATTTGGTGTTGAAAAAGATAAACCTAGTAATTTTTTGAATATCAATGATTATGTTTTTGTATCTAACATTCAGGATGATTTTATATTATGTCAGCCGGTTGAAATAAATGGTGCTGTTGTTGTTATGGACCCTTTTAATGGAAATATTTTAGCTATGGTAGGGGGTGTTAACTACAAAGAAAGTAAATTTAATAGAACGTATCAAGCTTCTAGACAGCCAGGTTCTTCTATCAAGCCATTTATATATGCACAGGCTATTGAAAATAGAAGCTATCTTCCTAATTCTATTATCTTAGACTCTAATATACTCCTTGAACAGGGTCCAAATTTACCAATTTGGATACCAAAAAATTATTCTGATAAGTCTTATGGTGAAATGACTTTTAGAAAAGCTTTAGAAAATTCAAACAATTTAGTAACTTTGAAGATAGGTTTAGATCTTGGGCTAAATTCTGTTAATAACTTCTTTGACCAAATAAGATTATACAATGATAATCAAAATAATGATGTTTATTCATTATTACTTGGTGCTATAGAAAATAATCTTTTAGATATTACAAAATCTTATTCAATATTTTTAAATGGTGGCTATATCGTAGAACCAAATATAATTAAAAAAGTAGTTTCAGATAAAGGAGAACTAATATCAGAACAAAAATACTTCAAGTGTGAGTACTGTGACTTTACAATAGATGATAGATCCTACAGAAAACCAAAAATAGACAATAACCAAACCGAGGTTATTTCAGCACAAACTTCTTATCAATTACTTAATATACTAGAAGGCGCTGTTAAAAGGGGAACAGGAAAATCATTAAATTCTATTGATTACCCTTTAGCTGGAAAAACAGGAACCACAAATGACAGTAAAGATCTTTGGTTTTTTGGCCTAACACCTAAATTTATAGTTGGAGTATATGTTGGTTATGATAACCCCAAAAAAATAGGCTATAAGGAAACTGGCTCTTCTGTTGCTCTTCCTGTTTTTAAATCACTAATCATTGATTATCTTAAAGACTATGAAGTTTCTGAGAAAGAAGAGTTTTTTATTCCAGATAATTTGATATTAAAAAAGATAGACCCTGACACAGGTTTATTTTTGTCAAATAATGACTCGATAATAGAATATTTTACAAAAGATCAACTTGAAACTTTAGATAATCTTAATAAAGTATCCAATATTGGCGGTATAAATTAATGGATAAATTTGAATTAATTAATCTCTTGAAAGATATTAAAGCCCTTTTAGAAATCACAAGGAGGGGTCTTTGACTACGATAATAGTAAGGAAAAAATTGAAGAACTTAATTCATTGATTTCTAATCAAGATAATTGGAATAACATTTCTCTCATTAACCAATCTCAAGTAAAACTCAAAGCTCTTAGTTCAAATATAAACGAATACGATAATTTAGATAAATCGTACGGTGAGTATCATGATTTTGTAGACATTTTCGACTCATTTAACGAACTAGAAAAAAATGAATTGATTGAAAACTTAAAATTACTCGAAAAAAGTTTAAATAAATTAAAAATTCAGTCTTTATTAAATGGAAAAACAGATGATAACAACTGCTTTATTGAGATACACGCTGGAGCAGGGGGTACAGAAAGTCAGGATTGGGCTGATATGTTACTTAGGATGTATCAAAGATTTGCTGAAAAATATGATTATAAATTCTCCCTTATTGATTATCAGAAAGGAGAAGAGGCAGGTATTAAGAATGCTACTTTGTTACTAAGTGGATATAAACCATATGGATATCTAAAAAAAGAATCTGGCATACATAGGCTCGTAAGAATATCTCCTTTTGATTCAAACAAAAGAAGACACACAAGTTTTTCAAGTGTATGGGTTTACCCTGAAATAGATGAAAATATCGATGTAGAAATTAATCCAAAAGATATAAGAATAGATACATACAGAGCATCAGGCGCAGGAGGACAGCATATAAATACTACAGATAGTGCAGTTCGTATTACACACCTCAAATATAATGTAGTTGTTCAAAGTCAAAGTGAAAGATCTCAGCACCGAAATAAAGATACTGCAATGAAGATGCTTAAATCAAGAATTTATGAAATAGAAATTGAAAAACAAAATGAAGAAAAGAAAAAAAATGAAAGTAATAAAAAAGAAATAGGATGGGGGCATCAAATCCGTTCCTATGTTTTACATCCTTATAAAATGATCAAAGATTTAAGAACGAATTATCAAACATCTAATACCGAGTCTGTTTTAGATGGTAATATTTTTGAATTTTTAGAATCTGGATTAATAGATGCTGAAATTTAAGTACATAGTCGCTTTACTGGTATTTTCTCTTTTACTACCTATGAAATTATATTCATATGATTTTTCTTATAAGTTAAATAATCAAGAATTTTTTTTAGATTTTAATGATGGCCAAATTAATGAAATAAAATTTAGTTATTTTTATAATAATCAAAGAAATTACGGAGTAATCAAATATTTAGATAATGAAATAGATATTACAATTTCAACTAATGAAATTGAATTTTCTGATTTTAAGAAATTTTTTCCAAAGCCTCAAAAAAATAATAATCTAAATAAAAAGATTAATTTCACATGGGAAATAGGTGAATTGATTATATCTAATAATTATTCATTAAAATCAAATAAATTAAATTTTGTTTATGAAGATGGCTTTGAATCAATGATTTTTTATGACAGTAATAAAGAGTTTGAATTTTCTATTTTGCCACAAGATGGTGATAAACAAATGTATATGTTTGCAAAAAATGCAGGCCAGTTCTTTTATGCTCAAAAAATTTCTAAAGATATAATTGGAGGGGCTTTAATTGGAAAAGGAAATTTTAGAAGATTTGATGATTATGATTTAACAATTAAAGTAAAGGATTTTAGCATAAGCAAAGATGCAAAATATTATGATTTAATTGCAACTTCTAGGTTACTTGATGTCTTTTCATTACTTCAAAACAATCAAGATGAATTTAATTACCTTGAGGTTCCAATCACCAAAAGAGGTAATGTATTTAATTTTGATCACGCGATAATGCTTGGTGGAACCGTTGCATTTTCATTTAAAGGAGAGGCTATACCTATTAATAAAACTGCTAATGTAAATGGTACTTATGGTCCTTTATATTTATTTGAACAAAATTTTAAAGATGTTCCATTTCTAAGCGAATTATTTGGAAAAAATGTTGAAGAAAGTTTATTAGCAGCAGACTTTAAAGTAAAAAAGAATGGGTCAGAAACAGAATTTATATTTAATCCTTTATCCATACTAACTCCAGGTAAAACCAGAAATATTTTTGATATCTGGGAATAGTTATTTTATTTTTTTTATCTTACTGCCAATATTTATATAACCTGAGGATAATATTTCTGCCCGAACCCCACTTTTATTTACAAGCTTCTTAACTAAATTTGGTGAATTAAGTTTTTTTTGCAAATAATTACAAGGTTGACATACTTCATGTATCTTTAAAATTACATCATTAATTTTAATTTTTTGACCTATCATTTCGCATATTTTAAAGTTTGAAATTATTATATTTCTTCTAAACTCCTTATAATCTAGTTCTATTCCAGTAAGTTTATTAAATAATTCAATCTCTTCAATTTCAATTAATGTTACCTGTTCTTTCTTATCTTTAAAATTTTCATAATATCTATCATTTATAATTCCCTTATTTTTTTCTAAGTAAGCTTGGTTTACATAAAATGTTACCTGGTCACTTTTATTCGTAATATTGATAGCTTCAATTTTCGACATTTTTTAATGTATTTTTATAATTCTATTATATATTCATAATTACATGAATGACGATACTAATTTATATACTCAAAGAAATATTTTAATTAGAAACTTCTTAATTTTTTCTAGGTTAGCTCCTTTTATAACCAGTCTTATTAGCTCTATTTTAATCAATAAAATATTTTTAAAAGCATCTAATTTAATTACTCTTGATACTGTTGTTATTTTTATATCCCTCTATTTGGTTCTTTATGTTTTTATTTCGCATACTAAAAACTTATGTGAACAATTAGCTATAATTAACCAAAAAATATCAGACTACGATAAATCTTAAAAAATACTTAATTTTCTATTTAACCTAGTTGCTTTTTAGTTTATAAAAGAACAAAGTATGAACAAAAAATTACTCCATGGATTAAACAAAGAAAGTAGCATTCCTTATGCTTTATCAACTGTTTCTGCTGGTTTTCCCTCACCTGCAGACGACTATATAGAGCATAATCTTAGTTTAACAGACCTTCTGATTAACAATCATCTGTCCACTTTTTTAATGAAGGCCAGTGGAGATTCAATGATAGATGTGGGGATTAATCACGATGATATTTTAGTAGTTGATCGTAGTTTAGAAGCTAAAAATAGAGATATTATTATTGCAATACTCGAGGGCAGTTTAACAGTTAAAAGATTACTTATCAAAACAGATGGCTCTATATTACTAAAATCTGAAAATCCACTTCATGCCAATATTCAAATGTCTGAAATGGCTGAATTAGAGGTGTGGGGAGTGGTAACAAGCTCAATTCGGCAATTCATTAAATAAATGAAAATAGTCGCTCTTGTAGATTGTAATTCTTTTTACGCTTCTTGTGAGGAAATTTTTAAACCCTATCTTAGAGAAAAACCAGTTGTAGTATTATCTAATAATGATGGTTGTGTAATAGCTAGAAGTTCTTTAGCTAAAAAATTAGGAATTAAGATGGGTGTACCTTTTTTTCAAATTAAACAAATAATAAATCAACATCAAGTTAATGTTTTTTCTTCTAATTATAGTTTATATGGAAATATTTCTTCTAGAGTTATGGGAGTACTTAAAAATTATTGCGATCAACTAGAAGTTTATTCTGTAGATGAAGCTTTTTTGGTTTTAAATAAATATTCTCAAAGAAGTTTTATAAATAGGGCGGGAGAGATACAGAAAGTAATTAAAAAATGGTTAGGTGTGCCGGTAAGTATCGGAATAGCTAAGAATAAGACATTATCAAAAGTAGCCAATCATTTAGCAAAGAAAGATGAATTAGGTCAACAAATAGTAGAAATTCTAACCAAAAAACAAACTGAAATATCTTTAAAAGTTTTAGACGTAGGTGATATATGGGGAATAGGGAGTCGAATAGCTTATTTTCTTGAGTCTCAAGGTATTAAATCAGCTTATGATCTATATAAAACAGATCCTAGATGGATAAGACAGCATCTAGGCGTAGTAGGAGAAAGAACTTACAGAGAATTACATGGAGAAGTTTGTTTACCAATTATCGAAAAAGCAGAAGCTAAAAAACAATGTAGAGTGTCGAGGTCGTTTGAAAATTATGTATCTGATTTTAAAGATTTAGAAAAACGCATAGTTTCTTATGCCACCAGGGCCTCTGAGAAAATTAGATCAGATCAGCTTCAGACAAGGCAAATTACAGTTTTTATTCGATCTAACAAGTTTAATAAAAATAATACACCATATTATGGTTCTAAAACATACAATCTGATATCGCCGACCAATGATCTGTTTGAGATAATAAAGATAGCAATCCAGGCTTTACATCAAATCTATAGATCTGGTATCAAATACAAAAAGGCAGGCATACTTTTATCGGATTTGACAAAAGAAGGTATTTTTAATCAAGATTTATTTTTAAAAAGAACAGAGAGAGATATCTTAAAAAAAGTCAGAGTAAATAGAGTTTTTGATCAACTTAATCAAAGATATGGTAGCGGGACAATTTGTGTGGCAAAAGAAAATTATGAAAAATTCTATATTACCAGACGAAAAAATCTAAGTCCCGCTTACACATCAAGTTTTAATGACTTACCCGTTGTAAATTAATTTACAGCTGGAATAGAAGACATCGACTCTTCAAAGGCTTTGGTGTCAAAAGAGTCCTCAGCTAAATTACCTGAAAAATAATCCATGTAAGCTTGCATATCAAAATGACCATGACCACATAGATTAAATAAAATAGCTTTTGACTTGCCTTCAACTTTACACTTTAAAGCTTCATCAACAGCCCCCTTGATCGCATGAGTTGCCTCAGGTGCTGGCATAATTCCTTCAGTTCTGGCAAATTCAATTCCTGCTTCTAAACACTCTTTTTGATTGTAAGCACGAGGTTCTACATGACCATGATGAACCAAGTGACTGAGCATAGGTGCCATGCCATGATATCTAAGGCCACCAACATGTGTTGGGGATGGCATAAAGTCAGAACCGAGTGTGTGCATCTTCATTAAAGGAGTAGATTTAAGTGTATCTCCAAAGTCATAAGAATACTGACCTTTTGTTAAAGATGGACAGGAAGAAGGCTCTACAGCAATAGCATGAACATCCTGTTCTCCTCTAAATTTCTTACCTAAGAATGGATTACAAAGACCAGAAAAATTACTTCCTCCACCAGTACATCCAACAACGATATCAGGGTAATCATTTGCTAATTCCATTTGCATTAGCGCTTCTTGACCAATAATAGATTGATGCATAAGAACGTGATTTAAAACACTTCCTAATGCGTATTTAGTATCATCATTTGTAGCAGCTACTTCTACTGCTTCTGAAATAGCAATACCAAGAGATCCTGAATTATGAGGATCTTTTTCTAATATCGCCCTTCCAGAATTAGTAAGATCTGACGGACTAGCAGATACTTTTCCGCCATAGCTCTCAATTATAGCTTTTCTATATGGTTTTTGATCATAGCTAACTTTAACCATGAAAACTTGTATTTCTATACCAAACCTAGCGCCTGCATATGAAAGGGCAGTGCCCCATTGTCCAGCACCTGTTTCAGTAGCTATTTTCTTAACGCCCGCTTCTTTATTGTAGAATGCTTGAGCTAGTGCCGTATTAGGTTTATGACTTCCTGAAGGACTTGCGCCCTCGTATTTGTAATAAATTCTTGCAGGGGTATCGAGTGCCTTTTCTAAAGCCCTTGCTCTAACAAGAGGAGTGCATCTCCATCGAGTATAGGCATCTAAAACGGGCTTAGGAATGTCTATATATCTTTCTTGAGAGACTTCTTGCATGATTAAATCCATTGGAAATAATGGAGCTAAATCATCTGGGCCAATTGGCTGTTTTGTTCCTGGATGTAAAGGTGGACTCATAGGTTCCTTTAAATCCGCTACCAGGTTGTACCATTGTTTCGGCACATCACTGTCTTTTATATAAAATTTACTATCCTCACTCATAATGGGAGAATCTTAATATATTTTCTTTGTTTAAAGTAGGATTTTTTTAATCAGAATAATATCGATTTGATGCTGCACCCTTACTAAATAGTGGAATTAGTTGAGCAGCCAATACTCCCAATAAGATTAAAAAACATCCAAATATTTGAATAGTTGTTAATATTTGTGAAAGAATAATCCAAGCAGCTAGGGCACCAAATACTCCTTCAAGAGAAAAAGTTATAGCTGCTGTAGATGGTTTAACAAATCTTTGTCCAATGACCTGTAAAGTATAGGCTATTCCTACAGACATCACACCTACATATAGTAATTCGAAAGACTCTTTTAAGATTCCATCAATTGTCGGATTTTCAAAAATAAACATTAATGGCAGGCTATAAAAAAAACATAATAAAAATTGCGCTGTAGCTAAACTAAATGGAGCATCGACAATCTCAAAATATTCATCAATTAAAATACAATGCAGAGCAAAGAAAAGGGCACAAATAACCACCAAAAAGTCTGCAAATTGAGCCTCAAAAGAACTATCTATAGTTAAATAGTATGAGCCAATCAAGCAGATAGATACAGACACCCAAATGCTCCAATGGATTTTCTTTTTTAAAAAAAATCGAGAGATAATAGGAACAAATGGTACATATAAAATAGTTAAAAAAGCTGCATTCCCGATTTTGGTATATTGCAGAGCGTATTGTTGAAGGTATGAACCCATCAGTAAACAAAAACCAGTCAATAAAATAACAACAATAAGTCTCTTTTTTTTGATTAAATTATTGAATCTAGGTATTTCTTTAATAGCAAAAGGAAGGACTAATAATCCACCTATTATGAATCTAATATTCGTAAAAGTAAGTGGGCCAACAAACTCCATACCTGTTGTTTGAGCAACAAAAGCTGTTCCCCAAATTAAAGCTGCACCGATTAAACAAAGGGTTGATAAAAATTGCTTTGAAAACATAGATTGTGTCATAACATCCTCACTATATAGAGGTACTCATAACAGGGAATACCTTGACCTGCGTATTCGTTCACAGAGAATAACTATCTGAGTATATTATATATTTATTAATTTAATTGGCTCCGCAGGTAGGATTCGAACCTACGACCTGTCGGTTAACAGCCGAATGCTCTACCGCTGAGCTACTGCGGAACGTTGAAACAAACTACAATAATTTTTTAATTTTTCAATTAGCATTTTAGAAATAATTGCTCATCAAAGTGTTATTTTACAATATAATTTGTGTATGGATAAAGTGATATCTCCATGTATTTCCATTTGTAAAACAGATCCCAGTACGGGCCTTTGCTATGGGTGTGGACGAAGCAATGACGAAAAGGCGATTTGGAAAGATGAAAACACTTCAAATGAATGGAAAATAGATAATTTAATAATAATTAAATCTCGTCTATCTGGATGGCAATTGTCTTCATTTGAAGAGTCATATGAATTTAAGGTAAAAAATGGCATATCACTGATAAAATATAAATTGAATAAGAAATGAAAAAAATTAAAGGATCGTGTTTATGCAAAAGTATTTCTTTTGAGATAATAAATGAATGTCGATATTCAATACTCTGTCATTGTACAATGTGTCAAAAATCAAATGCTGAATTTAGCAATTATACTAAAGTTCAAAATAACAATTTTAAATTTTTATCTAAAAAAGGGCTGAAATGGTTTTTATCCAGTAAGAAATTTAAAAGGGGTTTTTGTAATAATTGTGGTAGTTCTTTATTTTTTCAGTCTCGTCAATTCAATCATGAAATTGCTGTTTCAACAGGCTCACTTAATTCTAAAGTTCCTGTAAAAGGCCATATTTATTATAAAGATAAAAAATCTAATCTATCATTTTCCAATAAACATAAAAAATTTATGAAATCTGCTAATGGTTTTTTTGATAATCTAATTTATAAAATCAAATGAATTTATCATTAATATTTAAAATTATTGGAATACTTTTATTTATTTATTGTCTAATCGTTTTTTATGTTTATTTAAAGCAGCGATCTCTTTTATATATCCCTAATATTGATAATTATGACGATGAAGCTCTTACTATAGATGCTCAAGAGGTGTTCATAACAAATAGCAATGGTAATAAACTCAGATCTCTTTTTTATACAAATCCCAATAATACTAAAAATACATTGCTAATGTTTCATGGTAATGCCGGTCCCATTGAAAATAGATTTTATAAAATAAATAAATTAGCAAAGTATAATCAAAATATACTTTTGATTTCATGGAGGTCATACAGTGGTAACGATGGAGATCCGGATGAACAAGGCTTATATGATGATGCTCTAAGTGCAATTAAATGGCTTCAAAATAAAGAAATTTCTATTGAGGATATTGTCATTTACGGAGAGTCTTTGGGCACTGCTGTTTCATTAGAAGTGTCTCAAAATAAACCTTTTAAAGGTATTATTCTTGAAGCTCCTTTCACTTCAATGATTGATGCCGCTAAATATCATTATCCTTATCTTCCAGTCTCTATAATGCTTAAAGACAGGTATTTAAGTGTAAATAAAATACAAAACATAAAATCTCCTATCTTTATAATGCATGCCAAAGGTGATGATATTGTTCCTTTTTGGATGGGAGAAAAGATGTTTGAATTAGCAAATGAACCTAAAAAAAGTTATTTTGTTGATGAGGACAAACATCTTGTTACTTATGATAATGTTTTAATGGAACATATGGATAAATTTTATAAGCTATTAAATATTCATGAATAGATTTCAAAATCTTCCTGAACTGTTTTTTACAAAAGCAAATTTAAATAATAATAATGAACACTTATTGAAATTAGACGATTCATCTAAAAAAGTTAAAAGTCTTAAATGGTCAGATACGACAAATTTAGTATTAAAGATTCATAATTTCTTAGAAGATAAAAAACTATCTGATTTTGATAGAGTACTACTGGTATCTGAAAATAGACCTGAGTGGATGGCTTCTGATATTGCTATTATGTCAAGTAAACTAATTGCTGTTCCCAATTATATAACTTACACTTCAAGAGATTTTGAACATATTTTAAATGACTCTAAACCAAAAGGTCTTATTGTTTCTAATAAAGATCTTCTTGATACTGTTTTAGTTGCATCAAAAAAAATTAATTATGAATTAGATTTTATTTTATGTTTTGAAGAATTTGATAATTCAAATATTCCAAATCTTTCTTTTTTAAATAAAATAAATAATGATTTTCCAACTGAGATTATAAAATATCAATCTATTCAAAGATCAGATCCAGCTTCCATCATCTATACATCTGGTACCCAAGGTTTACCTAAAGGTGTTATTTTAAGCCATGGTGGAGTATTAAGTAATTGTGAGGGTGCTTATGAGTTGCTTCAAAGTTTAAAAGGTCCTGATCTTACTTTTCTTACTTGGCTACCTCTTTCTCATTCATATGAACATGTAGTTCAATTTGTTCAAATTATGATGGAGGCTAAAGTTTTTTATAATAAAACTATCGAAACTTTACTCCCGACAATAAAAATAGCTAAACCTCACATCATGACTGCCGTACCAAGATTTTATAATAACCTTTTTGCAAAAATGCAGATAAATCTCAAAAATCAGTCAACATTCAAACAAAACTTATTTAATAAAACAATATATCTAGGAACAAAATATCTACACGGGCATAAGTTTAGTGTTGGTGAGAAAATATTAAACGTGTTACTTGAAAAATTAGTTCGAAAAAAAGTTAAAAATAATTTTGGAGGCAGGCTTGAAGCTTTTGTTTCTGGTGGAGGCCCGCTAGATAGCAGAGTGGGTGAGGCTCTCAATGCACTTGGGTTAAAGACATTACAGGGATATGGGTTAACGGAAACCTCCCCTGTTGTAAGTTGTAATCCTCTTCATAAGGTAAAGGTTGAAACTGTAGGTCCAATTTTCCCTGGTGTAGAAGTCAAATTAGCAGATGATGGTGAAATTTTAGTTAGGGGTGAGAATTTAATGCTTGGTTATTGGAATAATACTGAAGCAACAAATGAAACAATAAAAAATGGTTGGTTACATACTGGTGATATCGGTGAGTTTGATAGTGATGGATATCTAAAAATTACAGATCGTAAAAAAGATATTATCGTCTCCCTTGGGGGAGATAATATAGCTCCTTCTAAAATTGAAAATTTATTGACACTTTCACCTGAGATAGAACAAACCTGTGTTTTTGGAGAGCAAAAAAATTATATAGCTGCTTTAATAATTTTAAGTAATGACAGTAAAGCATCAAATGATGATATTCAAAATTATATTAATGAAATTAATGATAATTTATCTCAGCCTGAAAAAATTAAAAAATTTCAAATTATTGATGAGCCATTTTCAATTGAAAATAATTTGATGACCCCCACCATGAAAGTTAGAAGACACGAAGTAGAAAAAAAATATTCTGAAGTCATTAATCAATTATTTTAATGCAATTATTTGCAGCTATAGATTTTGAAACTTCTTCAAGTGAAAGAAATTCTGCTTGTGCTTTAGGGTATGTTATATTTAATCATTCCAAGATTATTAAAAAGCAATCTTATTTAATCAAGCCACCAAAACCAGAAGTTCATTTTACTGAAATTCATGGATTAACATGGGACATGCTAAAAAAAGAAAAAACATTTGATAAAGTATGGAAAGAAGTAAAAGAAGAACTATCAAGAGTTGACTTCTTTTTTGCTCATAATGCATCCTTTGATAGATCAGTCCTTCATTCTTGTTGTTATTATTACAATATCGAACTTCCCCCTCAAGAGTTCAAAGATACTGTTGTTTTGGCAAGAAAATATTGGGAATTTGAAAATAATAAATTGAATACAGTATGTAAAAATTTACGAATTCCTCTCAATCATCATGATGCTCTCTCAGATGCTAAAGGTTGTGCTTTAATAGCTATAGAGGCTTTTAAAAAAGGATATGTTATTTAAAATTTTTTCCCAAATAAGCCATTAAAGAAAAAATTAAAATAAGAATTAAACTTAAATAAATTAATATATTAATAGAATTTGTTTGATCTAATAATATTCCATATAAAAAAGGAGAAGAAGCTGAAGCCATTACTCCAAAAAAGGTTAATAAAGCCTTAATTGATCCTAAATTATTTACCCCATACATTTCTGCCCATAAAGAGTTAGATGTATTTTCAGTAAAACCATTTGAAAATCCTAAGCCCGCCATATAGAGATATAAAATATATACATGATCAGACAATAAGAGTGTTCCTAAAATTATTGCCATCGGAATTAAATGAAAGGGAATTAATTTTCTACCTGTAAATTTATCTACCAATATACCTGAAATGACCGATCCAATTGTTCCAAATATTGCATAGAAAATAAAACTTTGAGCTAAATTAGTCATTGTCCAAGATTTTAGGTCGGCTATGAATACTTGATGAAAAAGAAATCCAGTCACAGTAAATGACATTAAGAGAGATAACGGTAAATAAATATAAAATTTTGTATCCTTTAAAACCTCTCTTCTTTTCCAAGATATTTGATTAGGTTCAGTTTCGTCATTAAAATTATTTTCAATTTGAAAATTATTATTTCTTAATAATAAATAAAAACTTAATCCAAATATAAAGAATATAAAGATAGCGGAACTAAACCAAGTTAATCTCCAACCAATTGTTAGTAATAAAAGAACAACTATTGATGGATATACCATTTCACCAACTGAAAAACCAAATCCTGAAATAGCTAGGGCTTTTCCTCTATTGGTATTAAAATATCGAGACATCGTTGTTCGTGATGTATGTCCCATTAAACCTTGGCCAAAAAGTCTTAAAAAATAAATTGTTAAAAAAAGAAAAAATATATTAAAGATCATGCTTGCCATTAAGCATGTCAAAGCCATACCAAAGACAATAACTAGGGTGTATTTCTTTAAATTAACAGTATCGATTAATTTACCTGCCCAGATTATTGTTATGGCACTAAGAACAGTGGCGATTGAATAAATACTTCCAAATTCTGTGTTAGTTAATGAAAAAGTCTCTCTAAAATCATTGCTAAAAAGCGATATAAAAAAGGTTTGACCAAACCCTGAAGAGAACGCTATTAAGAATCCAAATGATAAAAGGTGAATATTCTTATAAATAAAATTGAACAAAACTTAAGGGATACTATGATTTAATTTCAATTAAGCAATTATAATACGAAAGGTTTTAATATGAGCACGATTAAACAAACTCCTGATGAAAGTGACCCAAGTGTTAAAAATATTTATCAAGATATTCGAGACTCACGAAAAACTAATTACATCGGAAATTTTTGGAGATACCTTGCATTTGACTCATCATTACTAAAAAATGTCTGGGAGGATGTAAAAAATCTCATGGTCAAAGACACTATTATTGATAAAAAAACAAAAGAGATGATCTATATGGCAGTTTCAATAACAAACAATTGTAGTTATTGTACGCATTCTCATACAGCTACTGCTAAAAAATTGGGAATGACTCAAGAGGAGCATTCTGAATTCTTAAGTATTGTAGCATTAGCGGCAAAAACTAATCAATTAGTTAATGGTCTGCAAGTACCCATTGATGAAATTTTTGATGCTGATAGACAAGATTAATGGATTTTCTTGTTTGGTTTTGGAATGCTGGTGAACTTTTAATGATTTTAGGAATTTCAATTATTGTTATAGGTTTAATATTTTACAAAAAGAAAAAATGATTAAGTAAGGAGAGGCGCTATGTGGGCATTTATACTTTTTTGCATATCTTTAATTATAACAATATTTGTTTATGTAAAAAGAAACAAAATTTATGATGAAAATGAAAATTTAAATAATACACAAGTTGCTGAATACGATAAACTCGACAGAATTTTTGTCATCATGCTTCTTATTACAATTGGATTAGTGGGAGTCGCAGCATATGTTTTAGGTTGGTTTGATTTTTGATATTTATGAAGAATTCTATAGTAACGTTTCTCTTAGTACTCTTTTTTTCATTTAATGCATATGCAATACAAATAGTAGGTAGTAAGAAACTTTGTCAGGATTTAATAATTCTAATGGGCAATAATGATGATGAATTAGAAATTCTTTATAATGATCTAGTTAGCGGTCAATTAGTTGAAGAAGATAGATTTCATAAAATGAAAGATTTAGAAAAATACGTTTTAAAAATATCAACTCTTTATCACAATCTATGTACTAAACATTAGTAAATATTTATATAATTTTGAAATTAAGAAGGTAATATTTTAGAAATGGACGCTGAATTAGCAGTAAATTCTTTTTGGTTTCTATCAATTTTTACTGCTGCCATGTACATTGCAAGAAAGAAATATAAAGAAAAAAAAGAATTTGGAGTTATAGATAAAGTTTTCAAATTTTGTTTTGTAGGCTCAATATTAATGATTTTGATAAGTTTATATCTATTAATAATTTAATAAGTTTTTGGAGGCCCACCCCGGAATCGAACCGAGCTACAAGGATTTGCAGTCCTCTGCATAACCAATCTGCCAGCGGGCCAAAGATAGAATTATTACTATATAAGATCTAAAATATCTATAATAATCATCATTTATAATAATACATATGCCTATCTTAAAGAAAAATACTAGCTTACTTAGCGAACCCAAAAGCTTTTTAAAGAAACATCCTGAAATAAAGTCTTTTGATATTGTTATGCATGATTGTAATGCAATAGGCAGGGGGAAAATAATAAGGCGAAATGAATTATTAAAATTATACGAGTCTGGAAGACAATTCCCACTATCGCTACTAGGAATGGATATCACTGGTGAAGATGTACCTGATACTGGATTAATTTTAGAGCAAGGAGATGGAGACATAAAAGCTTGGCCAATAGCTAAATCTTTGAATGTAATTCATAAAAGTAGTCCTCCAAGAGGTGAGCTTTTTATGACCATGTCTGATATTGATGGTAACAAATTAAATATCGATCCTAGAAATGTTTTAGAGACAAAAATTAATTCTTTCAAAAAAAATGGCATCAAATTATGTGGAGCCTTTGAATTAGAGTTTTTTTTAGTAGCTAATGAATTAGATCAGTATGGTAAACTTCAACCTGCAAAATCTATTATAGGAAAAAAAAGATCTCACCGAAAAACAGATGTTTATTCTGTCGATAATCTACATGGGATGCTCCCTTTGATTAATGATATTTATGATGCTACAAATGCTGCAGGTATTGAAGCAGAGACAATAATTTCTGAATATGCACCTGGGCAGTATGAATTAACACTTAGACATCAAAATAATCTACTTAAAGCAGCAGACGATATCATCAGACTTAAAAGAATTATAAGATCTCAATCCCGTGCACATGGTGTTACTGCTTGTTTTATGGCAAAACCAATGGAAGGTACTTCTGGATCTGGAATGCATTTTCATGTTTCGATGTATGATAAAAAAGATAAAAATATTTTTTCTGAAAAATCTAAAAATAATCTAAATCCTAATCTTCTAAATGCTCTTGGAGGTTTAACTAAAACCATGGGTGAAAGCATGCTGGTATTTGCACCTAATGCTAATAGTTGGAGAAGGTTAGTGCTTGGTTCCTATGCACCCGTAACTCCTAATTGGGGTTTAGATAATAGGTCTGTTGCTTTTCGTATTCCGTCTAGTAGTAGCATGAATAGAAGAATAGAACACCGTGTTTCTGGTGTTGATGCAAACCCTTATCTAGTTGCTTTAACTGTAATTTCAGCCATTGATTATGGGATAAAAAATAAAATCAAAGCACCCAATCAAACTAAGGGGAATGCTTATGAACAAAAATCAAAATCTATAAATAACATGCCACATGATTGGAGCTCTTCTATTTTAGCTGCAAAGAAATCAAAATTTTTAAAAGATACCCTTGGTCCAGATCTTCATAGGGCTCTTATTGCTATTAAAGAAATGGAGTATCAAAAAGTGGCCAGTACTGTTTCAGAGTTAGATATAGATTTATACCTTAATGCTATTTAATTTTATTTTGAAATTTTTCAAATTCAGTTAAGTCCATATTAATTTGATGCTTTTTTTCTGGATATTTACCAGAATTCATATCATCAATAAACATTTTAAAACCTTTTATTCTTAAATTTTGAATTTGCTCTTCTTCTTTTTGAAGATCTACATATTTCTTAGCATGTCTCGGATAATGTCCCTCATTTGTTCCTAAAATATCATTACAAAATAAATACTGTGTATCACAAACATCACCACATCCCATACCCATTGTAATCATTTGAGTATTTCTTGTGATAAAATCTGCTAATTCAACTGGAACTACCTCAACTTCTACACAGGCGGCACCCGCGTTTTCTAAATCTTTAACATCTTGAAAAACCTTTAAGGCTTCTTCAGCTGTTTTACCAACTGCCCGATAATTTGTCCAAGTGGCACGATTTGGAACCAGCCCAACATGCGCAGTTACTGGAATGCCTTCTTTTGCCATAGCTTCTATCCATTTGACAGAATGAGAACAATAAACGGCATCACCACCCATTTCCAAGATCTCAAATCCTCTTTTTACAGCTTCTTGTTCAGAACTCACTGTTCCGTGTTTTAATCCTACTGAAAGAAAGGCTCCTGACGCTACTTGTCTGACTTTAGGAAAATAATGATCTGGCTCGCAAGAGATTATTTCTATTCCAGCTTTAAATGCTGCTTCTGCCTCAATATCAGTATCGATATGTGTTTGGGCCCACTTTTTTTTTCCTTTTTGACTCCATAAGTCATAAACAGATATTCTTTTAGTCAAAGTATTTACTGTGGAACAGCTACCTTAAGTTCATAATTAGGGTCTTTTGCTTGTTTAAGAATAGTTGGAATAATTTCTGAATAGGCACCCCAAAGGCCTCTTTTGGCAGGAGGCATTTGATCTTTTATTAATTCATGGAGCTTAGGTAGATTATGGGAGGGTACAGTAGGGAACATATGATGTTCAATATGATATTCCATTTGCCAATATAAAAAACTAAAAATAGGATTTAAATGCATCGTGCGTGTACTATAGCGATGGTCTTTAATATTATCTTTTAGACCTGTGTGTTGTGTCAAACCAAATAGTCTTTTTAAAGTTATTCCATAGTAGCTAGGTAGAAGAAAATAAAGAACGGGTAACCAAGATTGAAATATGATGGAGATAACAATTAGAACTAACCAAATTGCAACATGTAATCTTGAAGAGTTAATGCATTTTTGATGTTCTTTTTCAGGAATGACTTGTTTCATTACATCAGTCTTCACTCCTAAAGCATGAAGAATTGTTTCGTATTGAGTCGTCTTTTTAAAATTAATAAAATCATAAAACGGAATAAATAAACTAAAAAAGTAGAAAACATCTGCTGGTTTTCTTATAGCTATTTCAAAATCAAGAGGATCATCAAAAAAAGTGTATCCATGATGACGAAAATGAGACCACCTCCATCGAACTGGTTCAAATCCATTCATATAACTTCCTACTTGATAAAAAAAATTGTTCCAAAAATTAGTTTTAAAAGCTGTCTTGTGTCCTGTTTCATGCCAAATAGGATCTGCACAATTCCAAATATTTCCATAGATAAGAAAAAACACAACTGTCCACCATGTACCCCATGTTGCATAGGCTAAATAACCAAAAAAGACTAAAGAGCCAAAGAAAATAAACATATGTTTAAAACCCTGATAGTCAGATTTTTTTAATAGTTCAACAAATTCTTGTTTATCAACTTCGCAACGATGCCATTTGTTTAGATCAACTTGCATATTCCTAAATTAGCATAATTCTCTAAAAAATTGAATATTATGCAAAAGTCCAAATAGCCCCACCTAGAGCAAATAAAAATCCTATTCTTGCCATTGATGCAGAGTATTTCATAGTTGTTTGATTGGGAGGTGACTGATTTTTAGCTGATTTTTTTAGGTGAAGATTGATAATGATACTTCCTATGAGAATAAGTGTTGCACCTAGGAGCTTCAAATGAAATGACCAGCCTAAATTAAATCCACCGTATATAACTAAAGTTAGCAATATTCCAGTTACCCACATCGTAATAATAGCTATCAGGGACAAAAAAGCTAAGATACGAAAACTCTTCGCCAAATGGGGCTCAGGAACTTTTCCCTCTTTTTTATAAATTGACTGTATAACAGCAGCACCAATTACCCCACCACCTGCTAAAAGTAATGAAAAAAGATGTAAAAATTTAGAAATGAAAATAATCATAAATTATCTTAACATATTATTAGCAAGATAGGTTAAGATTCATAGTATGAAGTCAAACTCTTTAACAAAGCCTGAGAAATCTCTTCCTTTTAAATGGTATTATGACCAAAAAATTTTTCAAAAAGAAATTACTAAAATCTTTAATGATGAATGGCTATATGTTTGTCACATAAGCTCTATAGATAAAAACCATTATAGAACACTGAGTGTCAATAATAAAAATATTGTTCTTATCAAGAATAAGCTGAATGACATTTCTGTATTTTATAATACCTGTTCACATAGAGGATCTCAAATTTTTGATCAAAAAGAGGGAAAGGTTAAGTCTCCAATCATTATTTGTCCTTATCATCAATGGTCTTATGAGTTAAGTAGTGGAAAACTATTAAATACAACATCTTTAAAATTAAAAAACTTTGATAAAAAAAAATACAGTTTACAAAAAGTAAATTTTTATATTTGGAAGGGACTTGTATTTGTTAATCTTAATTCTAAAAAAAAATTTAATCTTCAATCTACTTTTCAATATTATGATAAAACAATTGAAAAAATAGATTTAGAAAACTTTGTTGTAGGACATGTTTGGAAAAAAAACGTTCTGTGTAATTGGAAAATTTATTGGGAGAATTATAGTGAATGTTTACATTGTCCAAATATCCATCCTGAATTATCTGATTTAGTTCCTCTTTATCAAAGAAGACTTGTAGATATAAAAGATCATCCAGAATGGGTTATCTTAAAAAAAACTAACTCTCATTCAAAATATCATGGTGGCTTGAAAAATGGTGCAGAAACTTGGTCTGTAGATGGTAGCTCTCAAGGCCAGAGTATTGAGGATGTACAGTCTGAATTGGAATCAAGAGGGCAGATATATATATCCACATGGCCAACAATGTTTCTTGGGATATATGGCGATCATATAAGAATAGTTAGACTTATTCCCATAAGTTCAGAGGAAGTTGAATTAACTGCTGAATGGTTGTTTCCAAAATCAACCCTATCAAACTCCATATATAAAATGGAAAATGTAATAGATTTTGGAATACTAGTTATGAATCAAGATGCAAATATATCTGAAGTTAACCAACGAGGGATTTATAATTTAGAAAAAAATTCTGGTGTCTTGATGCCTGAAGAATACATAATCAGAGACTTTCACATATATGTTAGAAAAAAATTAAAAGAATAAGGAAGAATGGCTTACCAAAGTTATGAACAATGGTAAGTCCATTCTTTGTATATACTTCTTAGTTTGCACTAAGAAAATCTCTTTAAAAGAGATTTTGATATTTAAAGTTACGCAATGTTAACTTATATACTTTGGTGGCTTCATCTTTATAACCTCCAACCTTATACCTACCCTTATAGGTAATTTGATTTTACATTAAAAAAATATGATTATCTTTTGAAGTTAAAGAAAACTGTGGAAAAATAGTTATTAATTAATTAACACAAAATTCTTTATTCCAGAATTCATTTACTTTAGGCATTATCAAAGGTAATTTTGCTATAACAAGTGGGCCAAATTTTTCTATATCGCCAGTTGCTAATACATAGTTTCCTGTATTAGACTCATTAAAAACTTTTATATAATAATTACCAGGTTCATAAATAGTATTGCTTTTAAACTCAGCGCCAATCTCTGGACCAATCCAATACCACTTTTTTCCATATGGCTCATACCATTCCCACCATTCAAAACTGTTGCCATCTATTTGTTCAATAATAATTTCTTCAGAATTATTCATTTTAATAACATTAAAAGAGAATTTTCTAAAAGTAGGGCATTCATCTATCTTTGGAACAGTAATACCAGCATAAAAATTAAATTCTTTTTCAGAACCAATTAAGTAGTAATGTGGCTCACCTTGAAGATTTCCATATATCGCTTTTGAAACTTCGGGTTTTTCTATGACATAGGCAGAACTTAAACTGTTAGTGTTTTGATCATTAATCACAGGTTGATGGCCAAATACTGTTAATGGGATCAAAAGAATAAAAATAATTTTTATAAGATACATATATTCTCTTACTCCCTAAAATTCTTCTAGATCTGAGTCGATAATGATCTATGAAAGTCTTTATTTTTTGCTATAAATTCAAATTATTATGAATTTTGAAGAAGCAAGAAATAACATGGTCTTAAACCAGTTAAGAGCCAACAGAATTAGTAACGCTTCATTAATTGAAAAAATTGAATTATTTCCTAGAGAGAGTCTTTTTCCAAATAATTTTAAACATCTTTCTTACTCCGATAGCATTATTCACTTAAACGATGGTAGGTTTGTATTACCTCCATTAACATCTTTTCATTTAGTTCAAGCTTTAAACCCTTCTTATCATAATAATATATTAGAAATTGGATCTGGTTTTGGAACAACCACTTCTATATTAAATCAATTTACCAACAACATTGATTGTATTGAATCATCGGAGGAGATGATCAAAAGTTTTAATGATAGTATGAAATCTGAATTATTTTCAGCTAAATTACTGAAAAGTAGTATTGAAAATTTCTTCGCAAATAAAAATCCTAATATAAGCAAATATCAAAAGATTTTAATAAATGGATCTCTTGATGATGAACCTCATCAAATTATCAGTAAATCTGACGATAATGCTCAGATTATTTGCATTATTGATAATCAGGAATTCAAACATAAAATTATCAAATATCAAAAAGTGAATGGTAACTGTAATCGTTTTATCATCGATGAGGCTTCTTCCTCATTAATTTATAAATTTCATAAAAAAGAACAATTTGTTTTTTAATTTATGGATGATCTCCAAGACAAAAAAAAATATGAAACTGAAATTTATCAAGAATGGATAGATAAAGGTTGTTTCAAACCAACATATAATTTCGATAAAAATTTCTCAATCTGTATACCGCCGCCAAATGTAACTGGTTCTTTGCATATGGGACATGCTTTAAATAATACTATTCAGGATATTTTAGTTCGATATCACAGAATGAACGGCTACAACACATTATGGCAACCAGGCACAGATCATGCTGGCATAGCTACTCAAATGGTAGTTGAAAGAAATTTAGAAGAAAAAAATATTTATCGTAAAGATTTATCTAGAGAAGAATTTATTAAAAAAGTCTGGGAATGGAAAGAGTACTCAGGATCAACAATTATTAACCAACTAAAAAGATTAGGTAGCTCTTGTGATTGGTCTAGAGAGAGATTTACTATGGATGAAGGTTTATCTTCTGCTGTTAGAAAAGTATTCGTTTCCTTATACAATGAGGGTTTAATCTATAAGGGCCAGACTTTAGTCAATTGGGATACAAAGTTTAAAACGGCAATTTCAGATTTAGAGGTAGTACCTACAGATGTAAGTACACAGATTTATTATATTAAATACCCATCTTCCAATGGGGAGACGATAACGGTTGCTACTGTTAGACCTGAAACAATATTTGGAGATACTGCAATTGCAGTTAACCCCACTGATGATCGCTATCAATCATTAAAAGATATTACATTTACGATACCTCTTACTGATAGAAAAATACCTCTTATTTTTGATGAATATTCTGATCCTGAGATGGGAAGCGGTGCAGTAAAAATTACTCCCGCTCATGATTTTAATGATTTTGAAGTTGGAAAGAGGCATAATTTAGAACTTTTAAATATTTTAAATGATGACGGTACTCTTAATGATAAATGTCCAGAAGAGTATGCTGGTTTAGATAGATTTGAAGCTAGAAAATTAATTGTCAAAAATTTGAAAGACCAAGGCTATATTGAAAAAATTGAAGATTATAAAACAACTATTCCTTATGGAGATCGTTCAAATACAATAGTAGAACCTTATTTAACAAATCAATGGTTTTGCAATGCAGAAGAGCTCGCAAAACAAGCAATGAAAGTAGTAAAAGAGGGGGAAACTAAATTTTTTCCCTCGAACTGGGAAAAGACATATTTTCAGTGGATGGAAAATATTCGACCTTGGTGTATATCTCGTCAAATATGGTGGGGGCACCAAATTCCAGTTTGGTATGGACCAGATGGAAAAGAATTTTGTGCAGAAACAGAGGAAGAGGCTAAGCAATTAGCAATTGACTACTATAAAGCTGACAAAATTATTCTAAAAAGAGATAAAGATGTCTTAGATACATGGTTTTCTTCAGCTTTATGGCCGTTTAGTACTCTTGGATGGCCAAATCAAGAAAAGACACTTGAATATTTCTATCCTAACTCTGTTTTAGTTACAGGGTTTGATATTATTTTTTTCTGGGTAGCGAGGATGATGATGATGGGTAATAAATTTATGCAGACAACTCCCTTCCACACAGTTTATGTCCATGCATTAGTTAGAGATGAAAAGGGTCAAAAAATGTCAAAGTCAAAGGGCAATGTCATTGATCCTCTTGAAATAATAGATAAATATGGGGCTGATACTCTACGTTTTACTTTAACATCACTTAATACGCCAGGTAGAGATGTCCGATTAAGTGAGCAAAGGATTGCAGGATATAGAAATTTCGTAACAAAAATAACTAATGCTTACAAGTTTGCAGAATTTAAATCAATTTATCCTTTAGAGCAAAACGAAAAACCAAATCCTAAACACATGTTTAATCATTGGATTATCAGTGAATTTCAAAAACTATATCAATCTATTCAGGATAATTATCAAAATTATTATTTTCATGAAGTAGCAAATCAACTTTATCACTTCACATGGCATACATTTTGTGATTGGTATATCGAATTATCAAAAAATTTATTAGACTCCAACGAATATCGAAAAGAAACGATTTACACTTTCCATTTAGTATTTAATTCTTTACTTCAATTATTACATCCTATTATACCTTTTATAACTGAAAAACTTTGGTCAAAAAATAATGACTCTATCTTAATGACTTATCAATGGAATTATACTGATGTTAGCATCGATGAAAGTTTAGTTAATCAAACAGAGGACTTCATTGATTTTATTGAAGAATACAGATCAATTGAAAAACTTTTTGAAATTAAAAAAGAAGATTCAGTATTGATTTTTTCTGAAAACAAAGATCTTCAAAATTTATTTATAAATAATCAAAGTATTTTGGAATTTTTAACTCGAAAACAATTATCTTTAGAGAAACTACAATCAGGGGTTAAGCTTCCATTTAAAAAATATGATTTTATTTTAGAAACAAATCAGATTGATAGCGATAAAATTAAAAATAAATTAAAAGAAAATCAACAAAGTCTTCAAAAAGAAAAAATTAATATAGATAAAAATTTATCAAACCCTAATTTTACTGAGAGGGCTCCAAAAGAACTTATTGAACAAAACACTCAAAGACAAGCAGCTATTAATTTGGAATTATCTAAAATAGATAGTATATTGTCCAATCTGTAATGGTTGATAAAAAGAAATTACCAAGTCGTCATGTATCAGTAGGACCTAATTCTGCTCCTCATCGTGCCTTTTATTATGCTATGGGCATGACTGAAAAAGACATCAAACAACCCTTTGTTGGTGTAGCTACTACCTGGAATGAAGCAGCACCTTGTAATATTTCTTTATCAAGACAAGCTCAGGCTGCAAAAAAAGGTGTTAAAGATGCGAACGGTACCCCAAGAGAATTTACTACAATTACCGTGACTGATGGAATAGCTATGGGTCATGAGGGCATGAAATCTTCATTAACTAGTCGTGAGATTATCGCCGACTCTGTAGAATTAGCTGTTAGAGGTCATTGCTATGATGCTTTAGTTGGTTTAGCTGGCTGTGATAAATCTTTGCCAGGTATGATGATGGCAATGGTTCGTTTAAATGTTCCCTCTGTTTTTATGTATGGTGGTTCAATACTTCCGGGTGTGCATAAAGGTAAAGATGTGACAATTGTCGATGTATTTGAGGCTGTTGGAAAACATTCAAGCGGAAATATGACTGATGAAGAATTACATGAGCTAGAATGTGTTGCCTGTCCTTCAGCGGGCTCTTGTGGAGGCCAATTTACTGCTAATACGATGGCTTGTGTTTCTGAAACTATTGGATTAGCACTTCCAGGATCTGCTATGACACCAGCTCCTTATGAGAGTAGGGATCAGTATGCTTATGAAAGTGGAAAAGTTGTAATGGATTTAATTGAAAAAAATTTAAAACCTAGAGATATTGTTACGAAACAATCTTTAATAAATGCAGCTATAGTTGTTTCTGCTTCAGGTGGATCAACAAATGCAGGTTTACACTTACCTGCAATAGCTCATGAGGCTGGTATTGATTTTACCCTTGAAGATGTTACCAAAATATTTCAATCAACACCCTACATTGGTAATCTTGCCCCTGGTGGAAAATACGTAGCTAAAGATCTTTATGAAGTTGGAGGAGTACCTGTTTTAATTAAAACTTTAATTGATGGTGGTCTTATAGATGGATCCTGTATTACAGTTACTGGAAAAACTTTATCTGAAAATGTTAAAGATGTTGTGCTTCCAAAAGATCAAGATGTGATTTACCCAATTTCTAATCCTATTAGCCACTCTGGTGGTGTTGTTGGATTAAAAGGTAGCCTAGCTCCAGATGGTGCTATTGTGAAAATAGCAGGTTTAAAGAAACTCCAGTTTAAAGGAAATGCTATTTGTTTTGATCGTGAAGAGGAGGCCTTATCAGCTGTGTTAGAGGGTAAAATTAAACCAGGAAATGTTGTTGTCATTAGATATGAAGGACCAAAGGGAGGTCCAGGCATGAGAGAGATGTTATCTACAACTAGCGCAATTTATGGTCAAGGAATGGGTGAAGAGGTTGCTTTAATTACTGATGGTCGTTTCTCAGGTGGGACTAGGGGTTTTTGTATAGGTCATGTCGGTCCAGAAGCATATGATTGTGGACCAATAGCCTTGATAGAAGATGGTGATGAAATTGAGATTGATGCTGAAAACAATCGATTAGATTTAAATGTATCTTCTGAAATCTTAGAACAAAGAAAATCTCAATGGAAGCCAAAAGAGCCTCATTTTCATTCAGGGACTCTTTGGAAATACGCTCAAACTGTAGGACCTGCGCATCTTGGTGCTGTCACACACCCAGGTGGAAAAAAAGAAAAAAGAGTTTATTCAGATATTTAAATCCATAAGTATTGGGCAGTGATCAGAGGGTCTTTCCATATCTCGATATTCTTTAAGAACCTTAATCTTCATGACTTTACTTTTTAAAAAAGGTGATACTAAAAAAAAATCAATTCTTATACCTTCTTCTTTTCCGAATTTATAAGTTTTATAATCAAAAAAAGTATAGCTATTTTTTTTTGGTTCATTTTCAAAGACATCTAATAAATCTAAATTCAGTAATTTATAAAATTCTTTTCTGGTTTCTGGTTGTGCTAGGGCATCTTTTCGATATTTTTTTATATCATGAGCATCGTCATCTGCGGGTATGACGTTAAAATCACCTGTTACAATTACTTCATAATTTTTTTTTAATTGCTTTAATTGATTATATAAGAGATCCATCCATTCAAGCTTATAAGAAAATTTTTCTGTATCGATAGGGTTTCCATTTGGAAAATAATTGTTAATTATAGCTATTCCTTCTTTTTCAAGAAGCAAAACATTATTTCTTGCCTGAAGTGTATTTAACTCAGAAATAGTTAAATCTTTTATTAATAATTCTTTTTGATATGAAATTGATACTCCGTTATAGCTTTTTTGATTTTGACTAATTGTTGTATAATGATAGGGGTTAAAAAAATCTAAAACATATTTTTGATCATCAATCTTGAGCTCTTGAATGCACAAAATATCTGGTTTTTCCTTTTGGATTAGTTTTTGAACTAAGGGCTCCCTCGCACGAAGAGAATTAACATTCCAACTGATTATTTTCAATTTAGATACTAAAGGAACTACCGCATCCACATGAATTTTTCGCTTTAGGATTGGATATACTAAAACTTGAACCTATCATTTCTTCTTTATAATCAAGCTCAGATTGATCAATAAACTCTAAGGAGTTTTTATCAATAAGAACTTTCAAATCATTAAAATTAAAAACTTCATCTTTTTCATGATTAAGCTCATTATCGCTTTTAAATATATACTGGAAACCAGAACAGCCCCCACCTTTAACTTTAATTCTAAAATATTTCATTTTTTGGGAGGATAAAACTTCTTGAATTTTACTTATTGCCTTATCTGTTATATTAATATTTCCCATATGTTTAACAATCTATCAGCTTTAAATGAAAATTCAAAAGGAAGACTATATGAGGTGAGTACTGATCACCGATTACCCTATGAACGAGACCGCGATCGTATTTATCATTCAACAGCTTTTAGAAAACTTAAGGATAAAACTCAAGTTTTTATGTTTGAAAAAGGTGATTATTATCGAAATCGTTTAACTCATACACTAGAGGTATCTCAAATTGCTCGATCAGTAAGTCGAAAATTTCAATTAAATGAAGATTTAGCTGAATGTATTTCACTATGTCATGATTTAGGACATAGTCCATTTGGTCATGTGGGAGAGGATATAATATCTCAAGAGTTAGATCATAATTTTGATCATAATATTCAATCGTTTAGGCAGGTTACCCTTTTAGAGAAAAAATATGTAAGCTACGATGGCTTAAATCTTTCATGGGAAACTTTGGACGGCTTGATTAAACACAATGGACCAATACAAGATCCCATTCATGAATACAACTTATCACCTGAATTTAGTTTTAATCTTAACAAATATCCCTCTTTGGAGGCTCAAATTGCATCCATATCAGATGATATTGCTTATATTGCTCATGATTTTGATGATGGAATTAGATCAGAAATATTGAGTCTAAAAAAATTATCTAAAAATAATATTTTATTTGAATTTATTGATTTTGATTATTTGTTCTCTTTAGATGATAAAGTTGCACGTAATTATTTTACAAGGCAGGTTATAAATTATTTAGTGTTAAATTTGATTAAAGAGACTGAGTTAAAATTAAAAAATTCAAACTTAAAATCATATGATGACATTATAAATTCATCTGAATTTTATGTAAGATTCAGTGCTAATATTCAAGAAAAAGTAAACCTAATGAAAAGTTATCTTTTCGAACATTTTTATACATCTGATTTTGTCTATAATAATAGAACTCATGCCGAAAAAATTTTAGTTTTTATTATAAATTTTTTAAAAGAAAATATTTCAGAATTGCCTCCAAGCTGGCAAAAAAAAATTACTAATGAACAATCGAAAAAACAAACTATAGTTGATTATGTTTGTGGTATGACAGATCAGTATGCCATAAATTTTTATAGAAATTATGCTTCAAAAAATTAAAACTGAACTGCTTAGATCTTTAAATGACAGCTATGACAATATTGATATAAAAATTGATGATATAGAGGTTTCAACTTTATTTGATCAAAAAGGAGATTTTACATCAAATATCTCTATGAAATTATCAAAACTATTAAAGACAAATCCTAATCTAATTGCTCAAAATATTGTTGAAAAATTTTCTTTAAATTTTGTAGACAAAATAGAGATAGCTGGACCAGGGTTTTTGAATATTTTTGTATCTGACAGTAGTTTCAAAGACTTTTTGAATAATCAAAGAGTATTACCTAGAAATGATAAAAAAATTAATATTGAATTCGTTTCTGCAAATCCCACTGGTCCTTTGCATTTAGCTCATGGAAGGGGAGCTATAGTAGGAGATGTACTATCAAATTTATATGAATACTTTGGCAATAAAGTTAATCGTGAATATTATGTAAATAATACTGGTAATCAAATTAAAGAATTTATGTCATCAATTCTCTTTTCTATTTCAAACAAAAAAAATTTAAGTCTTCAATATAATCAATTCTATAAAGGAGACTATATCGAAGATATAGCAGAAATTTGTTATCAAAAATTTAGTGAATTATTTAATCAAAAAGATCTTTCCTCTGAGGATGAGTTAATGCTAGTAAATTTCGCTATTGAAAATTTGGTCAATAGCTCCATAAAAGTTTTAAATAAATCTGGAATTCATTTTAATACCATTACATATGAAACAGATGTAATGAAAAGTAATTATCTTGAAGAGATAATTAATTCTTTAAACAGCAAAAATCTTATTTACAAAGGTCAATTACAAATGCCTAAAGACTATAAGGACACTTTAAAAGACAATGAAATCACTATTTTTAAGTCCACTAATTTTGGAGACGATGAAGATAGAGCTTTAACAAAAAATGACAAGACACCAACATATTTTGCCAATGATATAGTTTACCATGTAGATAAACATAAAAGAGGTTTTGACAAGCTCATTAATATCTGGGGTGCAGATCATTTGGGATACTTAAAAAGGTTATATTCTGCATTAATATCATTATATCCATCCATAGATTTTTCAGTAGTTTTCTGTCAAATTGTAAATTTAAAAAGGGATGGACAAATTCAAAAAATGTCTAAGAGAGAAGGTAATATTTTTGAGTTAAATTTATTAATTGATGAAATAGGCATCGATAACTTTCGTTATTTCATGTGTTATCGAAAAAATGATACCCATATGGATTTAGATATTGATTTGATAAAAAAAGAAAATAAAGAAAACCCTATATATTATATTCAATATTCCTATGCTAGATCGCAATCTGTATTAGATCGAAAAAAAGATGTTATTGATACAAATATAAATTTCTCACTAGAGCTTAAAAATTTATATAAGAAATTATATGACTGGGATATTGTTGTCCAAAATGCTTACAATAAAAATGAAGTACATTTAATTGCACATTACTTAGAGAGCTTAGCTTCATTTTTCCATACTTTCTGGTCATCATCTAAAAATAACCCGGAGATGCGATTTTTAGATAATGATGATAATATCTCACTTGAGCTACATAATTTTTTATTAAAATATCAAGAAACTGTCTCTAAAGGATTGGGTATTCTTGGAATTAAACCTAAGTTAAAAATGTGAAAAAAAAGAAGCTGATCATATTTTTTTGTATTTTATTAATATTATCTACAATCTTTTATTTTATATTTGATAGCTACCTTCAATATATATTTTTTGAAAAATTTATTATCATAGAGTCTGATGAATTTGATTTTATAAAATGACAAGCCCAATTATAATTTCAATTAAAAAAAATTACTTATCAAAATTAGAACAACAAAATATTAAAATTTATAAGCCATTTGGAATTATTTTATTTGCAAGAAATATTTCTAATTTTAACCAAGTTAGACAACTTACTTCTTCCATTAAATCCTTAAGTAAAAAAACTTTAATTTTCATTGATCAGGAGGGTGGTATTGTTAATAGATTTAAAAACTTTTCAGAATTCCAATTCAAAAATAATATTGATTTTTATGACATTTACTTGAAATATCCTTCTTTAGCTAAACAATTAGTCTATTTAAAGTCATTTATTACTAATTACTATCTATCTAGTCTTGGTATTCATGTTAACACTATCCCTGTCTTAGATATTCCTAATTCCAAAACTGTTTCAATGATTAAAATGAGAACATTTGGTTCTAATTTGAAAATAAATACTATTTTGACGGATATATCAGTTCAATCTTCACTTGATTTTGGTGTCATGCCTGTCATGAAACATTTTCCAGGTCATGGATTAACTAATAAAGACTCTCACTTTATCAAACCAGTTACTAGTGCATCTACAATGGCGCTTAATCATCAACTCTCACTATTTAAAACATTTATAAAACTGCCTATGATTATGACTGCCCATATCCAATATCAAAATTGGGATAATCATAACATTGCAACTTTTTCACCCTATATTTTAAAAGATATTCTTCGAAAAAAATTGAAATATAAAGGTCTAGTAATGAGTGACGACTTAGTTATGAAGGCAAATAATCAAAGTATTGAAAAGTCCATTGATCTATCTAATAAGTCAGGATTAGACATTATCCTAGACTGCAGTTCAGATTGGAAAAGATATATAAAAATTTTGGAAAACTTCAAAAAAACTAATTTTTTTAATAATAAAAATAAAATTTTATTTTCAAAAAAGACATCTAACAGAAGACCTCAATCTATTAATATTAATCACTATCATGATTTGTATAATGAATTAATTAAACTCTATGGAATCTAATCTCAATATTAACATTAAGGACTACAATGGCCCCTTAGATGTGCTTTTAGAGCTTGTGCACAAAAATAAATATGACTTAAAAGATCTTCCAATTCTTCAACTCTGCAACCAATACATAACTTTTATTGAAGATTTAAAAAAAGTTAGCATAGAAATAGCATCAGAATATCTATTAATGGCTGCAATTATGGTTTTCTTAAAATCTAAGTTCTTGGTTAATAAGGATAAAGAAGAGGATGTAAAAAAGGTAACTAAATTTTTGGCAAACAGGCTCACTATTCTTGAGTTAGTTCATAAAAACAGTGAGCTATTATTTCATCTACCTCAGTTCAAACAACAATTTTTTACAAGCACTTACAAGAATAAGTTAAAAATCGAAAAAAATTTTATTATTAAAGATAAGCTAATTGATCTTTTAAAAGCGTACGCTGATATTCATAAAAGAAATCAACAATATACTCTTAAATTTTCATCATCTAAGCTATTCACTACAAAAGATGGTCAAAATATAATTTCTAAAGAAATACTAAATAATCCAGACTGGTTTTCTCTTAAGAGCTTATTGCCCAATAATTTACAATCTGAAATAATGAATAAATCATTTTATTCTAGTACGTTTAATGCCAGTCTTCACATGGCAAAAAAAGATAAAGACGAAGATAAAAAAATTGTAATTAGTCAATCTCAACCATTTTCTGATATATTTTTAAAAAAACATGAGTGAAACATCACAAAAAATAGAAGCATTAATATTTGCTTCAAGTAAACCTATTTCTGAAAAAGAAATTCAAAAACGATTGGATCTAAATGAAGATATATCTGAAGTTATGAGCAATTTAGAAGAAGCCTACCAGCATAGAGGTATTAATTTAAAGAAAATATCTAGAGGGTGGATTTTTTTAACTAATACGGAAGTTAGTGACATTTTTCATGAAAAAAGAGAAGTTCAAAAAAGATTATCTAAACAAGCTATCGAGACATTAGCAATTATTGTTTATCATCAACCAATTACTAAAGCTGAAATTGAGAGTATTCGTGGCGTTAATATAGGCCAAGGTATATTTGATCAATTGATGGAATTTGGTTGGATAGCTCCTGGTGGAAGAAAAGAAGTACCTGGTAGACCTATATTGTGGGAAACGACTGATGATTTTTTACTGCATTTTGGTTTAGGTACATTAGATAATCTTCCTGGTATTGAGGAAATGAAAAGCTCTGGACTTCTTAATGATAATTTTGCCTCAATGAATATCCAAGAATTAACAGATGATCTGGAAAAAGATGAAGCCTTCGTTGATGAAGAAAATAATGAAGATGAAAATTTAGATGACTTTACCCAAAGTCAACTAACGCAAGATAATGATTCTTGATATTAAAAATCTTCACCACAGTTATGGTGAAATTCATGCATTAAATAATCTCAATTTTTCTATTAATAAAAATTCTATCGTTTCAATTTTAGGACCATCTGGTTGTGGAAAAACTACTTTGATAAGAGTGATTGCGGGATTAGAAGAGATTCAACAAGGAGAGATTTATATTGAAGAAGATCTTGTAGCTAATACAAAATTTAATTCTCCTCCTGAAAAACGTCCAATATCGTATGTATTTCAAGACTTTGCTTTATTCCCACATATGAGTGTTTTAGAAAATATTAGTTTTGCTGCAAGTGCTCATAAAAATAAAAAACAGCTAATTGACCAGGTTGTTCATCTAGCAAAAGTTGATGGATTTTTACAAAAATACCCTCACTCTTTAAGTGGCGGTGAGCAACAAAGAGTTGCTCTGGCAAGGTCAATTGCAGTTCAACCTAAATTATTACTTCTAGATGAGCCTTTTTCAGATTTAGATTTAACTCTTAAGACGGGCATCATTGATGATACCCTCCATTTGATTAATAGCCTTGAGTCTTCTGCAATTATCGTCACTCATAATGCAGAAGAGGCTATGTTTTTAAGTGATACAATTATAGTTATGGAGAAGGGCTCTATTGTTCAAATTGGATCACCTCATGAAATTTACTTCAATCCTTCTAATCTCTATGTTGCATCTTTGTTCGGTGAAACAAATATTTTTGAGTCAGAAGTTAAAGACAATTATTGTATGACACCATTGGGTGCTATTAAGTCTGAAAATATTTCTAATAACCAAAAAGTAAGTGTTGTTATTAGACCAGAGGCAATAAAACTTAATTTAGAAAAATCACCAGTACTAAATCCCAATTCTGGTGTAGTTGTTGACTCAAAATTTTTAGGAAATAATACTATTGTTCATATGACTGTTAATGATCACAAAAACAATAAACATCATATTCATAGTAAAATAGGTGGTAATTTTTTACCTCCAGCCGCATCTTCTGTTTCAATAACATTAGATCAATCACAGATCTTTATTTTTCCTAGATAATTTTTAGATATTAAGATATCATCTAACTATGGGAGCTTTTAGCATTTGGCATTGGATTATAGTTCTAATAATAGTTCTTCTGTTATTTGGAAAAGGTAAGATCCCTTCATTAATGGCCGATATGGCAAAAGGTATTAAATCATTCAAGAAAAATATGTCAGATGATGATAATACCGACAGCACTTCAGATAATAATAAGGAACAGTAATGTTTTCTTTGGGTTGGATGGAAATTTCCATCATCCTAATTATTACTATTGTTATAGTTGGGCCTAAAGAAATACCCACCGTTATAAAATTTGTTAAATCCATTACATCAAATTTAAGAAAAATTTCTCGAGAATTTTCTTCTACCGTTGATGAAATTACACATATTCAAGAAGTAAAAGACATAAAAAAAGAAATTTTAGACACTAAAGAGGCTGTAGTAAAAGAAGGTAAGGTGCTTGATGAATTTATAGAAAAAAATAATGAAGAAATAATGAAAAATGAAAAAAAAGATGTCTAGCAACCAAGAAGAGGTATCTATGAATTTTCTTGATCACTTAAAAGAGCTAAGACAAAAACTCATATATTCAATTATTTTTTTTTTAATTTCTTTTATTATTAGTTTTTATTTTTCTCAGGCAATTTTTGAATTTTTGGCAAAGCCTTTAACTTCAATTCTAAATGAAGGCAACGGTTTGATTTATACTGCATTACAAGAAGCTTTTTTAACTAATGTAAAAGTAGCCTTCTTCACAGCTGCATTTATATCTTTTCCATTTTTATCATTTCAAATTTGGTCATTTATCTCTCCAGGACTTCTTAAAAAAGAAAAACAAGTTTCTCTTCCAGCATTAATCGCAATTCCATTTTTATTCATCTTAGGAGCAGCAGTTGTTTATTATGTTATTTCTCCTATCGCTTGGAAATTTTTCTTAAGTTTTCAAACAGCCCAAGCTGAGGGCATAAATATTACACTTCAAGCAAAAATGAATGAATATCTTTCATTAATGATGACTTTTATTTTTGCCTTTGGACTTGCTTTCCAACTACCTGTAGTTTTACTTTTACTTGTGAGAGTGGGTGTATTGACTATTGAGCAGTTAATTTCCTTTAGAAAGTATGCGATAGTCCTTGCATTTGTATTTGCTGCTATCATTACCCCTCCAGACCCGTTTTCACAAATTTCACTAGCTTTACCAGTAATTATTTTATATGAAGTATCTATCTTGATTTCGAAATTTTTATCTAAAAGAAAAAAAAATCAAGACTTAGATAACGAAGAATAGATGCACGATTTAAATTTTATAAGAGAAAATGCTAATCTTTTTGATGAGCTTCTAAAAAAAAGGTTTCTAGAACCTCAATCAAAAAACATACTTGAACTAGACAGTAAGAAACGTAATTTACTAACTCAGTCTCAAGAGATGAGATCTGAAAGAAAAAATCTTTCATCTTCCTTTTCTAAATTAGATGAAAATGAAAAATCCAAACTCCAACAAAAGGTTCAAAAAATTAAATCTGATATAGATACTTTAGAAAAAGAACTTTCAATTATAGAAACACAACTCAAAGGTATTTTATCCTCTATTCCAAATTTGCCTCATCAAGATGTTCCTGTTGGAGAAGATGAAGAAGCCAATCAAATAATTAAAACAGTCGGTGAAATACCTAAATTTGATTTCACTCCTAAGCTTCATTTTGAGCTTGGAGAAAATTTAGATATGCTTGATTTTGAACAAGCTGGTAAAGTTTCAGGTACTCGATTTGTTTATTTAAAAAATCATCTTGCAAAATTAGAAAGAGCGATAGCTAATTTTATGTTAGATAAACATACGACTGAGTTTGGATATACTGAAATTATACCCCCCAACATGGTAAGAGATGCAGCTGCTTACGGAACAGGTCAATTACCAAAATTTTCTGAGGATTTATTCAAAACTAATACCGATCATTGGTTAATACCCACGGCAGAAGTGCCTTTAACTAACTTAGTTTTAGAGACGATTTTACAAGAAGATCAACTTCCACAAAGGCTTACAGCTTGGACACCCTGCTATCGCTCTGAAGCAGGTGCTGCTGGAAGAGACACACGTGGCATGATCAGACAACATCAGTTTTCTAAAGTTGAACTAGTAAGTATTACCAAAGAAGAGGACTCTGAAGAAGAACTTGAGAGAATGCTTAATTGTGCCACATCAATCCTAGATGATTTACATATCTCCTATCAGGTTGTGTTATTATCCTCTGGAGACATGGGTTTTTCAGCTGAAAAAACATACGACATAGAAGTATGGCTACCTGGAGAGGGCAAATATAGAGAAATATCCTCATGCAGTAATTGTCGTTCTTTTCAAGCTAGAAGAATGAATGCTAGGTACAAATCAAATGACCAAAATAAATTTGTACACACCCTCAATGGCTCAGGTTTGGCTGTTGGTAGAACACTAATAGCTGTATTAGAAAATTATCAAAATTCAGATGGTAGTATTTCCATACCAGAAGCGTTGATGCCATATATGGGTAATTTAACAAAAATTTCTAAAGTTTAATTTTTTTAGTTGAACAATATTCTTTAAAAAATTGATAAGCTGACCTTCCAGTTCTATTTCCTCTAGAGAATATCCATTTTAATGCTTTATCTTTAATTTCATCATTAAAAGTTATTTCATAATATTTACAGTAATTTTTAATTATATTAATAAAATCATCTTTCGATAAATTATGAAAACTAACCCATAGTCCAAATCGATCAGATAGGGATAATTTTTCTTCAACTCCTTCATCTTGTGATATTGCTGAAGATCTTTCATTATCTAGCATATCTCTCTTCATAAGGTGCCTTCTATTAGTAGTTACATAGATTAAGAAGGGGAACTTTGAATTATAAAATGAACCTTCTAAAAAGGATTTAAATTGAATATAACGTCTATCATTTTGTTCAAAAGATAAGTCATCAATAAAAATAACAATTTTATTTTTGAAATTAAAATTTAAAAAAATTTTATTCAGATCAGAGATATCCTCACTATTGACTTCTAAAGTAGTAAATTCATTTTTTTTGGAAAATTCACTTAATATACCCCGAATAATACTGCTTTTCCCGCTTCCTCTCACTCCCCAAAGTAATGCATGATTGTAAGAATACCCCTCAAGAAAATTTTGGGTATTTTTTTTTATTTTAGAGATTTGCTCATCTAAGCCATATAACAATGATAAATCGAGGATATTTTTAAAAGGAATTTCATCTAAGGACTTTTTAGAGCTATTCCAGCATAATAAGTTTGTATTTTTCAATTTTTTATTGACTTAAAAGATGATTGTGAGATTTTAATCGTAATTTTATTATTTTAAAGGATTTTAATTATGGAACAACTTGCAGGAATTTTACCCTTATTACTTATTTTTGTCGTTTTTTACTTTCTCTTGATTAGACCTCAACAAAAAAAACTGAAAGATCATAAGCAAATGATAGCTAACTTAAAAAAAGGTGACAGAGTAGTTACCCAAGGCGGTATCATTGGAAATATTCATTATGTCAATGACGATGGAACTTTATCTATTGAAATTGCTGATAATGTTAATGTTAAAGTAGCAAAAGGTATGATTGCTGATATCGCAGCTAAGTAAAATTTAACCTATACTCAAGATCATTATATGACAATTTTTAAGCAATGGAGATTATGGTTTTCCTTATTGCTTGTTATATTTTGCTTTTATTTTATAAAACCAAATTTTTCTGATAGTAGTCAAGATTTTAAAATTAACTTTGGTTTAGATATCCAAGGTGGTTATTCCTACTTATTAGAACTTAATGAAGAAGAATATAGACAAAATCTACTTACTAAAATTTCTCAAGCTCTTGACTCTTCTTATAATATTTCTTCAAAAATAGATGGAGATACTATCTTCATTCCCTCTAATCAAAATTTAGAAAAACTTAATAACATTATTATTCAAAATCTAGGTTTAGAAGTTATGGATCAATCTTCAGATGGAATATCATATAACATTATTAATCAATATTTTAATAGCTCCTTATCAGATATGACTATGAATGCAGTAGAAATTGTTCGCTCTCGTGTTGATTTTTT
>SGZV01000004.1 GCA_004321805.1 alpha proteobacterium HIMB59 | reverse complement strand
AATTATTAATAGGAAAGGCAACTACATCATAAAATTGATTATTTGGAATAGGACGATGCCATTCAAATGTTTTTTTTTCTTTATTATTAATGACGTCTTTAACTTGTGATGAAAAAGCAAGGTCTCTCAAGACTGTCTTGAGATTGTCCGCTTTATCTAGTTGAAAAACTTCTTTAAATTTATTGTTTACAAAAATTAAATTAAAATCAGTGTCGATAATCCCTAACATTAAATCAAGAGAATTAAGAATATCTTGGTATTCTAAACTCTGTTTATCACCTAGCTCAATTCTTCTTTCTCTATCCATAATATTTTGTTGAAGTTTGTATCGTATTTTCTTAAAGACAGGAGAATTGCTATCAAAATCAAATATGGTTTTATCTAAGTAATCTTCAAGGAAGAAATAAATAACGAAATAGAGCAATACTTGCGCTAGAAGAAATATGATAAAATAAAATAAAGAAACATTAAAAAATAATATCAAATTTATGACTACAATAATGAATGACAAAAAAACTACAGTCATGATTTCTTGATAATTTTTTGAACTTTTCTTAAAGCCGACCCTCTTCCAGATAGGCTAGGATTGATCATAAAATATTTATGAGAATTAATGGCCTTAGATCTTTTTTCATTTATTTTGTTGTAAAAACCATCACTATTCAACATCCAAGCATTGGCATTGTCATTAATTGCTGTGTTCATAATCTGAAAAAGTATTTGTTCATGGACTGTTTTGTTGTCGATGGGAACTAGTGTTTCAACCCTTCGATCAAAATTTCTACCCATCCAATCAGCTGATGATATATATATTTTAGACTCTTTGTGAGGTAGTGGTTTACCTTTACCAAAACAAACAATACGAGAGTGTTCTAAGAATCTTCCAACAATACTTATTACTTTTATATTTTCTGAAAGACCTTTAACTCCGGGAATCAGACAACAAATGCCCCTAATTAAACAAGTAATTTTTACTCCTGCTTGAGATGCCTTGTAAAGTTTATCAATCATTTTTTGATCGACTAGATTGTTCATTTTAACCCAGATATTGGCGGGCTTATTTCTTTTGGCTAATTCAATTTCATGATCAATATGGAAATATAATTTTTCACGAAGGTTAATTGGAGAATAGGAAATTCTTTTATAATTCTTTGATAAATTATAACTGCTCATATAGTGAAAAAGTCTACTAGCATCATTAGCTAAATCAGAATCACAAGTAAATAATGAAAGATCAGTGTAAACTTTAGCCGTTTGAGGGTGATAATTTCCTGTGCCAAAATGGATGTAATGATTTAATTTGTTTTTCTCTCTTCTGATAACCATTGAAACTTTGGCATGAATTTTTAAATTCATAAATCCATAAACCACTTGGACACCTGATTTTTCTAAATTTTCTGCCCATTGCAAATTTTTTTCTTCATCAAAACGAGCTTTTAGCTCTACAACAGCCGTAACGGATTTACCGTTTTCTGCTGCTTTAGTAAGTGCCTCAATGATTGGTGATTGATCACTGGTTCTGTAAAGAGTTTGTTTGATAGCTATCACTTGAGAATCACTAGCTGCTTGATCAAGAAAGCTTACTACTACATCAAAAGACTCAAATGGATGATGAACCAAAAGATCCTTTTTCTTAATAGCTGCAAAACAGTCACCACCAAAATCTTTTATGCGTTCTGGGAATCTTGGTTTAAATTTTTTATAATTAAGTTTTTTATTCTGTGTGTTGCCATAAATTTCAGAGAGCTGGTCAAAGCCCAAAAGATCTTCATATTCAAAAATTTCATTATCAGATACGTTTAATTCATTAGTAATTAATTTTTTAAAATCATGGTTTAGTTTTTTTTGAACATCTAGACGAATGACTTCACCCCGCTTTCGTTCACGAACTAGTTTTTTAAATTCTCTAATCAAATCATCGGCCTCTTCTAAAACGTCTAAGTCACTGTCACGAATGACTCGAAAAAGATTGGTATCCTGAATTTGAAAATCAGGAAATATTTTTTTAAGTTGGAATATAATTATTTCTTCTACAGGATAAAAGTAGGTTCCATTTGCATCATTGATTTTAAAAAAACGAAGTTTTAAATCTGAAATTCTCAGTACCGAGATAAATTGTTGATGAGTTTTTTTATGTTTAATCTTTGCAATTAAACTCAAACATAAGTTAGGAATAAAAGGTAGAGGGTGTGTCGCATCCACTGTGATTGGGGTCAAAATAGACTCAATTTCAGCATCAAAGAAGTTATTAATTTTGCTAATATGTTTTTTTAAAAACTTATTACGCATGATATAAATTTTGTGTTTTTTTAATTCTTTTTCAATTTTCTCAAAAGATTGATTTTGTTTTGAAATTAAGTTTCTTGTAAATTCATCTACTTGAAGTAGTTGTTCACTCGCAGTTAAACCATCATAGCTTTTTTTATTAGGGTCTAATTTTGTCTGTTCAATAAGACCTGCCACTCGAACAGAAAAAAACTCATCTAAATTAGAAGCTGCAATGCTAATAAAATTCAATCTTTCAAGAATAGGTACATTAAGATCAAAAGAAATTTCATTAACTCTCTCGTTAAAACGAAGCCATGAAATTTCTCTATTGATATATTTTTTCATTTTTTATAATTATAATTTTTTAAACTTTTAACTTTTTGCATTAAATGTATTTCGCCACAATACTTTTTAATATCATCCCAAGAATCAATGTTCAAATGAATCTCACATAAAGAACATGTAGGCATTAATATTATTTCTTCTTTTCTGGAAAGATATTGAATTAAATCTATGAGAGCTGGGTTATGTCCAACAATTAAAATTGTATTTTTATCGCCTTTAATTTTTTTTAACCAATTCAATAAGTCTTGAAAATTAAAAGAATACAATTCCTTTTCATAATTTATTGTTAAATTTTTATTAAAGACATAATTGCAGGTAGATTTTGTCCTTTTTGATGGTGAAGAATAAATATTTGTAATATCATTTTTAAGTTTATTCATGATGAACTTTCTCATCAACTTTGCACTATACACCCCTCTTTTTGAGAGAGGTCTGTCAACATCCTCTAAAGTTGGGTCATCCCACGAAGACTTTGCGTGCCTTAAAAGGATTAACTTTTTCATATAGTTAATCTATAAGTATTAAAAAATATGCTCAATAAAAGAGATTCTGTTGGTCTGATTGATATTGGCTCAAACTCTGTTCGACTTTGTATTTACAAGGGTAACATGAGAAACCCTGATGTCTTATATAATAAAAAGTTTTTTTGTGGTTTGGGAGAATACAGGCCTGGGACTAAAGAAATTACTAAAGAATCTGAAAAAAAATGTGTTAACTCGATAATTTTTTTTAATTCCATTCTTGACGAAATAAAAACAAATCAAAATATAGCTATTTGCACCGCAGCAATTCGAAATGCATCTAATCGCAAACAAATCGTTAAACAAATATCTAAAGTCTTTAAAGGCAAGGTTATTACTTTGAGCGGCTCTGAAGAAGCTGAGCTTGCGGCCAAAGGTGTGATAGCTGCAATTCCTAATGCCTGTGGAACTATGATTGATATGGGTGGTGGGAGCATTGAGCTTGCTTCTATAAATAAGAATAAATTGAATAAAATTAAATCCTTTCCTTTAGGAATACTAAACTTTGAACAAAAAGATAAAGAGGTAAAAAATTTTATTAAAGAGCTATCCACAAAACATAAATTACAAAAGAATTTTTATTTAATAGGAGGGACGTTTCGATCAATTGCTAGATGTTTTATTCATTTTAATGAAATGCCTTTAAATGAAATTCACCAACTTAAGATTAATAAGACTCATTTTAAATCGCTCCGGTCTAAAATTTCCACTCTTAATTATGAACAACTATCTAAAGTTCCCAAAATTTCAATTGATCGAGTAAAGCATTTGCATATCGCGCTCAAAGTGATTGATCAAATATTTTCTAATACCCAGTGTGAAACACTAATTTACCCTCGCTATGGAATCAGAGAGGGATATATTTATAGCAAATTACCAAAAAAACTTCAAAATCAAGATCCAACTGAAATTTCATTAAATCTTATCGCTAAAAATAGATGTCGATTTCTCCTATTTAACCAGAGGTCATTCAACTGGATAGAAAAAAAATATCTTCAATTTAAAAACAAAAAACTCTCTAATGAACGACTTCGAGTTTTGAAGTTAGCATGTCAAATTTCAGATTTAGGATGGGAGCAAGGATCTAAAAACAGAGCTCAATATGCTTTGAGTTCAATATTAAACTTACCATTAATTGGTATAGGCTATAATGAAAAAATTCTTATTGGGTATTTAGTATACCTTCGTCATTGCAAAGAAATTTTATCTAAAGAGGATTGTGATAAAAAAATTGAAAAAGTTATAAGTTATCTTTCTGAGGAAGAGAGGTCTTTTGGATATGAATTTGGGTCAATAATTCATTTTCTCTATTCTTGGAGCAAAGGCTCATCAGCAGCATTAAAAAATTTAAGCTTAAAAACTGATTTGCAAACTCAATTTGAATTATCAGAATACCAAGCTATCACCAAAACGAATAAAGTTTATAAATTATTTGAGCTAATCAGAAGTTTTTAATAATTCGTTAATATAATTTTAATTAAAATGACATCTTTATTTGTTCTATTTGACTATTCATCAATCAAATTGGAGTATAAATATGAAGTTTTTAATTATTATTCTTGGATTATTTTTTTCAAGCGCGCAGGCTCTCGAATTAAATAAAATGTCTGGATATTCAACCTTCTCATGGGATGAGGGCGGTTCAGAGATTGCAGCCTATGATCCCACTAGAAGTAGAATTTTTGTTACAAATAACCTTACTAAAACTGTCGATGTATTAAGTATTGCAAACCTTCCATACACCAAAAAGGAAATTTCAATTAATCCTCGAGTTGGTGTAGGGGGAATTAATAGTGTTGCTGTCTCTGAAAAGGCAGGTCTATTGGCCCTAGCCATTGAAGCTGAAAATAAACAAGAAAATGGAATGGTCTTATTCTATAATCTTGCTACCTTAAAATTGGCTTTTGGTTATAGCGTCGGCGCCCTCCCAGATAATGTAGCTTTTACTCCAGATGGCAAATATGCACTAGTTGCAAATGAAGGAGAGCCAAATGATGATTATTCAATTGACCCTAAGGGATCTGTTTCAATCATTGATCTTAATAATTGGTTTGTAGGGCCAAGTAAGGATCGCATTAGACATATTTATTTCACTAGAAATGGTGCTCCTGAAGGTGGAAGAATTGTAAAACCCGGTGCAACTTTTGAGCAAGATGCGGAACCTGAATATATTGCTGTAAGTGGTGACTCAAAGCATGCTTATGTTTCATTGCAAGAAAATAATGTTATTGCTAAAGTTAATATTGAGTATGGCATTGTGACTGATTATTTCGGCCTTGGTTATAAAGATTGGTCACAATCTGCACTCGATGCATCTAATAAAGATAACAGAGTAAATATCCAACCTTGGCCGGTCAAAGGTATGTATCAACCCGATACAATTGTAGTTGTGTCCAAAGAAATTAATGGTGAGATATACGACTACGTTTTAATGGCTAACGAGGGTGATGCAAAGGACTATGATGGTTTTTCAGAAGAGGTTCGTGTTAAAGATCTAACTTTGGATCCTTCAGTGTTTCCAAATGCTGAAGAGCTTCAAAAAAGTGAAAACTTAGGTCGTCTTAAAACAACCACTGCTATGGGTGATGCGAACAATGATGGTTTTTATGAAGAAATCTATGGTTATGGGGGAAGATCTTTCGCAATCATGGATGGTAACTCAGGAAACATTATCTACGATAGTGGTAACGATATTGCTGTTCGAACTGCCTTCACAGGATTTTTTAATTGGAACGAAGATGCAGGATCCTTTGACGATCGAAGTGATGACAAAGGAGCTGAGCCTGAAGCGATTACAGTTGGAGATATTGACGGCAAATCCTATGCTTTTGTGGGCTTAGAAAGACAAGGTGGTATTATGATGTACGATATTACAGGCATCATAAAACCCAAATTTGTTGGATACTTTAATGGTAGAAACTTTTTTGGCGATGGCACCAAGATGACAGGTGGAGATATATCTCCAGAATCGTTAGTCTTTATTCCTGCAGATAAAACACCACCCGCCTATAGAGCTTTGAATAACAGTCCATTACTAATTGGAGCCTATGAGCTCTCAGGCTCAACAGCAGTATATCAAATTAATAACTAAATAGTACTAGACTTCCTCACAAACCCCTTTTTAAACAAGAGGGGTTTTAATTTAAATAGCTTTGATGAAATTTTTTATTAATTAATTGAATTGCTTTTTTACCATCTTGTAATTTAATTTTATCGGGTGGCCCCCAAGCAGTTTTGTTAACATCTACAATGTATATTTTCTTTGTTTGGCGATCTCTTAGTATATCTAATTCACCAAAGTCTAATTGAAAATTTCTACAAAAACTTTTTATTAATTTTATTTCCAATTTAGAAAATAATTTAGTCACGGCTTCTATTTTTGAATAAACTGTTTTTGATTTAAACCTATCTTTTTTTAAAGCATATTTAACATATGTAAGGACAATTTCATCTTTAACCCAAACAACACGGTAGTCGATAGCAAAATCGTTATAAATATTATTTATTACTTTCTGATAAACTTTGCTTTGATCAATTAAATGAGAACTGATTGGTGATAGTATAATTCTACCATCATGTTTTGCATTTTCTTCTGACTTTTCGATTATTAAATAATTATCCTCTAACGGACTCACAATTAGTGAATAACCAAAAACTTCTTTAAAAATTCGATCAACGTGTGATTTACTAATGTTGACACAATTTTTATTAATGGTTTTGATATTTTTACCATTAGTCATCTCTTTGAATTGACTATTAGTATGATCGTCAAAGTAGACTTCCAAATCAGCTTCATGAACAGATGATGTAAATTTTACAGGTAATCCCCATCTTACTTTTGCTATCATATACAAAGGATTAAAAGGGCGCCGTGGATAACAAATAATTTTTTTTTTGGGCTGGCGGTTATAGTCGAAACAAGAGGCTAAAAAGTAGATATCTCTGAACCCTCTTCTTAAAACGCTAATTACATCAGAAGCTGTAATGGTGGACATAATGTGATTCTCATTTTTATTAGATATAATAAGTGTTAAATATTTATTAATGAAAAAAGCCCTAGAACTCAAAAAAAAGTACCTAAATGAAAGAGAAAAACTCTTTGATGCACTTATTAAAAGCAACGATGGAGTAAATTTTAATAAAAATCATACACAATTAGTCGATCGAATAGTTAAAGCATTAGTCAAAGAAATTCTCAACCATTCCCCTGTCTCAAATTTTTCATTAATAGCAGTTGGAGGGTACGGGAGACAAGACTTGTCGCCAAAAAGCGATGTGGATTTATTATTTCTTTATCAAAAGTCGAATAAAAATATTCGTGAATTTATCACTGCTCTCAACAACTCACTTTGGGACTTGGGGCTAGAAGTTGGAATATCTTTTTTAACTATCAAACAAGCAATTATTGATTCTAAAAAAGACATCAAAACTGTAACCAAGTTTGCAGAGTCACGCCATTTAATTGGAGATTATGAACAATATGGCGAATTTGTAAGATCTATAAAAATTCTAATAGGAAAATTGAATACATTAAAATTAAGTGAGAAAAAATTATTCGAACTAGTAGATCGACATGAATATTATTTAGGCATTAAAAGTAATTTAGAGCCTCAAATTAAAGAAGGAATTGGGGGACTAAGAGATATCCATACTATTTTGTGGATTTCAATTTTTATGTTTAACATAAATAAGCTAGAGGATTTATCTCAAATAAATATTTTTACATCTAAGGAAATAAAAGAATTAAGAACAGCATGGAAATTTTTATTAACTGTTAGAGCTTTTATTCATCTATTCAATGATAATAAAGGCGATACCCTGTCAATAGAAAATCAATTAAAGATTTCAAAAAAACTTTCATATCGAAATGCAAAAAAAGAAAAAGGTGTCGAGAGATTTATGAAGCACTTGTTTGTAAACATTGCAAAAATTGAATCACTACTTAATACTTTTTATTCAAAACTACCTGAAGATTTAATTATCAAAACCATATACAAAAGTAAACCAACACGAACCAAACCACTTGGAAAACAATTTGTAGTCGAAAAAGGTTTTCTGCATTTAAAAAATTATGAATCTAAAAACTTCCTTAAAAATTGGATAAGTGTTTTTGAAACATCTCTCAATTATAACTTATTTATACATCCATTTTTTTTAAAAACAGTAGAGGAGAAAAAGAAGGTAATTAAAAAGTCAATCAATACTGAACAGTATCAAACATTAGTTGATATTATAGTTTCCAAAAAAAATCCCATTCATGTCCTAAGAAACCTCAATGATACAAAAATTTTAAGTGAGCTGTTCCCTGAGTTTGGAAGAGTATGGGGGCAAGTACAATTTGATATTTATCATCATTATACTACAGATGAACACTTACTATTAACTCTGTATCATCTAAATGAGCTAAAGAAACAATCTTTTTATAAGGAAATTTATAGCAGAATAAGCCTCAAATTTGCACTTCATGTAGCCTTACTTTTTCATGATATTGGTAAAAAGGGGCCTAAAAGCCATTCCATCTATGGCAAAGAATTAACAGAAAAGATTTTTAAAAGATTGCCTTTGCGAGATGAAGATCAAGAGATGGTACTGTGGCTCATAGAAAATCATCTATTAATGAGCGATATTGCATTTAAAAATGATCCTCAAGACCCTGATGTCATTGCTTCATTTACATCGATAGCTAATACGCCTGAAAAAATTAACTCTTTATTTCTTTTTACTTTATGTGATATCGCGGCCGTAGGCCCAAATATTTTAAACGAATGGCGAATTAGTTTGCTGAGAAGTCTTTTATATAATTCTCGAGATTTTTTACAAAGAGGACTTGATACAATTTCATACTCCTCTGCCGTTCAAGACTCTATAAAAACAAATGTTTTAAGAAACGTTGACAAGTCTATGAATAGTTTTATTCAAAAAAATATGTCAGAGCTACCTTCTCTTTTTTGGGAAGCTTTTTCATCTAGAATGATCATCGATATATTTAAATTTTATAAAAAATATTCAGATAATAAAAAATCAATTGAAGTTAATTTTTTAAATTATGAAAATAATGAGTATAGTGCGATAGTTGTAATATGTAATAATAGATCAGGGATTTTAAAAGATATTGTCCAAGGATTAAGTTTTTCTCAAATTAATATTTTAGGTTCTAGGGTCATTTCATTAAATAATAATGATGTCATTGATGTTTTTTGGGTCTGTAATTCTGCACAAAAAGCCCTAAAAGAAAAAAATGAACAAAATAGACTTGTTCAAAATTTAATTGCTAGTGTAGAGGGATTAGAAATTGAAGTTGTCTCTGATTTGCTCAACATCAAATCTAAATTAGAAGTTTTACCTAAAATTACTGTAGATAATAAGATGAGTAAAAATGTAACTACCTATCAAATTCTATCTGGAGATCGCAAAGGTTTACTAATGGATATACTGAACATTTTCCATAAAAATCATGTGAGTGTTCAATCAGCAAAAATTTCAACATATGGTGAAAAAATTTTTGATACATTTCAAATTACTGATATCAAAAATAAAAAAATTAAAGATGCAAATCTAATTAAATCCTTAGAGAAACAATTAATTAAAATTCTTTGATGATTGTAGCAATTACTGGACTGAAACCTTTCAATTTACTTAAAAAAATTCATTTTTTATCCTTATCAGGGCCTTTAATGAAAAAAGCATTATTCAGTAAAGGTAATTTACATGGACATTCATTTCAAAATAAGGGCTATTTTCATACAATTACTGCATGGGATAAGAGGGAATGTATGATGGAATATGTGTATTCACCAGCACATCAAAAAGCTATCGATATTTTTGAAAAATTAGGAGAGGGAAAAACTTGTCATTATGAAACATCGGGCTTGCCTGATCAAAATGAAGCGCTTATTTATTGGGAAAGGAACGCTAAGTGAACTTACTGGAATAAAGCTATTAATCTGATATCAATTATTTGTTATGACAAAATTTCAAGAAAGAGTGTTTTCTGGAGTCCAGCCAACTGGAACACTACACTTAGGAAACTATTTAGGTGCAATTAAAAATTTTGTCGAACTTCAAAACAAATACAATTGTATCTATTGTGTTGTAGATCAACACGCTATCACTGTTGAACAAAATCCAGTGGAACTTCGATCTAATATTCTAGAGGTCTTGGCATCTTTTATTGCAGCAGGCGTAGATTATAAGAAACAAATTATTTTCCAACAATCCAGTGTGGCGGCCCATTCACAATTAGCCTGGGTTTTTAATTGTGTAAGTCGTATTGGCTGGTTAAATCGTATGACTCAATTTAAAGATAAGGCAGGAAAAAATAGAGAAAATGTAAGTGTTGGGTTAATGGTTTATCCTAATCTAATGGCTGCAGATATCCTTGCCTATTTAGCCACGCATGTACCTGTTGGAGATGATCAAAAACAACATTTAGAATTATCAAGAGATATTGCTCAAAAATTTAATAATGATTTTGGTGTCAATTATTTTCCACAACCTGAACCTCTGATTTACGGCAATGCAACTAGAGTAATGAGCTTAAGAGATGGAACAAAAAAAATGTCAAAGTCAGACCCATCTGATTTTTCAAGAATTCTTTTAACTGATGAAGATGAATCCATAGCATCTAAAATTAAAAAAGCCAAATCAGACTCAGAATTAATTCCTGAGTCTTCTAAGGACTTACAAGATAAACCAGAATGTTTAAATCTGATCAATATTTTATCTGCTTGTTTAAATCAAAGCGTTGATAAGACACTTCAAAATTACTCTGGAAAAGAATATTCATTATTAAAAAAAGATTTAGCAGAAAGCCTCATTCAGATTATCAAACCCATGAGAACAGAGATTAAAAACCTTTTAAATAACAAAGATGAATTAGATGCTATATTGAAAGATGGAACACAAAAGGCAACTAACATAGCCAATCCAATTATTGAGGATGTCTATAAAATCGTTGGTTTTAAATAAAAACTACATGTCTTGAATTTTCGTAATTAAAAGTCATATTATAAGAAACAATGTTTGTACAAACTGAACCCACACCTAATCCCGCCACTTTGAAGTTCTTACCAGGGCAAGAAGTGATGAAGGAAGGGACTATTTTTTTTCAAAATGAAGAATCTGCTAGCAATTCTCCATTAGCTATCAATCTTTTTCATATAAAAGGGGTAGAAAGTGTCTTTTTTGGTTCAGATTTTATTACAATCACCAAAGCTGAGGCAAATGACTGGACATTAATGAAACCAGCTATATTGGGCTGCATTATTGAACACTTCACTATGAATAAACCAGTTATATCTGAACAAGCAGCACGAACTGAGCACACTTATGATGAAAATGATAGTGATGTTGTAAAAAAAATTAAAGAACTTTTAGACACAAAAGTTCGACCAGCGGTAGCTATGGATGGCGGGGATATTATATTTGACAAATACAATGAGGGAATAGTCTTTCTTCAAATGCAAGGCGCATGTCAAGGCTGTCCCAGTTCAACGGCAACTTTGAAAATGGGGATTGAAAATATGTTAAAGCATTATATTCCTGAAATTCGAGAAGTTCGCCCCGTTGAAGCATAAACTTTTTATTTTTTTATTTGGAATATTTTTAAGCCCTTTGGTGAATGCACAAGGATTTAATAGCTGGAAAGAATTACACATTTATTATAAGAAAAATAATTTTTCACCCGAAACGATCACAACAGAAAAGTTAAACTATCTTCCAACTCTTCAACACCTGCCCTCTGATTTTGATGAATTAGTAGACGTACCTACAAAAAAAAAATTATTTTATTTAACTGTTCTTCCAATCATATACGAGTCTAACACCTTAATTCTAGAGGATCGTGAAATGATAATGAATATAGAAAAAAAATTCAAACGTGCAGAGCTTAATGAAAATGAAAAAAATGAAGTTATTCGTTTGTCTAAAAAATATAAACTCGATTATAGTTTGATTAATCTTTCGCTCTTTAAAAAATTAAAGCAAAGAATAAATATCATTCCTACTTCTCTTGCTCTAGGTCAAGCAATTATTGAAAGTGGATGGGGTCAATCTCGTTTTGCACTCGAGGGTAATGCCCTATATGGGCAATGGACAACAAATGAGCAAAGAGGCATTATTCCGGAAGACCGTGATGAAGATAAAAGTCATGCAGTTTTAAAATTTGAAAGTTTACAAAATAGCGTTCAGGCATACATGCATAACATCAATACCCATCCGGCATATTATAGTTTTCGAGTTGTGCGTCGTATTGCTGAAAGAGTTCAATATACTGATCCCATTAGTGCAAAAGTAAAATTCTTAGCAGCATATGCTGAAATAGGTGATGCTTATGTTGAAAAATTAGAGATGATAATTGAGTCAAATAAATTAAGAGAATTTGACAGATTCGAATATTAATTAATTACGTACTGAAAACCGTACCAATAAACGCCCTCATTTACTTTTGTACAATTAAACCTGAGTCGTCCTTTGACAGGCATCCGATCAAGTTCAATTAATAATTTATCTTCTAAAGTAGTAAATGTTTTTTCAATAGAGCCTTGAAAATCACTAATAAAACAATTAACCCCCTGTGTTCCCTCAGCTAAGTTTAAAACAAAACGATTAGTAGCCGGATTTAAATGAGGATCGATAGGAAGCAACGAAGCATTAGAGAAAGGTAATGCATTTGCAGCATCTCTAATTCGATCAAGAGACCCGTAATTCTCATTTAATGGAAACCTTGGGATGTAATACTTTTGATCTATTGAAAAGGCACCAGAGTGCTGACCAAAAGCAGCATCAAAATACTCTGAAACAATTTTTTGTGCTTTCAAGCTATTTTCACCAAAAGGATATGCGAATAAATTAGGAACAATACCAAGATTATCGAAAATTAGTGATTGTGACTTTTCGATCTCGTTTATGATTTCTTCATCAGTCAATAAACTAAGACTTGAATGAGAATGGGTATGATTTTGGATATCTACCCCTCTATTTAATGTTTCTTTAAGTTGACTCCAGCTCATATAATTATTTCCACCAACATTTTCTGTATTGAGAAAGAGCGTTACAGGAATATTAAATTTTTCAAAGATAGGAAGACCTACTTCATAAAAAGATAAATACGCATCATCGACTGTAATTGAAATTGTCTTTGTAGAGAGCACTTCAAGATTTAATAAGTCTTTAGCAAAAATAAAATTAAAGTTTTTATCTTTTAGATATGAGAGGTGTTGTTCTACTTGTTCTGTAGTTGTATTAGTTGATGGGTATTTAGACTCGCCAAAGCGATGATACATTAATAAGTTATTAGGAATTGTATCATTGAGTGTTGTTGCGTAGGATATAGATTGAGAACCTGCATATAAAGAAAACAATATGGTCAATAAACTTAATAATTTAGAAATGGGCATCGATAGTTCACTATCATACTGTTCAATTACTTTATTTAAAAAGAAAAAAATCATTTGGAACAAAGGACAAAGCTGTGAGTTTGGACATGAAAAAGTTTTATCTAATCTGTTAAGACAGATGGTCAAGCAAACCCATATTTTACCTGAAAACATTAGCTTTCTTCATTTAAATAAAGGGCCTGCTCGCTTTACTGCTATAAGAAACTGTCACGCTTTAGCCAAGGGATATTTTATAAATCATGCAGTTAAGATATTTAGTTATTCAATATTTGAACATTTTTTTTTAGGGCTGAGTAAAAAAGTTAAAAAAGATATTTTATGCATTGTCGATACTAATCGTAGAGACCTTGCAATACAAAAAATTAACCCTAATGGGAGGCTAATTGGTAAAACTCGTACAATGCTAATTGATAATGATCTTGTGCATTTACTTAAGGATGATTATTTACTAATAGGCAATGGAGTTAATAAATTATTAAAAAAAAAGGAATTTAAATTTATTAAAAATCGAGTAATTGGGCCCGTGAAACTTGAGTCAAATTATTTTAAAAATAGAGTATTTGATAAAAAGGGTAATAATAGATTTCCTAAAATTATTTATCCTTACTCGCCAATATAAAATTTAAAGATTTAAAAAAGAGTATTTTTTTTCAATATATTTTTGATGGTAGTCTTCTGCAGGACAATAATTAATAACAGTTTCAATAGTTGTGGTGATAGCATTCTGAAATTTTGAAAGATTTAAATTTTTTGTTTTCTCTTTAGCAATACTAATCTGGTCCTCGTCATAACATCCTAATAACGATCGATACTGGGTTCCTTTATCTGGGCCCTGTTGATTAAGTGTAGTTGGGTCATGAATTTGATAAAAAAAGTCAATTAAATTTTCATAACTTATAATCTGATCATCAAAGGTAACCATGACAACTTCAACATGGTCCGTATTACCAGAACAAACTTCTTCATAAGAGGTTTTTGAAGATTTACCTTGTGAATATCCGACCTCAGTTGCAATGACCCCTTTAACTTCTGAAAATTTTTTTTCCACCCCCCAAAAACAACCAGCACCAAAAATAGCTTTAGGCATTTTCTTTTCCTTTTAATTGAGATTTTTGAGCACTGCGCCTAGATATTCTCTCTCTCCATATTTTATAGCTCTTATTTTTTATATTTTTCTTCATAATTTTTTTTACTTCACCTTCATCAATATTATAAATCTTTGTAATATGGCTGAAATCTGTTTGATCATCCCAGGCCATTTGTATAATATCGCTAATTTGTGAAACGCTAAATTTCATATTAATGGTACAAATTTGAGATGTTTTCAGATCTATAACAATTTGAAGCGTACCCTTGTTCTTGTGTTATAAATTTAAATATTTTTCCAGCATGTGGTTGTCTTTCAGCTTCAATATCATTTAAACCTATAGATGCGGTAGTTATATACAATTCATTTAAATTTGATCCACCAAAAGCACAGCTAGTAACCTTTGATACTGGTAACTGAAGAATGAGTTTCAAATTTGAACTTTTATCAAAACAACATACCTTTCCACTGCCCCACATTGCTACCCATAAGTTACCATTTCTATCAACTGCCATGCCATCAGGGTTTCCATCAACATTATTCAGTGAAAGAAATATTTTTTTTTGAAATCCACTAGATGAAATATCATTCATAGAAAAACTGTAAATTATTCTTTTGATAGAGTCTGTTACGTAACCAATATTTCTTTCATAGTCAAATATAGGCCCATTTGAGATAATATATGATTCATCTTGGAAAATAGGATCAAAATTAGAATTATATCCAATTACCATACCCGTCTCAGATTGCTGCTGGGTGTCCATTGTTGAAATCCAAATTTGTCCGTTGATATCGATATCAGCATCATTAATTCTATCTTTGTTATTTTTAAAATTTATTTTTGTAAGAAGTTGTTTTTTAGATATAGAAGAATGTAAAGAAAATAATGAGTCAGCAGAGCTCATAAGATAATTTTCATTATCTTGAAGTAAAATATTAGTTATTCCTTCAGGTACTAAGTAGAAATTTTCTTTTTGAATATCTTGATCCGTTTCAATAATTTTATTTTCATGAATGTCTATCCATAGAAGTTTGTCTTGCCTCCAGTCCCAAAGTGGTCTTTGGCCTAAAATACTTTTATAAGAATTTTCGCAAACAAAAGGTTGTTCATATTTAATCTGCACGGATTTAATATAAACTATTTATAAAAATGCAAAAGGGCACAGCTTTTAATCATGAGGAGTAGTGCTGTGCCCTGGCATCAAAAAAAAGAGGATACTTCTTTTTTCTAATCTTTATGCAGCTTGTGATTTACTTGCTTTACTTGCAGCATCAAGACCAGTTTTCAAGTCATTAATTATGTCTTCAACATGCTCTAGGCCAACACATAACCTAACGTAACCTGGTGTTACTCCAGCTTTTAATTGTTCTTCTGGCGTTAATTGTGAATGAGTTGTAGAAGCAGGGTGAATTGCAAGACTTCTAGCATCGCCGATATTAGCTACATGATAGTGTAATTGTAGAGCATCAATAAATGCTTTGCCTCCCTCTACGCCATTTTTCACTTCAATACCAATCATTGATCCATAATTACCATTGAGGTATTTTTCAGCATTTTCTTTTGTTTTACCCTGAGCAAATTTAGGAAATACCACTTTTGATACTTGTTCGTGACTTTTTAAAAAATTCGCAACTTCTAATGCGTTAGCATTATGTTGTTTTATTCTTAAAGGAAGTGTTTCTAATCCTTGAATAATATTAAATGCATTATTAGGTGATATTGCTGATCCTAAATCTCTGAGTAAGACGAATCTAGCTCTAACAGCATAAGCTATATTTGCTCCAAGTACTTCTGGAACTACTTTCCCTAAAACCCATCCCCAATAACTTGGATCAGGTTGATTGAAATTTGGTTGACGTTCAGGAAATTTTGTCCAATCAAAGTTAGCACCATCAATTATAGCACCACCAACGGAAGTTCCATGCCCTCCTATCCATTTTGTCAAAGAATGAACAACAACTGCAGCTCCATAGTCAAAAGGTTTACAGCTTAAAGGAGCAGCTGTGTTGTCAACAATTAAAGGTATTCCTAAAGATCTTCCTATATTTGCAACTTCCTCTATTGGAAATACTGTCAATTTAGGATTAGGTAATGTTTCAGCATAAAAAGCTCTGGTTTTATCGTCTGTTAATTTTCTAAAATTTTCAGGATCAGAAGGGTCAGCAAACCTGACATCAATACCTTGGGCTCTTAGGGTGTTATTAAATAAATTCCATGTTCCACCATAAATATCTGTCGAACAAACAATATTATCTCCAGCTTGGGCAACGTTTTGAATACTAAAAGCGGAAGCAGCTTGTCCTGAACTGAGCGCTAGAGCAACAGTGCCACCTTCAATAGCTGCTAATCTTTCTTCAAGTACAGCGTTAGTAGGATTCATAATACGTGAGTAAATATTTCCCAAATCTTTTAGGGAAAACAAATTACCCGCATGTTCAACAGAATTGAACTCATAAGATGTAGTTTGATAAATAGGAACTGCTACAGAATTAGTAGCTGGATCTTTACGATAACTTCCTCCATGAAGAGCAAGTGTTTCTGGGTGTTTTGATGCAGTAGTCATTGTATCCTCGCTTTATTAATATTGTTCTTTTTATAGAACTTTATTTAATATGTCAAACAAGAATATCAATTGTTTGTTATTTATTTTCACTTATGATCTTCGAAATTTTATAATTATTATGCACAAAAACCTTATTTTAAAAGGAATTTTTCTTTTGTTAATTGGTTGTGAAACAACCGCTCCTATAACAAAGATTAAAGAAATTCTTCCTGAACCAACTGAGAAGGTAATTTATCAACCAGATGAAAATACTTCAATTGCAAACAAAGAAGTATTAGATGAAACAGAAATAGAAATAGAAGTGCAAGATTTCTTAGCAATTGAAAATTATATACAAAAAGAAATCTCATCAGTTATTTCAACTTATGGAAATTTTAATTTTTCAAAAAAAGATGAAATATATGAATTACATAGATATAATGCAAACAAATGTCGAATATTTATTCAAAACAATACTTCAAACAAAAAAATAATTTCTATTACCATATTTCATATTGAAGAAAAAAAAGTATTAAAGAATTATAAAAAAGACTTATGTCATTGATTGTAAAAATTCGTTAAGTGAAATAACTTATGGTTTTTGATTTGAGGTGTTATTAAAAATGAAAAATTTTATTTATTTTATATTCTTAATTTTTTTTTATTTTAACTTATTTGCACATCATCCAAGTCATAAAGTTGAAGCTGAAACACCATATCCAACAATAAAATTAAAACTAACTAAGGATAATATGGATGGTTATAATCTTTTAATCGATTTAAATAATTTTACATTGGCACCTGAGCAAGTTGGGAAAAAAAATAAACCTAATACAGGTCATTTACATCTTTATGTAAATGATATTAAAATTGCTAGAATATACTCTAATTGGTTTCACATCCCTGGAAGGTATTTTAATTTAAAAGAAAATTTAATAAAAGTTACTCTCAATGCAAATATGCACGGTGAATTTACAATTGATGGCAATCCTATTCAGGCAAATATAATTGAATTAAAAGATTAATATTTTATGCATCATAAGGCAATGAGGAGTGATGTAGAATAATTTTCAATGATCCATTAGCTACTTTTTTGTAACCCCAGCTTTTATCGACCTTTACAGTTCCACCATCTTTATTTGTAAAAGTAACCCAACCCATCCACATAGCAATATTTTCATTAATAAATATAGATGAAGTCTCTGACTCAACTTTATGCCAGGATTTAATTCCAAAACCAGTATCTTGGGGGTATTTAGGATTATTGCCAATAAAATAAGATAAGGCCCCTTCTTTATCTATGCGAAATGTCTGAATGCCTCCGCTTAAAGTTGGTTTGAATAGGATAGGTCCAAGCTCAAAACCATATAAATTATCTAAAATTACATTTGCTGTAGTTGATGCTTTATTTATACCTTGTTCTTCATATGCCTCAGAGATAGCTATAATACCCTCTCCCCAGGCTATACGCGCTTTGGTAAGTTCTTCTTTATTAATCATCTTTAATATTTTAAAGCTTTATTCAATTTATTTAACACGCCTAACAATAAAATCAACTAGACTTGAAATATAAACCAATCCTTTATTATTTTTATAAAAAAATTTTTTTAAAGCATTGAAATTTTTATTTTGAATATTATGTAAGTAAGCCATACATTCTTTTTTATTAAATTTATAAGCTATGTTTGCTTTTAAAAAATCTTTATTTATTTTTTTTCCAACTGTTTTCTCATCTCCCCATCTATCTAACATGTCATCCGTAACTTGGAAAATCTTTCCAACTGTCTCACCAATAATTTTTAATTCTTTTTTTTGTTTTATATTTAAATTTTTAATGTTTGCAAGGAGGCTAAAACACAAATTAAATAGTGCACCTGTTTTTAAAAGATGCATTGACTCAATATTTTTTAAAGTAGAATTTTTTTTCATATAAATATCCAATGACTGTCCCGCTATTAAGCCCTCTAAGCCATTGGCTTTTGAAAGCATTTGAATAGAATTTATTTTTTGGATTGGTGAAAGGTTCTTTGAGTCAGTTAGAGTTTTAACAGATAAAACTTGAAACATGTCCCCTGCTAGTACAGCTATTGCTTCATCAAATTTTTTATGAACTGTCAACTTTCCTCTTCTATAGTCATCATTATCCATTGAGGGAAGGTCATCGTGTATGAGAGAGTGTAGATGAATACATTCTACAGCTAATGAAAAGTCATTTAAAATTTTTCGGTCAATTCCCATAAATGTACCAGTTTTGTGAATTAGAAAAGGCCTTATTCTCTTTCCTCCAGTTTTAATAAAGTAAATCATTGCTTTTTTAATTCTCTTATCTGGAGATTTTAAATTTTGAACATGCTTTAAAAGAGATTTGTCAAAAACAGAGGCAAAGAATTTTAGATCATTTAGTTCAAAACTGTCTCTATAATTCATTTACAAGTTATTTAAATAATGTGTGGTATGGCTATCAAATATGAAAATAATAATGCCCAGATAAGCTATATATAAGATAAAATTAAAAAATCTTTTAAATTTTTGATAATTTTTGAGTTTTTCTGAGATTTTAAGTAAAAATAACAATAATAATGTGGATAAGAGGAACAAAAGTCCATGAAATATCACACTATCATTTAATATAGCCATTTTTTTATCCACTATACCCCCAAATCATATGAATTAAAGTCATTAAAAGTATTTTTTTTTTGCATTAAATCCCTATAATCCACCGAATTAGTAGAACCAACTAATTTGGATTCTACATAAGTCTAAGAACTTAAGAAAAGGAGTACTCAATGATTAAGTTTTTAAAAAAAGTGGCTGTCCCTACAGCTGCATTATTAGCGCTTCCAAGCATAGCTTCTGCAAGCGTTGGCTTACAGCCAAATGACTTTGTTGGGATATCTTTTTGGGTAATCTCAATGTGTATGGTTGCTGCAACCGCGTTTTTCTTTTTAGAGACTAACAATGTATCAGGTAAGTGGAAGACTTCTCTTGCACTTGGTGGTCTAGTTTGTCTAGTTGCTGCAGTTCACTATTTCTATATGAGAGAAGTATGGATAACAACAGGTGATACACCAACTGTTTACAGATATGTAGACTGGTTAATTACTGTTCCATTACAGATGATTGAATTTTATATAATTCTTGCTGCCGTTGCTGCGGTCTCAGCTGGTATTTTCTGGAGACTATTAATTGGTACTTTAGTGATGCTAGTTGCTGGTTACATGGGTGAAGCTGGCTTCATCAATGCATGGGCAGGATTTATAGTAGGTATGGCTGGTTGGGCATACATCTTATATGAAATCTTTGCTGGTGAAGCTGGAAAAGCTGCTGCAGATAAGTGTCCTGCTGCTGTTCAAACAGCTTTCAACACAATGAGATGGATTGTTACTATTGGTTGGGCCATTTATCCTCTAGGATATTTCTTTGGTTATCTAACTGGTGGTGCCGATGCGGTCACATTAAACGTTATCTATAACGTAGCTGACGTTGTGAATAAGATCGCTTTTGTCGCAGTTATTTGGGCTGCTGCTACAGCATCTTCAAGCAAAAAAGCAGCTTAATAAGCTAAATTATTTATTTTAAACCAGGCAAGTCTAACTTGCCTGGTTTTTTTTATCTCAAATTCATATATTTTATAATCATTGAAGAAAAAAGTATTAGTTATAGGTGGGGGATTTGGTGGCTTAGCTGCTGCGCTTAGGAGTAATAAGCTAGGATTTGATGTAACTTTAATCGAAAGGTTAGATATGTTGGGTGGCAGAGCCAGGGTCTTCCAAAGAGACGGGTACCGACACGATGCCGGCCCCACAGTTATTACTGCTCCATTTCTGTTTGAAGAGCTATTTGAAATTTATAATGAAAAACTAGAAGATTATTTAAATTTTGTGCCATTAGATCCTTGGTATAGATTTTATTTTCATAATGGTAAAACTTTTGACTATAGGCCCTCGATTGAAGATACAAATAAAGAAATTAGGAAATTTGATGAAAATGATGTCAAAGGCTATGAAAACTTATTAAATACCTCAAAAGAAATTTTCAAAATTGGATTTGAACAGCTATCTGACAAGCCATTTTCTTCTTTCTGGGAAATGGCAAAACAAGTTCCTTCTCTTTTAAAATTAAAAAGTTATTTAACTGTAAGTCAATTAGTCAACAGCAAATTAAAAAATGAATTTATGAGAAAGGCTTTTTCTATTCATCCACTTCTAGTTGGTGGCAACCCTTTCACAACTACCTCAATATATGCCCTTATTCACTATTTAGAGAGAAAGTGGGGTGTATATTTTTGCATGGGTGGTACAGGAAAAATTGTTTACGAATTAGAAAAACTTATGATGAGAAATAATATTAAAATTCAAAAAAATACTGATGTAGAAAAAATTATAGTTAATAACAGAAAAGTTACTGGTGTTAAGCTTATAAATGGAGAGATAATTCAAGCAGATGTAGTAATATGCAATGCTGATCCTCCTACAGTCTACAAAGAAATGCTAGAACCGAAACATCGTAAATATGTTTTACCAAAATTAGAAAAAAGTGTTCAATATTCCATGGGACTATTCGTTTTATTTTTTGGAAGTAAAAAACAATATCATTCAGTTGCTCATCACACTATTTGGATGGCTAATAGATACAAAGAATTGTTAAAAGATATTTTTGATCACAAAATTCTTACTGAAGATTTTTCTCTCTATCTTCATAGGCCAACTGCAACTGATCAAACATTTGCCCCCTCTGGTAAAGATAGTTTTTATGTCTTATGTCCTGTTCCCAATCTTCAGGGTAATATAAATTGGGATAAAGAGGGGTCAATTTTAAGAGATAGAATAGTAAGTTCATTAGATGAAACTATTATGCCCTCATTAAAAGAGAATATTGAAGCTGATTTTTGGATGACCCCTGAAGATTTTAAAAATGATTACAGATCAATGTATGGTGCTGGATTTTCTATAGCTCCAATCTTTTCTCAATCAGCATGGTTTAGATATCATAATAAAGATAAGAAAATTTCAAATTTATATTTCTCGACTGCTGGATCACACCCTGGAGCTGGAATTCCAGGAGTGCTATGTTCTGCAAAAGTAGTAGAGAAATTAATTAAAAAAGATTTTAATATCTTGTGATACAATATTTAAACGATCCAAATTCTATAAAAAAACATGGAAAAAGTTTTTATTGGGCAAGTTTTTTTCTGCCTAAAAGAAATAAAAAGATAGCTTCAGAGTTATACAGTATATGTCGTTTTTTTGATGATCTCGCAGATGAAAATGATGATGATCAAACAAAATGGCTATCGGAAGAATTTAAAAAAATTAATGATAATTTAAACCACCCTATAAATATTTTTTTTCGATCTAATAATATATCAATAGAAGTATTAGGTGACTTAATTAATGGATTAATTAAAGATCAAAAAAAAGTGCGAATTAAAAATGAAAAAGAATTGATAGAATACTCATATCAAGTTGCAGGTACAGTTGGTTTGATGATGAGTCCTATAATTATGGTAAATGATAATAAAGCTAATAAACATGCTATAGATCTCGGTATCGCTATGCAACTTACCAATATAGCAAGAGACATATATGACGATGCTTTAATGAACAGAATTTATTTACCTCAAGATTGGATAGAAAATATTGAAATTGAAGAGTTAAGATATAATTTATCTGGTAAAAAACTTTTTCATATTGAAGAAGCAACAAGAAAAATAATCGAATTATCTGAGACTTATTATAAAAACGGTTTTGCTGGAATGAAATACATTCCTGTAAAAACTAGATTAGCGATTTTTTTCGCAGCAAAAATTTATAGAGCCATAGGACAAAAAATAAAGAAAAAAGGATACAAATATAGCTCTGAAAGAGTATATGTCACTAAATTTGAAAAATTACTTGTAACACTTACTTCTATACCTGAGTTTTTTTTGCTAAATCATAAATACAATAAATATCAAACAATTAGAGAAAATTTTAAGAATGAAAATTTATGATATTGCTTTTATTGGATTGGGCGCCAGTAGCCTAGCTACTATTAAATTAAAATATTCTAATAGCCAACTTTCAATAATTGGAATTGATAAAGAATTTAACAGTTCCAGAAATAATTTTTTTGCTTTTTGGTTAACAGATTGGATGGAGTCATTTGAGAGTTTAATTACTCAAAAATGGAATAAATGGTCTTTCTACTATGAAAATGGTAATATAACACATACATCTAATTCAAGACCCTACTGTGTAATCCGTTTTCAAGAATGGAAAAAATTTTGTTTAGAAAATATTAACAATATTAATTATAAAGAAAGAAATGTTAATAAAATTTCTAAAAATGATGATTATTACAAAATTACTTTAGATAATGATGAGAATATTTTTGCAAAAAAAATTTATGATTCTAGAAGCCCTGGTATAAAAAAAGATGGGTTAAAACAACATTTTATTGGCCAAATAATACAAACGACAAAATCGCATAAAATGAATATCGCAACATTAATGGACTTTCGCGTGTCTCAAGAAGAAGGATTGCATTTTATGTATTGCTTGCCAATTAATGAAAATCAAATTTTAGTAGAGTCTACTATTTTTTCTAAAAATTTATTACCTAATGAATGGTATAAGCATCAAATAAGAGATTATATTAGTCAACAACTTCAATTAGAACAGTTTGAGATTATAGAGGAAGAAAAAGGTATTTTACCTATGTATGAAATTAAAAATAAAAACACTGATAATTACATTAATATAGGAACAAGAGGAGGAGCAACAAAAATTTCCTCGGGCTATGCCTTCTCATTTTTTTTAAGGAAATTAACCTCAAATATAGATAATTATCATTCTTATTGGGATGAGTGGATGGATAAAATTTTTGTACACTTCCTTTTAAATAATCATAAAACTGAACATATTTTTATTAGAATGTCGCAGTCGCTAACTGGAGATGAATTCTCCTCTTTTATGATGGGTATTGCTGATTTAAAGACTAAAATTAAAGTAATATTGTCTATGCCAAAAAAAAGTTTTATTAAAAGCTTTATAAGCTCATTATTGTCTTAGTTTATGTATGAATTAAGTCTTATCTCTTTAATTGCTCTTTGTTTAGTATCCTTTATTGGGGTTCCGCATGGTTCTTTTGATGGGGCCGTAGCAGCACTTCTGGGTTATAAATCTAAAAAACAATTTTTATTATTTATATTTTTGTACACAATTATATCTATAGTTGTTGTTATCTTTTGGATTTATTTTCCAATTATTGCCTTACTCATTTTTTTATTTATGAGCATAATTCATTTTGGTCTTTGTGATTGGTCTTATTTAAATATTAAAAACTATAAATGGTTAATAACTCTTACCCATGGCATGAATATCATTTTTGGAATTATATATTTCCATCGTGAAGAAGCTTTTAAAATTTTTTCATTTTTATCAAATGAAAATTTTAATTTTTTTCAAAATTATCTTTACATCGCATATTCAATTTATCTTGCACTCGCTATAATTTATTTTTATTGCAGTTTTAAAGAAAAAAAAATGAGATGGGGAATATTAGAGATGGCTCTCATCTTGATTATAGCATCTCAGATAGACCCTTTAACAGGATTTGCATTATATTTTTGTTTTGTTCATACTACTAAACATGTAAGAGCGGTATTGAAGAATACGAATAAATATATAGATAATAAAAATTTTGTACTTAAATCGACAGCTATTTTTACTTTACTTACTTGGTTAGGTGGTTGTGCTGCTATCATTTATTTAAGTAATAATCTTTCTTTTAGTGAGTCTTTTATTAAAACAATATTCATAGGCCTTGCAGCTTTAACTTTGCCTCATATGACTTTGATAGACTTTTTTTATAGAAAAAAATTTAATTAAGAAAGTTAGGCACTTTGAATATTATACTCTCATCTTCTTTATAGTCAGTAACTTCGACAGGAAACTTAGATTTAATTTTTTCAATAAACATATTTAGTTGTTCTTCTGGAGCGGAAGCACTCGCGGTTAAGCCAATTGAATTAAATTTACCTAATTGTGCATAATCAAAATTATCAATATTTTCAATTAGTTCACTATACTCACAGCCAAATCTTTTAGCTGTTTCAACTAATCGAATGGAATTAGAACTATTGAAAGCGCCTACAACAAAAATAGCATCAACTTTACTTGCCATATCTTGTACAGAGGACTGTCTATTAGATGTTGCGTAACATATATCTGATTTCTTAGGTGCTAAAATTTCGGGGAATTTTTTTTCTAAAGCATCAACAATTTCTTGAGTGTCAAATACTGACAGTGTTGTTTGGGTAATATATGCCAGCTTTTGTTCAGATGAAAAATACAATTTTTCTACATCTGATAATGTTTGAACAAGGGTTAAATTACCCATATCTTTTAATTGACCTGCCGTTCCTTCTACTTCAGGATGTCCTTCATGACCAATCATAATAATTTGAAAGCCTTGACTTTCTAAAAGAGTAATTTCTTTGTGAATTTTACTTACCAAAGGGCAAATAGCATCATAAAAAAGTAAATTATAGTTTTTTGCTTTTTCAATAACCCTTTTTGCAACACCATGAGCAGAAAAAATGACTGGTTGATTTGTTTCTTTAGGAACTTCGTCAAGCGACTCAACGAAGATGACTCCCTTTTTTTTTAAATTATTAACTACAAATTTATTATGAACTATTTCATGACGAACATATACAGGCGCACCATACTTGATTAAACTTTTTTCTACAATTTCGACAGCCCGTTCTACTCCGGCGCAAAATCCACGATGTTTTGCAGTAAGAATTTTTTTAAGCACTTATCAAAAGTATCATATTAATTGTTGGAAATAATTATTTTATGATAAATAAAAGTTGATTAGCATCAATATTTTCACCAGCAGAAGCGAAAATTTTATTAACAGTGCCAGTTTGATCGGCATATATTACTGTTTCCATTTTCATAGCTTCAATGGTACAAAGCTTGGCTCCTTTTTGTACTCTAATACCCTCTGTAACAGCAACGTCTACAAGTAACCCAGGAATAGGAGCTGCAACATGTTCCTTATTGCTAGGATCTGCCATTTCTTTTGCAAGATCGTCTACTGCAATGGAGTGGTCCTTGATGTCTACAGATCTGGGTTGACCGTTCAATTCAAAATAAACAGTTCGATGACCTTTTTCGTTAGGTTCACTAAGAGTAAAGTATCTTATAATAAGAGTCTTTCCTGGTTCAATAGCAACATAAATTTCTTCACCAGTATTCATACCAAAAAAGTAGTTTGAAGTTGGAATAACACTCGTATTACCAAATTGTTTTTTATGTTTCATATATTCATCAAAAACTTCAGGAAAGAATATTTGTGATAAAGTGTCTTTTTCAGATATGGTTTCTTTGTAAGTTTTCTCTAATTCTTTAGTTCGATTTTTTATATTAAGTGATGGTATTTTTGAACCGAAGCGATATGCAATTGGTTTTTTTCCCTTTAAAATCTTTTTTTGAAGAGACCTAGGAAAGCCTTTATAAGGCTGGCCTAAACGACCACTAAAAAATTCTATTACCGATGCAGGAAAACCAACATCTTTATTTGGATCTAAAACATCAGAAATTTGAATATTATTCGCTAACATATATATGGCCATATCCCCTACAACCTTAGAAATTGGAGTTACCTTAATAACATCACCAAAGATTTTGTTTACTTCGGCATACATTGAGGCGAGTTCTGGCCACCTTTCGTCATTTATACCCATGGAGCGGGCTTGTTCTCTTAAATTAGTATATTGACCACCTGGCATTTGATGTAGATAAACCTCAGACATGCTAGTGCGAGCCTTGCTCTCAAAAGGTTGATATTGTTTTCTGACACCCTCCCAATAATTAGCAGCAGTTCTCACAACAGCAGAAGAAATTTTAGGATCTCTTGAATTGCCATCCAATGACTCAACCATCGCACCGAAGCTTGGTTGAGATGTAAAGCCTGACCAAGAGTCGATTGCAACATCAACGATGTCGACACCTGCATCAGATGCGTTTAATAGCGAGGCTATTCCATTGCCACTTGTGTCATGAGTATGGAAATGTATCGGGATTTTTATATTTTTTTTCAATTCTTTAAAAAGTATTTTTGCAGCTTTAGGTTTACAAAGACCTGCCATGTCTTTAATTGCTAAAAAGTGTACCCCCATTTTTTCAAGTTTTTCAGCCATTTTAAGATAATAATCAAGAGTATATTTTTTTTCAGAAGGTGAAGACAGATCACCTGAATAACAAATTGAAGCTTCACAAATTTTTCCTGATTTTAAAACTTCATCAATAGATATTTTCATATTTTCTATCCAATTAAGTGCATCAAATATTCTGAAAACATCTATCCCAGACTTTGCAGATAATTGAATAAATCTTCTAAGAACATTGTCTGGATAATTTGTATACCCAAGTGCATTTGAACCTCTAAATAACATCTGTAATAAAGCAGAGGGGATTTGTTCTCTTAATTTTTCTAATCTTTCCCAAGGGTCTTCTTTCAGGAATCTTAGGGCACAGTCAAAAGTAGCTCCGCCCCAACATTCAATAGAAAATAAACTTTTTAATCTCTCTTCATATAAATCTGTTATTCCCAACATATCTTGGGTTCTCATTCTAGTTGCTATAAGTGATTGATGAGCATCACGAAAAGTAGTATCTGTGATTAATAATTTTTTTTGTTTTAATACAGATTTTGCTACTTCTTTAGGTCCTTTATGGTCTAAAATTTGTTTGAATGTTTGGCCAACTGCTTGCTGAGCTTTTTTTGATTTAGCAATACCATAATCTGAAAGTTTAGCAGGAATTGTTTCTCTTAACTTTGGTCGATTAGCAACTTCTGCATTTCCATTGACTATAACCTCAGCTAAAAAGTTGAGTGTTTTAGTAGCTCTATCTTTTCTGCTACTAAATTCAAATAAGCTTTTTTCACTATCTATAAATTTAGTATGATAATCAAACTTATCGAAACCATCATGATTAATTAGCTTTAAAAGAAAAGGGATATTAGTTTTAACTCCTCGAACTCTAAATTCACTTAAGGCTCTATTCATTCTTTCTTTTGCTTCAATGGGTGACTGGCCCTTAGCAGAAACTTTTACAAGAAGTGAGTCATAATAAGGTGTAATAACAGTGCCAGTTGACGCTGTTCCTGCATCTAAACGTATTCCATGACCACTTGCAGATCGATAAACAGTAATCTTACCGTAATCTGGTGCAAAATCGTTAGCCGCATCTTCAGTGGTTACACGAGATTGAATGGCATGGCCTTTCATATGGATGTCTTCTTGAACGGGAACACCACAGATATTGTCACCAATTTTTGCACCTGCGGATAATAAGAATTGAGCCTTAACAATATCAATTCCAGTAATTTCTTCAGTTACAGTATGTTCAACTTGGACACGGGGATTTACTTCAATAAAATAAAATTCTCTGGACTTTGCGTCCATTAAGAATTCTACAGTGCCTGCACAAGAGTAATTAACTTGCTGGCCTATTCTTACACCAGCTTTACAAATTTCATGTCTTTCTTTTTCGCTCAAATATGCGGCAGGAGCCCTTTCTACAACTTTTTGGTGTCGTCTTTGAAGAGAGCAGTCTCTTTCAAAAAGATGGACAATATTACCATACGTATCACCGATAATTTGCACCTCTACATGGAAGGCCTTTTCTATTAACCTTTCAAAGAAAACGTCATCTTTGCCAAAAGCGCTTTTTGCTTCTCTACGAGCAGTATTAATTTGATTTTCTAACTCAGATTCTTTTCTAATAACCCTCATACCGCGACCACCGCCACCCCAAGAAGCTTTTAACATAATGGGATAGCCGATTTTTTTAGCAAGAGACTTACATTTACTAATATCTTTTGGAAGAGGCCCAGTTGAGGGAATTGTTTGGACTTTTGCATTATTGGCAGTTTTTTTTGCTTCAACTTTATTTCCAAGAGATCTCATGATCTTCGAAGAAGGCCCCACAAATAAAATATGATGTTTTGCACATTCATCAGCGAAATCTGGATTTTCAGATAAGAAACCATATCCTGGATGAATAGCATCGCATCCAGAATTTATAGCTATTTGCACTATGCCTTTATAATCCAAATAAGCTTGAATAGGACCTAATCCTGATCCAACTAAATAACTTTCATCAGTTTTAAATCGATGGAGAGCAAAACGATCTTCATATGAATAAATTGAGACAGTTCTATAGCCTAATTCAGTTGCAGCTCTAGAAATGCGAATAGCAATTTCACTTCTATTAGCAATAAGTATTTTTTTAATATTTTTCATTGAAGTATTGCCTACATGTTTTATAGGATATTTTTTATTTTTCCATAATTATCGTTCTTAAAATGTATGCATTCTTTAGATATTGTACATTCATTACACAACGGGTTTCTGGCTTTACAAGTATAGCGCCCATGTAGAATTAGAAGATGATGAGCAGTTTTTTTATACTTTTTAGGGACTATCTGCATTAGATCTTTTTCAACAGCATCCGGCGTTTCTCCTAAACTCAAGTTTAATCGTCGAGATAACCGAAATACATGTGTGTCTACGGCAATTGTAGTGTATCCAAAAGCAACACTCATAACAACATTCGCTGTTTTTCGCCCAACCCCTGGAAGTTCTAATAATTTATCAAAGTCTTCAGGCACCTGACTGTGATATTTTTCAATTAGGATTTTAGATAATTCAATAATATTTTTAGCTTTTGTATTAAATAATCCAATACTTTTTACATAAGAAATAAGACCAGATAGACCAAGTTTTATAATTTTTTCTGGCGTGTCATATTTCTTAAAAAGATCCTTTGTAGCTCTATTTACCTGGGCATCAGTGGATTGTGCAGAAAGAACTACCGCAACTAAAAGAGTATAATTGTTAATATATGATAAGTCAGATTGTGGTGCAGGAATAGCTTTTGCTAATTTTGAAAAAATTTGATTTATTGTTGATGTATCCAAAATGAAAAGACAGATAGATATTAAACCAAATAAGAGCCTAAATCACATACAAATTATCTTTTTTTTGATAATTACGGGGTGTTTAATATTTTTTATAGGCGCTAGATTTCTACTTGTGGGGGCTTGGCCAATTTTAATCTTTGGTATTGTTGAATTTTTACTCTTAGTAATTTGTACAATGGTTTTTATTCATTACAGTAAAAATAAACAAAGAATTATCTTAAATAGAGATGAGGTCAGAATTCAAAAGCTTAAAGATGAAGGTATTGTTGACGATCAAAGTTATAATCTACATTGGTCTTCAATAAAAAATGAAAAAAATAATTTATCCTTATCATATGCAGGAAAAAAAAATATATTTGCGCAGTTTCTTAGTCCGGCAAGAAGACTAAAGTTAAAAAAAATTATTGAGAAATATAAATCTAAAAATTATTAAAGTAAGTCTTTAAAAGTAAAATAACCTTTTTTTTGTTTTGAGAGCCATATAGAAGCTTTGATCGCACCATCAGAAAATATTTCTCTATTGAATGCCCGGTGTGTTAATTCGATACTTTCATTATCTCCATGAAAGATAACAGTGTGTTCACCAGGAATATTCCCACCACGCATTGAGGAAAAACCAATTTCATTTTTCTTTCTTTCCTGTTGGTCTTTTTGACGATTAAAATTAAATTGTTCTTTTGAAAAATTTAGCTCATCTGCAATTTCTTCACCAAGTTTAATTGCTGTGCCACTTGGAGCATCTTTTTTATATCGATGATGTGTTTCAACAATTTCAATATCGAACTCTTTCAAGTGTGCCGCAGCTTTTCTTGCAAGGCTAAAAAAAGAGTTAACTCCAAAACTCATGTTAGGAGCATAGAAAACAGGAACTGAATGACCTGATTGTTGTAATAATTTGAAGTGTTGATCCTCTAAGCCCGTGGTACCTATAACCAGTCCTGTGCTATTGGAAACAGCAGCCTCAGTAAAATTAAAAAGAGCTTTGGGAGATGTAAAATCAATGACAACATCAGCTGCTTCAAAAGAGGTTTCTCTAGTAATTGCTATACCTGGCTGTAGTCCAGCTGAAACTAAAAAAGTTTGATCAATATTGTCAATATCAAAGACACCAACAATTTCAGTTTTATCATTTTTAAGTCCTGATTTAATTAAATTTTGACCCATTCGGCCCATAGCACCTGCAATTGCAATTTTTGTAGACATGTAGAATATTTATATTGAAAATCACAGATATAAAATAGTAAAAATTTATAAAATAAAGATAATAAACAACAATGATAAGATTATTAATAATTATATTGGTACTTCTATTAGCATCCCTGCTAATATTTAATAAGAAATTTAGAGAGGCATTCGCTCTTTCGACAATACCTTTAATATTATTGGTAATAGGGTTATTCGGTTATATGGTCTATTATATGATTTCCACCAACTATTTTTCTTAAAGACTAAAAATTTGCTCAATAACAATATATAGGCCAATTATTAAGACCATGAGTCCAAAGAAATTTCTTAATTGATTGCTTGTCAATTTTTTTGAGAAATAATTTCCTATAATTACACCTAATGCTGTAGCTAACATGACATATAAAATAAAAACCCAATCTGTTTCAAAACCATTAATATAATCGCTACTGAATCCAATTATTGATTTAAATGCAATAATTATGAGAGAAGTGCCTACAGCGATCTTCATCTCTAAACCAGCAAGAAGAACTAATGCAGGTATAATTATAAAACCTCCGCCCGCTCCTACAAATCCTGTAACACCACCAATAATGAAACCTTCAAGTACAATGATTAAATAATTTTTTTTCTCTCTTGTATATTTTTGATTATGAAAAGACTCATTTTTTTTTAACATCAACACTGATGCTACAATCATCAGAGTTGAAAAAATAATCATTATAATAAAATCCTTTGTAATCAATATTCCAAAATTAAATTGATCAGGAACTGATGGTAAAAGGTACTTACGTGCAATCAATACACCTATAATTGATGGGGCACCAAAACTGATTGCGGTTTTTATATCAATTGATCTTCTTCGAAAATATTCTATCGATCCAAATAAAGCTGTAAGTCCCACAATAAGGAGAGAGTAACTAGTGGCTTCCACGACAGGAATGAAAAATAAATATACTAAGATAGGCATAGTAAGTATAGAGCCTCCTGCTCCCAAAAGGGATAAAATTAAGCCCATTAGTAAGGCTCCAGTAATTCCTAATATAAACAATTATAAATCTGAAATGACTGGTTGATTATTTTCAATCCAACCAATAATTCCTTCATCTATTTCTAAGATTTCACCCTTATAATCTTGGCTTAAGAGAATATTGGCAGCTACTTTTGATCTTTTGCCCGATCTACAATGAATAATAATTAATTTATTTTCTATATTAATTTCATTAATTCTAGCAGCACTAACTGTTGAAAGAGGCACTAAAATACTATCTTTTATATGTGCTTCACTATATTCGTTTTGTTCTCTAACATCGATAATTAGAGCACCTTTTTGAATTTCTATAACCGCTTCATTAATATTTACTGATTTAAATCCCATTAATGACTGTTTTTCTTTTTAATAGAATAACCTTGGGCAATCCAATTTTTAATACCACCCATTAAATGAAATGAGTTTTTATAATCATAAGACTTTGAAACTTGAACAGCAAGAGTAGACCGATGGCCTACAGCGCAATACATAAGAATTTTTTTTGTGTTCACAAAATCTTTTTCTTTAATAAGGTAATCAGAAATTTTATCAAAAGGAACATGAATACAATTATTGATAAAACCATCATGAAAAATTTCACTAGACTCTCTAAGATCTAAAATAATGTGATCATCATTTAAAATTGCTTTTTGAAATTCTTCTGCTGTTAGACCATTAGTATTTTTTTGTCTTTTTAAATCTATGCCTAATTGTAAATTACCTGGAACTGCTATATCCATCATCTTAGGATCAGGTAGTTTCAAATTATTCATTATATTTGCATATTCCTCTGCAGATGTTACTTGAAGACGTGGATTAAACTTTTTTTCTTCGCCAATAGTACTCACTGTATCTCCTTTATAGTCATGAGCTGGATATAAAAGGGTTTCCTCAGGAAGTTTTAAAAGTCTCTCAAAAATTGAATTATAAGCATCATATGGATCGCCATTTTGAAAATCTGTTCTCCCCGTGCCCCTAATTAAAAGAGTGTCACCAGAAAAAATTCTATCATTCATCAAATAGCTAAAAGAGTCGTTAGTATGGCCAGGCGTATGCAAAGCTTTTAATTTCACGCCTTCTATAGTTACTTCATCATTGTCTTTAACTTGCATAGAAACAACATCGCTTGGAGTTGCGTCACCCATAATTGAAATACAGTTGGTTCTATCTCTGAGTTCAGCCATACCGGATATATGATCAGCATGAATATGAGTATCAATGACTTTGACCAGCTTCAAATCAAGCTCTTCCATTAATCTAATGTAACGTTCTACATTTTCCAAAACGGGATCAATAATAAGAGCCTCACCGCCTTTTCTACTAGCCACGATATAAGTATAGGTTGAAGAAACATTGTCAAACAACTGTCTAAAAATCATAGAATATTCTTATATATATTTATAATTTAGATCAACAAATTGCTATAACTACAAAATAAAGTATGATTATTTATGCTTAGAATAATAGGGAAAGCATTAGTGCTTCTGCTTTCTACATGGGCATTGTTTCTTAGTATTTGTATTCTTCTAAATATAAATATTATTTTTCCTTTTGAGGTAATTCAAGACAATGAACTACCATTTTACAGAATGCAAGCATTGAGGCTTGCAATCTTTATGACTTTTATTTTTTATGGTATTTCGTATTTAATAAATGCAACAAAAGAGGTTTATCCCCTACATTTTCTAAAAGTTTTTTTGATCAGTTTTAGCATAGGATTATTTGTTATGAATTTAATTTCTCCAAATACTATTTTTAAAGATTATTTTGTTACATTTTTTATTCTTATATGTGGTATCATTTTTCATTTAATTTCAAAGCCACAAATAAAAAAATATTTTTCTTAAAGAATAATAGTCATTTATAAGATCTATAATAATTTAAAATCGAATAATTATCTATGGGTCTCTTAGTAGAAGGTAAATGGCAAGATAAATGGTACGACACCAAAAAATATGGCGGAAAATTTATACGGACTGAATCACAATTCAGAAATTATGTAGGCCATGACTCTAATTTTTTACCTCAAAGTGGTCGTTACCACCTCTATGTTTCTTTAGCTTGTCCTTGGGCGCATCGAACACTTTTGTATAGAGTTCTGAAAAGTTTAGAAGGACATATATCTGTAAGTATAGTTAATCCATATATGTTAGAAAATGGATGGGTTTTCAATGAAGATTTTCCTGGGTCTACTCCTGATCATTTATTCGATAGTAAATATCTTTATCAAATATATTTAAAAGCAAATCCTAATTATTCTGGAAGAGTTACAGTACCAGTTTTATGGGATAAGAAATTAAATACAATTGTCAGCAATGAATCATCGGAAATAATAAGAATGTTCAACAATGTTTTTGATGACATTGCTCATAATACAAATGATTTTTATCCTCAAATTTATCAAAAAAAAATTGATGACTTAAATAAATTTACTTATGACAACATTAATAATGGAGTTTATAAGGTTGGTTTTGCTACAGATCAAAACGTTTATGAAAATGAGTTAGATAAACTTTTTATTGCACTTGATCATATTGAAAATCTTCTTAGTAAAAATACTTATCTATTAGGAAGTGAACTTCTGGAATGTGATTTAAGATTATTTCCAACTTTATTGAGATTTGATCCGGTGTATGTCGGACACTTTAAATGTAATAAAAAAAGGTTAATCGACTACCCCAATATTTATCGATATTTAAATAAGATAAAAAATAACTCTCAAATCAGGCCTACAATCAATATTGATCATATTAAAGCACATTATTACGGTAGCCATCCTACAATCAACCCCAACGGTATAATTCCTTCAGGCCCAGATATTTACTAGTTAATTTCGAAATCGAGAATGGCAGCTTTTACAACTGCTAAATAAACTTTGGTGGTGTTGTTGAACTTGTTCAATATCATTATTTTTGGCAGCAATCTTAGCTAATGATGCCCACTGCTCTGTTTCAGATGCAATTTGGTTAAAAGCATCACGATTATCTATAATATCACTACTAGCTTTAGTCTTACCTTTAAAACTTTCATCTGGAAAAAGATTTGGATATTCATTCATAATAATTTCAATTTCACCATAAATATCATTAAGCGATTGAACTTCTCCACTTTTTAACAGTTGCGTAGCTTCTCTCATAAGTTTATTGAAGTTTTGCATGGAATCCTGTCGTTGTGTAATAACGTCATTTGCTAGAAGATTTGAAGCAAAAAAAATTAATACAACTAATATTTTATCCATATCTTTTTAAACGAAATCAATCTTTTATAGATTAAAAGCTATTTTGATGAAATTTTTTAAAAAAGTCATCAGTAAAATCTTTTAATAAAATTTGTCCATTTTCCATATACACTATGTAATCTCCGATAATTTTAGCAATTTCAAAATCGTGTAATGTCATGACAATTGTTTTATTTGTTTGTTCTTGCTTTAATAGATCCAACAATAAGTTTTCACTGTCTAAGTCTAAACTTTGATTTGGTTCATCCAAAAATAGGCTATTTTGATTAAAGCTCATAACTCGGGCTAAAAATAATTTTTGTTTTTCTCCACCAGAAAGAGACATAGCATTTTGATTTATTAAGTTATTTAAGTTGAATGTTTTAAACCAAGTATAGTTTATTTGATGTTTCTTAATTTTATTAAGAATATGATAGTTATAGTCAACGGTATTATGCATTAAAATTGGTTTTTGAAATAACATAGGAACTGGATTTTCTAATTCAGAATAAAATTTTCCAGAAGATGGTTTTATAATTTGATTAAGAATTTTTAGTAATGTTGACTTCCCAGACCCATTCTTTCCCATAATTATTGTCGTTTTATTTTTAGGAATTACTAAGTCTAGATTTTTTAATATAAATTTATTGTCAATTTCAAAGCAAATTTTTTCTAATTTAATCATTTTTTTTAAAATAATTAATACTAAAAGAGATCAGAAGAGATATAGAAATTAAAATACCCCCCAATATAATAGCGATTAAAATATTCCCTTTTGCAGTTTCAAGAGCAATCATTGATGTCATATTTCTAGTGAAATGATCAATAGAGCCCCCAACAATAGCAGCGGCACCATATTCGCTTATGGCTCTTCCAAAGCCAATTAATATAATTGTTAGATAGATATTTTTTTGATTTGATAAAAGTAAAATTAAAGTGTCCTTTTTACTTGCACCATAAGAAATTAATTCCTCTTTTATTTGTGGATACTCACTCTCCATATAATTGATGATTAACGTCGTCATAATTGGAAAAATGATAATGAATTGTGCAATAATCATTGCTGAAGGAGTATATAAAAGTTCCATCCATCCCAGAGGGCCAGATCGACTAATAATCAAATATACGATTAATCCAGCACATACGGGGGGGATTGATGTCAATGAACCTAGAAAACTTACAAAAAATTTTTTAAGAAAAAAATGATTAGTTCCAATAAAATATCCAAGAAATATAGAAATTAAAAATGCAAATAATGTTGAAACAAAACTCACATGTAAAGATATAGTAATGGCCTCAACAATTTTTGATATCTCAATCATTATTACGGGATAGTTCTTTCATATTTATAAATTAAAAACTCTACTAGTTAAACCTTCTAGTCATAAGTAAAAAAAAGTTGTTCACCATTTAAAGTAAATTCATTGATAAGTGTTTTTCCTCTTCCATCAATTAACCAATCAATAAACTTTTTAGATTTATCATATTCTACATGAGAAAATTTATTTGGACTAACGGCAATTATTCCATAAGGATTAAATAATGCCTTATCCTTTTCATATAGGACTTTTAAGTATTTTTTATTTCTAAATGATATCCATGTGCCCCGATCAGTCAAAACATATGCTTGCATTTCTCCTGCTATATTTATAGCGTTAGCCATATTGCTCCCTGTTTTAATGTAAGAATTATCTTGAGGTATTTGTAATAAACTATTTTTCCATAGAGAAATTTCTTTTTTATGAGTACCAGAGTTATCATCTCTAGAAATAAATTTATACCTAGGGTCAGATAATTTTTTCATTATCTCAGTCAGATTATTTGCATTACTAATATCTGCTGGGTCATTTTTTGGTCCGACAATTATAAAATCATTATACATCAGATCAAATCGCTCAACACCAAATCCATCTTCAATAAATTTTAATTCATCTGATTTAGAATGAACGATTAGAATATCGCCATCTCCTTTTTTAGCATTAGCAATAGCAGTACCTGTGCCAACAGCAATAGACCTAACTTCAATCCCCGTTTCTAAAAAATATTGCTGACTTAAAATATCAAGTAGTCCGGTGTTTACGGTACTAGTAGTAGATTGAACAATTATATAATCTCTCGCATGAAGAGAGGTCGAGAATAAAATAATTAAAAAAGAAATTATTCTTAAAATGGACATGATAATTTGCTATGAAAAAAAACCATTTATTGATAATAAAATATTATTAAAGCATCTAAATCCAATAATAATTTCTTATTATAAAATTTATGTAAATTATTAATAAAACGCTATCATAATAAATAATGTCAATTCTTAATGATAATCAAAAATATGGTCTTATTAGCATTATTTTTCATTGGGCTATGGCTGTAATAGTGCTTATTACATTTCTTTTAGGAAAAAACCTTCAAGATAATTTTGAAAATTATTATGCCATTTTGGCATTACATAACAGCTTTGGTATTTTAATTTTCATATTGGCTATTTTCCGTATTACATGGAAATTTATAAACATAAAACCAGATGCATTACCTAATAAAATTATTTTTATGAAATTAGCGTCGTTATCTCATATAGTTTTTTATGTCATCTTTTTTGTTATGCCATTTACAGGCTATTTATTGACAAATCTACAAGGAGATATAGTTAGTTTTTTTGGAACTTCACTACCAAATATTTTAGAAAGAAATTCAGATTTAAAATATTATGTTCATGATATTCATTTTTATTTAGGAAATATTTTACTATTAATTTTAGGCTTACATATATTGGGAGCTCTCTACCATCATATAATTTTAAAAGACAATACATTGAGAAGAATAACCCTTATGAAACTGAATAAATAATTTTTTTAGATTAATTTAATATCACTTTTCAAACCAATCAGGCATTGGGAGTTTTTTGGAAATTAAAAAATCTTTATTGAACATCTTACTAAAATATTTGTATGCATCATCACAAAGAATGGTGACAATATTTTTTCCTGGTCCAAGGTCTTTTGCCATCTTCATAGCACCAGCAATATTAACTCCACAACTAGTTCCTAAAAAAAGACCTTCGGTTTTTATAAGCTTGTAAAGCAATTCAAATGCTTCTGAATCTGGTACATGATATGCCATATCAACTTGGCAGGCTTCTACATTTTTCGTAATTCTATACTGCCCAATCCCTTCTGTTTCAGATGGATCGCCTGTTACCTCTAGTACGGAGTCTTTAAAATAACGATACATTCTAGCTCCTTGAGGATCGGTGCATGCAATTTTAATATTTTTATCTAAATCTTTTAAACCAACGGATGTTCCAGCCAGAGTTCCACCAGTTCCTATTGCACAAGTGAAGCCATCAATTTTCCCATCAAGTTGATTATAAATTTCTTTGGCTGTAGTTTTTGCATGAATAAGATAATTAGAAGTATTGTCAAATTGATTAGCCCAAATAACTGAACCTTTACTTTTGTCTTTTAACTCTTCTACGAGCCTACGGGATACATGTTGATAGTTTCCAGGATCAGAATATGGTTTAGTTTCAACAACTCTTAACTCTGCACCTAGGTTTGTAAGTATTTCTCTTTTTTCTAATGATGCTCCATCAGGCATAACAATAATTGTTTTATAGCCCCTTGAATTATTAATCATGGTCAAAGATATGCCAGTATTACCAAATGTGCCTTCAACTACGGTGCCGCCTTTTTCAATAAGTTTGTTTTTTTCAGCGTCTAAAATGATACCCATCGCTGCCCTGTCCTTAACAGATCCGCCTGGATTCATAAATTCCGCTTTACCGTAAATATTACATCCTGTTATTTCAGAGGGGTATTTTAATTTTATTAATGGAGTATTACCAATAAGGTCAATCATCGTTTTCTCCATAAAATTTAGATTTGTTGTAATGCCTGTTCTAAATCAGCAATCAGATCACCAACATCCTCTATACCAATAGAGAGGCGAAGGAGATTGTCTGTAATGCCTAGTGCCTCTCTCACTTTTCTATCAATAGAAGCATGAGTCATAATTGCTGGATGTTCAATTAAACTTTCAACACCACCAAGACTTTCTGCTAGAGTAAAAAGATTAAGTTGTCTTAAAAATTTATTAACGCCCTTAAGGTCTGAATCAATTACTATTGACATCATACCTCCAAAACCATCCATTTGCTTTGCAGCAATATCTTTATATTTAGGGTCAAAACCTGGATAATGAATTTTCAATATTTTTGGGTGAGAGTTTAAAAAATTTGCTACTTGCAAAGCATTCTCGTTGTGCTGTTTCATACGCACAGAAAGAGTTTTGATACTTCTTGTTAATAAATAGCAATCAAAAGGAGATGGGACAGCACCAACCGCATTTTGTAAATATGCAATTTTATCAGCATATTTTTCAGGATCATTTATAACAATAGACCCGCCAACAATATCAGAATGGCCACCTAAATATTTAGTAGAAGAGCTAACCACAATATCAGCACCAATTTCAATAGGTCGTTGGTTAAAAGAAGACGCAAAAGTATTGTCACAGATAATTGGAAGATTAAAATCTTTAGCTATTTGGCTCGTATTTTTGATATCAATAATTTTCATCAGTGGATTTGATGGTGTCTCTAACCAGATAAATTTAGTTTTGTCAGAAACAATATCATCCCAATTTATATTCTTATCAAAGTCAACATAAGTTACATCGATACCTGTTTTAACCTTATCAAATAAACGTCTTGTTCCACCATAAACATCATCTGAACATACGATGTGATAATTATCACCAAAAATATCACAAACAGTATTTATTGCTGCCATGCCTGAAGCAAAGGCAAATGCCTGCTTTCCAGATTCAATTTCTGCTAATAATTTCTCTAAAATATCTCGTGATGGATTTTTAGTTCGAGCATATTCATACTTAAAATTACCAGGCTCAGTTTGTTCAAAGGTTGATGACAGGTGAATGGGTGGCATTACACCACCAGTGTCTTTATCAGAGCTATGCCCTGAATGTATCACCTTTGTATTAAATTTTTTTTTCACACTTATCCTTATAAACTATTACGAATTGATTAAAATAATTAAATCAATGAGATAATAATAATGAAGCTCATCACAAGCAACATGCAATAAAAGAACTTCTGAAATAATGTTTCAGAAATTCTTCTTCTTATTTTTTGACCAATAAATAGACCAAAAAAGATCGGTATTAATAGTATTAAAGAAGTTTTAATAATATCTAGAGAGATCAAACTAAAATTAGCAAAAGAAACCATTTGCGCTATTGGATATAAAAAAAATGCAATCCCTAAAAATTGAACAGTTGTATTTTTGTTGTATTTAAATGATTGTAATAAAAATATTAAAGGCATGGTGTATATACTAGTCATGCCGATAATAACACCATTAATTGCTCCTATTATGCTTTGTGTAAATGGAGATTTATACTTAGGTAAAATGTATGTTCTGTTCGTTAAAAATAATAGTGAATTTATAAATAAAACAAACGCAATAAATAAAATTATATATTGAGAATTAATAATGTTTAATAAATATGTCCCAGGAAAAATAAACATTGTTGAGAAAAGTAAAAAAAATTTTGTTTCCTTTAAAATTATTATAAGATTGCCCCCTCTGCTTAATTGATAAATATTAACAACAATTGTCGGGATAAGGATTAAGGCTATTATTATTTTGATATCTATAAAGAAGACCAACAGAGATATTGAAACAGTTGGCATACCAAACCCTATAGTACCTTTAATGATGCCACAAAAGAGATAGACAATGAAAATATATGTTAAAATGAATAGAGAATATTCATTGAAAAACATACATTTTATTTTATAGGCTTTTAATTTATTAAAAATCTATTTCATATGATCTCAAATTAAAATAGTATGTCTTTCCCCTAGCCGCTTGGGTTGAGACTTTGTCGAGGAGGAAGGTGGCAAGGGGCTGTTTTCAATGTCTGATAAGATAGTCAATCTTTTTGATTTACAAAAAATCTTTGAAAAAAAAATGCCAAAAGCCATTTTGGATTATTATCAATCTGGGGCAAGAGATGAAATTACTTTAAAAAAAAATAGAGATATATTTAATAATTATGAATTACTGCCAAAACTATTACGCAATGTATCCGATATTGATACATCCATAAATATATTAGATTTACAATTACGTAACCCTATCATTTTAGGCCCTATAGCAATGCAACAAATGGCACATCAAAAAGGCGAACTAGCTTCCGCTGCTGCAGCTGAAAAATTCGGTTGTGCAATGACCTTAAGCACGAGTTCAAATTATGCCATAGATGAAGTAAGTACATATAATAATAATTTATTTTTTCAATTATACTTTGCTAAAGACAGATCAATAACTGAAGCAATGTTAAAAAAAGCAAAAAAATTCGGTTTTAAAGCAATTGTATTTACTGCAGATGCTCCACAATTAGGAACTCGAGAAAATGATGAAAGAAATAAATTTAAGATGCCTGAGAACTTAAGTTTAGGAAATTTCAAAGGGACTGTTTTTGAAAAGTTTAGTGATCATGAAGGGTCATCAATGAATATGCATAATGAATTGTTATTTGATAAAACATTAACATTTGAGATTATACATTGGATTAAAGAAACAGCTGATCTTCCTGTTCTAGTAAAAGGAATTCTTCGTCCAGATGATGCTGCTCAATGTCTTGAAAATAAAGCTGATGGAATTATTATTTCCAATCATGGAGGCAGACAACTTGATACTGCAACCTCAACATTAAAACAGGTAGAGCCAATTAGAAAAGAAATTGGCACTAAGGCTCTCTTAATTGTAGATGGCGGAATACGAAGAGGAACTGATGTTTTAAAGTCACTTGCTCTTGGGGCTAATGCAATTCAAATTGGAAGACCAATTCTTTGGGGTTTAAATTACGATGGCCAAAAGGGTGTGGAAATAGTATTACAAATTCTCATAAATGAACTTATTGAGTCTATGATTTTATCAGGATCTAAAAATATTACTGAAATTACTCGAGATCTTGTTCGAGAAAACTAAGCATCATCAAACATCAAATTGTTCAATCTATCTATTTTCATGTCTAGTGTTACATCATTTGGCATTAACTTTTTCATCTCATCATAAACTTGTAACGCTTGGTTGAATTTTCCAAAAAAAATCAGAATTCTACTCATTCCATCAAGAGCACCAAAATGTCTGGGCTCTAAAAGAAGAGTAGTTTCAATATCCTGCATGGATTTTTCATAATCGCCCATCATAAAATAAAATGTTGCTCTTTTATTATATCCCTCGGAATAATTAGGATTAATTTCTATTACATAATTTAAAGCCTCAATAGCTTCTTCATATTTTTGAGTTTGAAAGAAATAAGGTATTGAATTCATTATCTTTTCTATTTCAGGATTGTCTACCTCCATCCATTCTTTCCAGATTTCACCAACAATTTTGTTTTGCAAGACAATATCATCAACATTATATAAATCTTCAAAAAGTCCTTCTAATTTTGGACTATTTTGATCTGAAAAAACTTTATTCACAGAAATGAAGCTAAGGAGTATGAAAATAATAATTTTTATCATCTAATGCTGTTCCTTTATCTTATAAATAATATGAGATCATATAAATTTATCTTTTTACTATGTACGATTTTATTTGCTCATAGTTTAACAAATGCCAAAGATATAATAGAACAAGATTTATTTGAAACAGAAAATATAATCAAAAGTCAAATTCAGGCGTTTATTGACAAAGATGCTGAGAAAGCATTTTCATATGCGGCACCAATGATCAAATTAAGATTTGATAATCCCCTTGCCTTTATGAACATGGTAGAGAACTACTATGAGCCTGTTTATAACCCAAAACAATACTACTTTTTAAATGCAAAGCATTTTGAAGGTTCCATATATCACCAATTACAAATTATTTCTCAATCAAACTTATCTTACTTAGCGACCTATTCGCTGGTTAAAGATAATAATGAATGGAAAATTTCAGGCTGTGCGGTATATCCTATGCAACAAGAGTCAATTTAAATTCTTAAGTTTAGAGTAAATTAAGTATCCAGATATAATGATTAAGATGGCTCCCAAAATTTCAATTATTGAAGGATAATGATTGAAAATAAAAATACTGATGAGTATCCCAAATATAATTTGTGAATAATGTGTAATACTAAAAAAAGAAGCTTCTATTCTCCGCAAAGAATAAATTAAAATCATCATAGCAACACCATCAATTAAGCCAGCAATAACCATAATTGAAAAATCTTTTATATGAACTTGGCTAAAATAATTAAAAGAAAAAAGTAAAAAAATAAACCCTGTTATTAACATTGAATAAAATGTGAGAGCCATAGTTCGCTCAGATTTCCCATAAACTCTTACTGAAAAATCTAAGCAAGCAACACTTATAACACCAACGACCAAAAATAAAACGCCCATAGGATCAAAACCTTGATTCAAACTAAAACCAGAAACTAGAAAAACTGCAAACATCGCAATAGCTAATGAAATAATCTTAGATAAATAAACTTTTTCTTTTAAAATTAATATTCCAAGAAGAGATAAAAGGACAGGAGCAGATAAAATGATTGGATAAGCTATGGACAATGGAAGAATAATGATACCTTTAACAATAAAATAGTATGTTAGTGTCATTAATATTCCCCTAACGATATGTAATTTATAATTTGAAGTTTTAATTTCTTGCAAGCTTCTCCTATATAATAGGTAAATTAAAACCGGGATTATTGCGGAAAAACTTGCGATAGTAAAAATGACAGTGTCTTTATAAAGATTGCCAATAAGCTTGATAATAGTGTCAGCGATTGTAAAGAGAAAAAAAGCAAACGTTCCAAGAATATAAATGAGGTGTTTTTTAGGACTTGATAATGACATCGAACTTACTTCTATAACTCATCACAAGCAATAATACGATCAATTTAATAATGATAGGGATAAAGAAGTAAAATATCATTATATTTGGTATTAAAGGGTGTAAAGAATATTCAATTTTTTCAAGATATCCATATCCAGCAAGTGATATACCTCCAGCTATTCCGATAGCAGCTTTTCTTACAATTGAAAAAAAAGCGGTAAAAATTTGAGACAACCGATTATCTTTGTTATCGTCGAGTATGTCAGCTAATTCAACTTGAGGGATAATAAGATCGATACCAACCCCTATACCAGTTATCAAGATTACAACTAAGTATAATTCCCAATTTTGAGAATTTATGAACAAAACTGGAGAGAAACCGATCATGGTAATTAAAGTTCCTATTTGTAGTAGAAACATATTTTTATATGATTTTCCAATCTTATACCAAAATGGGGTAGCAATTAGCGTTACCACAAAATATAAAATTAAAAATAAACCCGCATAATTAGGTAGGCCCAAATGAGTAGATACGAAAATGATAAAAAGGTTAGCAGTAAAATTATTAGCTAACAAATTGAAGAATGTAATTATTGCGAATAAAGTAATTTTTTTATTTTTGTAAATGAAAGATTTAATTTTTTTTATGGATACTGATTTAGACTGATATTGATTATCCTCGTGAAAAAAAAAATGAAAAAATATAATTCCTATGATTGAAATAATTATCATAAAAAGACCCGTAAGCTTTATGACTTGTGGACTTAATAGATCAACAGATAATATTTTTGAAATTGCTGTTGGAAATACTAAAGCACTGATAACACCTGAAATAGTAAATATCTCTTTTATCGTTGCTAAATGAAATCTCTTACTGAGGGTTTTTTTTTGATCAATTACAATAGAGTCGTAAGGAATAATTGCAATTGAGTAACTTATCAAAGCTAAGTTGTAATAGAAGATAAATAGATAAATGTTTGAAGGTTGTACTACGTACAATCCAATTAAAGAAAAAATAAAAATTAAAACCCCAAATTGAATTTGTTTTTTTTTTGATTTATTATATATAATTCTCCTTTCTGTCTGATAGCCAATATAAATATCGGAAAAAACATCAAAAAATCTTGATACTAGTATAATTAATCCAAGAGTACTTAAAGCAAAACCAAGAGATAAATTGTAAAAACTAGGTAAAAAAATGAATAAAAGTAAAAAGCTTCCAGCTAGATAAAATGACTGAAAACTATAGGCAAAAATTGATTTTATGCTCATATTGGGGACTTTGGAACTTGGCACAACTTTGACTAATAGTAAATATTAATTAAGGTGCAATTAGCATTCATGCGGGGGCTGATTCGGTGTTTCACTTTCCTCCTCTATATATCGAGTCAGCCATTCCACCTACCTCAACATCTAGTAGTCCTGACTTCATTTTTAATCCCCATGCATATCCCCCGAGTGAACCGTCTTTACAGATAATTCGGTGACACGGTATGATCACAGCAACGGGGTTTTTACCAACCGCAGATGCAATTGCTCGAACAGCATTTTTTTTAGAAATTTTAATCGCCAGTTCAGAATATGAGATTTTCTTTCCTTTAGGAATTTTTCGCAAATAGGCCCACACCTTTTTTTGTAAATTTGTACCCACTAAAAATACAATTTTTGGCATTAAAGATGTCGACTTTCCTAAGGTCGCATTGATGAAATTTTCTAAAATTATTCCATTAAATAATTTTTTTTGAGGTTTGTAGATGCTTTTTAAAACGGGAACTCTTTTATCAGTATTTTTTAAAATAAAATGTAGACCTTTTCTACTATCAAGTATAAAAAATTTTCCAAAATCTGTTTTAGCAATATCGAAATGATATTGCATTAGCCAAACATTTTTTTTACTTTATCAAAAAATCCTTCTGTCATAGTCGAATTTTTTTTTGTAAGACTATCATTAAACTGATTAAGCAGAGCTTCTTGATCTTTTGAAAGATTTACAGGTGTTTCTGCATGTACTTTGACTATCATATCTCCCCTGCGGTTTGTTCGCAAAATACTCATACCTTTTTCTTTTACCCTTAGTTTGTGACCTGATTGCATTCCCTTTGGTATAGAAATATTAACCATTTTTCTGTCTATTGTTGGTACTTCTATCTTTCCACCCAAAGTTGCAGTTGTAAAAGGCACGGCTACATCACAAATAATATTATCTCGTTCTCTTTGAAAGAGCTTATGGTTGTTAATATTAATAAAAACATATAGATCACCATAGGAGCCGCCTCTCTCTCCTGCTTCGCCCTCTCCACTCATTCGAATTCTGTTTCCAGTTTCAACACCTGCTGGAATTTTAATTTGAAGTTTCTTATTTTTTTTTATTCGGCCGGTATTACTGCACTTTGAGCAACGACCTTTCATTTCTTGTCCTGTGCCACCGCATCTGCCACATGTTCTTTCCATTGAAAAAAACCCACTTTGTGTCCTAACTTTGCCATGGCCATCACAGGTAGAGCAGCTCTTATAGCTATGTTGCTCAGGACAATTAACCATCTTTGGTATAGTAACGTCTATATTTTTTCCATGGAAAGCATCTTCTAAGTCAATAGTAATGTCATAACGTAAATCATCACCGCGAGTTTCTCTTTGGCCACCCTCTCCAAATGCACCAAAAATATCTTCAAATATATCAGAAAACCCTCCAAAACCCTGTTGCCCAAAACCACCTTGGCCACCTCCGCCTTGTTCAAAAGCCGCATGGCCAAACTGATCATAAGTTTGCCTTTTTTTTGGATCCTTTAAAATTTCATAAGCTTGACTTACATCTTTAAATTTTTGTTCGGCGTTGGAGTCTCCCTGATTTCGATCAGGGTGATATTTCATCGCTAGTTTTCTATAAGCGCCCTTAATATCAGCGTCGCTTGCATCGCGAGATATACCGAGGGTGTCATAGAAATCATTAGCCATAACTATATCAGCAAACTAAAGTTTTATTGTCCGCTTGCTTTTTTATCGTCGTCTACTTCTTCAAAATCTGCATCAATCACATCATCTTCTTTAGATGCTTCAGCTCCATCATTTGGTTGAGATTGCTCACCGCCTTCTGCACCAGGCGCAGCGTTTGTTTGTTGGTCTTTATACATTGCCTCACCCATTTTCATTGATGACTGAGTTAATTCTTGTGTTTTTGCCTTAATTAATTCGAGATCATTTTTTTCAATTGCTTCTTTCAGATCATTTAAATCTGTTTCTATCTTAGACTTATCCTCAGGGCTAATTTTATCTCCGTGCTCTTTAATATTTTTTTCGACTTGGAAAACTAAGCTGTCAGCTTGATTTTTAACATCGACCTCTTCTCTTTTTTTCTTATCAGACTCTGCATTAGCTTCGGCATCTTTTACCATTTTATCAATTTCATCATCAGACAGGCCACCAGATGCTTGAATTTTAATCTGTTGTTCTTTACCTGTAGATTTATCTTTTGCTGAAACATTTACGATACCATTCGCATCGATATCAAAGGTAACTTCGATTTGAGGTGTGCCTCTAGGTGCTGGCGGAATTCCTACTAAATCAAATTGGCCTAGCAATTTATTATCAGCAGCCATCTCTCTCTCACCTTGAAAAACTCTAATTGTTACTGCATTTTGGTTATCTTCAGCAGTTGAGAACACTTGACTCTTTTTAGTTGGAACAGTCGTATTTCTTTCAATGAGTTTTGTAAATACTCCACCAAGTGTTTCTATGCCAAGAGAAAGAGGAGTGACATCTAATAATAAGACGTCTTTAACATCACCCTGAAGAACACCCGCTTGTATTGCGGCTCCCATGGCAACAACCTCATCAGGATTAACGCCCTTACTTGGGTCTTTACCGAAAAAGTTTTTAACAATTTCAGTGACTTTAGGCATTCTTGTCATGCCGCCAACTAAAATAACATCATTAATATCAGATGCCGATAAGCCAGCATCACTAAGGGCTTTTTTACATGGTTCAATAGTTTTTTGTAATAGATCATCCACGAGTTCTTCTAATTTAGCTCGTGTAAGTTTTACATTTAAGTGTTTAGGACCTGATTGATCTGCAGTAATGAAAGGAAGATTCACATCTGTTTGGGTAGAACTGGATAGTTCAATCTTTGCCTTTTCTGCAGCTTCTTTTAAACGTTGCAGAGCAAGCTTGTCATTTTTTAGGTCAATACCTTGTTCTTTTTTAAATTCATCAGCTAGAAAATCAATAATTCTTAAGTCGAAGTCTTCTCCACCTAGATGAGTATCACCATTGGTAGATTTCACTTCAAAAACTCCGTCGCCAACTTCTAAAATAGAGACATCAAATGTTCCACCACCTAAATCATATACAACCACAGTACCTGATTGCTTTTTATCAAGGCCATATGCAAGTGACGCAGCAGTTGGCTCATTAATGATTCTTAAAACTTCTAAACCTGCAATTTTACCAGCATCTTTTGTAGCTTGCCTTTGTGCATCATTAAAATATGCCGGAACTGTAATTACTGCCTGGGTGATTGTTTCACCTGTATACGCCTCAGCAGTTTCTTTCATCTTTTGAAGAATAAAAGCTGATATTTGGCTTGGACTATATTTTTCACCTTGAGCTTCAACCCAAGCATCACCACTATTTCCTTTAATAATTTTAAATGGGGATAAGGAAAGATCCCTTTGAACTGTCTCGTCATCAAAGTTTCTTCCTATAAATCTTTTAACCGCATATAATGTATTTTCTGGATTTGTTACAGCTTGTCTTTTTGCTGATTGTCCTATTAACTTTTCGCTTTCAGTGAATGCCACTACAGAAGGTGTCGTTCTTGCACCTTCAGAATTTTCAATAACTTTTGGATTTTTACCATCCATGATTGCCACACATGAGTTTGTGGTGCCTAAATCTATACCAATTACTTTTGCCATTTTGTTTTATACCTATAAAAATTAAAATTTTTTAAACTACTATGTATATGGGGCATACCTGGATTTATTCAAGTGCACCAATAATACTGATTCTACTTAATTTTCTTCTTTTTCTTTCTCTTCAGACTGTTGATTTTGTTGAGTTTTTTTAGCAACTCCAACCATTGCAGGACGCAGTAATCTGTCGTGCAGTTTGTATCCTGGGATTAGCTCTTGAACAATAGTTCCTGGCTCTACTTGATCGTTTTCTATCTCCATCATTGCTTGATGCAAATTATGATCAAATTTTTCATTTAGACTCTCAATTTTCTTTATGCCGATTTTCTCAAATGTAGATACTGCTGATTGCGCTATAAGATCAAGACCCTCAACTACAGATTTAACATCATCATTGCTGCGCACATCATCAGAAATAGAACTTTGTGCTCTCTCAATATTATCTTTTATACTGATAATTTCTTTAGCAAAGTTTGAGACACCATACTTTAGAGCATCTGATTGATCCTTTTCTGCTCTTTTTCTGAGGTTTTCCAATTCAGCGGCAGCTCTTAACCTTTGATCTTTAAGATCTTGTATCTCTTCATTTAATTTTTCAATTATATTTTCAGGTGAGTCTTTGTCATTTTCATTTGAGTCTTCATCTTTTTCATTAATTTCTTCAATCTGACTTTCATCTGTTTTATTTTCTTCTGAAGTTTTTATATCTTTGTTGTTGTCTTCGTTCATCTTCTCTCCACTACTTTTTTTTTGAAATAATTTCAGACATATAACTAACAATCGGAACTATACGTTGATAATCAATTCTCTTCGGACCTATTACACCAATTGCACCGGTAAGTCCATTTTTTGTTTGGTAACTTGAAAAAATCATCGATAAATTTGCATTTTTAAAAAGGTTAGTATTACTTCCGATAAATATTTGTACTCCTTTTGATTTTTTCAAGGCTTGAATCATTTTTGTTGCCATTTTTCCAGTTTCTATTTCACTTAGTAATTCATTTAGGCTATCTAAATCTGTTTCTAATTCATTTTTAATTAAATTTGGCAAACCCCTGACAAAAAATTTTTCAGATTTATTAGATTTTTCTAACTTGATACCATTTTGAAGTAGGTTTCTGGTTGTCTCATTGATTTGATTTTGTGTATCAGATATAAATTTGGAAATATTTTTTTCAATCTGGCTTGGCAACTGAAGAGCAATAAAGCGATCTAAGAAGTTACTTATGATATTTAAGTCACTATTATCAATATTTTCTTTCGTTTCTACAAGTCTATTAATAGTTGTTCCATCCTCATTCTCAATTATAAAAATTACTTTTTGGCTATCAATTTTATGAAAATCTATTTTTTTTATCTTAGGTATCTTTTCATCATTAATCACTAAACTTGCTTGATTAGATAGGCCATTTAACACATTTGTAATTTTTTCATATTCTTCTGGTAAGTCTTTCAATGAAGTTGAGTCGATTAACTTCTTCTCATTTTTTTTTAGGGTTCCAGGCTCTAATATGGCCTGAGTATAAAAGTGTAAACCAAAATCGGTTGGAATACTTCCAGCCGAAAAATGATCTTTTTTAATTAAACCGTATAAATTAATTTCATTTAAAACACCTCTTATGGTTGCAGGGGATAGTTGATTATTAATTTTAGAACTAATTGACTTAGAGCCTAAGGGCTCTCCTGTTGCAACATAGTTTTCAACTAAAAGTTTGAAAATTGATTTAGCGCGATCACCAATCTCTGAAATTTTTTTATTCATAAATTCTTATTAATCTTATAACTTAAATACATAAAATTAAAATGTCAGGATATAAGAGAAATCATCGAGAACTAAGTCAAATAAGGACTTTGGAAATAAATCCTAATTTTCAACCAAATAATCAATCATCTTGCTTAGTCAAACTGGGTAATACACATGTTTGTTGTTCAGCAATTATTGAAGATAGAGTGCCGGGTTTTTTAAGAAACTCTGGTAAAGGATGGTTAACTGCAGAGTATGGCATGTTACCCTCCTCAACCAATGAAAGAATGGACAGAGAGGCTGCCAAAGGAAAACAATCTGGTAGAACGCAGGAAATACAAAGGCTCATAGGAAGAAGCCTGCGTTGTGCAGTCAACTTAGATATTCTAGGAGAAAGAACAATTAAAATTGATTGTGACGTTATCAGCGCTGATGGTGGAACGAGAACAGCTTCAATAATCGGTGGCTATGTGAGCTTAGTACGAGCAATTAATCATCACAAAAAAAATTATAACTTAACAAAAGCCATTGTTGTTAATCAGGTGGCCGCTATATCTGTAGGTGTAGTAAACGGAACAGCATGTATTGACTTGGATTATATTGAAGACTCTGGAGCGGAGGTAGATTGTAATGTTGTTATGGCAGGCGATGGACAATTTATTGAATTTCAATCAACGGGTGAAGAAGCTAAATTTAGTAAGCAAACAATGCTTGATTTTATAGAGCTCGTAGAGAAATCAATGCCAGAAATATTTAAAGCTCAAAATATAGCTATTGAAAAATAAATTACTCCTAGGCTCTAGCAACAAAGGTAAGCTAAATGAAATAAAATTTTACTTAAAATATTTCAGTATCTATCTGGACTTTGATTTAATTACTACAAAAGAATTAAATAACTTTGGAGAGCCAATAGAAGACGCTCTTACATTTCAAGAAAATGCTGAGATTAAATCTCAGTATTATTTTAACTTAACTGGTCATGCTACTATTAGTGATGATAGTGGATTTATTATCGATGATATGGGAAACTATCCCGGAGTAAAAACCGCTAGGGTTGCTAAAAAATTGGGAAGCGAACAAAATGTTATGAATGATATTTTTTCAAAGTTTGGAAATATAAGTCATCTTAATGCTACATTTTTTTGTGCTGTGTCACTGGTCACTGATAATAAAAAATATAACTGCTTAGGAAAAGTTAAAGGAAAGATGATCTCTCAAGGGATCGGGAATAATGGTTTTGGCTATGACCCATATTTTATACCAGAACAAAGTGAAAAAACATTTGCAGAAATGCAAAGTGATGAAAAACTTAAAGCCTCTCATCGATTTCAAGCATTTAAGATTTTATCTAGTCAAATATAATTGGGTAATCAATCATCTGTTTTTTAATTGGTAAACTACCTAAAACAGGGTGTTCAATATTTTGTGGATACATTTTTTGTTGAAAAATTTTTACAGCCATTTCCAAAGAAATTTCAATTGACTGTTTAAAGAAGTACTCTCTATGGGGCTCCCTCATTAATGAAAGATCAATCATATCAAAATTAGATCTATTGATTGGTTTATAATAATTTTCTAAATTGATGCGTTGCTCTAAAAAGTTATCTATTAAGTATATATTCTCAAGAGGGTATGTTTTTTTATCAGTCGCAAGGTAACCAATAAGATCTTTATAACTTATTGTATCATCAATTATAATTATACTTTCTAGGTCATCTAAATTACCAAGTAAATTCACTGATAACTCTAGATCAATGGCGCTAGAACCGTAGGAGCTTGATTTTGTGTAAATCAGCGGAAAAATCTTTTTAAAATAAGTAAAAACCTTTAAACCATAATCATTTTGCTTATATAAAACACCTACAGCATTGGCATTATCAATATATTTTTGGAGTTTTTGAACATGCAAATAAGGGCTATTAGGGATAAATATAATTTCATTGTCAGCAAAATTCTTCATTAATGAATAATCGTTAGATAAAGTCACTATAAAAGTATTATCACCTAATAAAGGAGGTAGAAGACTTAAATCTTTTGAACTTACGGGCCCGATGATCAATGTATTATTGATTGGAGATGTAATTTCATTTATTGAATAGACAAAATCAATTGAGCCTAGTGAGGGATAATTTGAAATATTTTCTAAAAACACATCATAAAATAGAGAAGTAAATAGCTCATCATCCGATAAGATAACTAATATTTTTTCTATTGTTTTAAAATCAATTTCTTTGTTTTCGGGCTTAGTGGGTTTCTCAATAACGACTAAATCTTTCTTTTCTTCCAGTTTTTCTGTTTCATCTTTAACTACATCAGGATCAGATACTTTTGGAGTTTTTTGAACATTATCGATCACTGTAGGCGCACAACTAAAAAAAGATATTAAAGAAATTAATAAAAAGATATTCTTCATAAAAGAAATGATAGAAGCAGGATTATATCTAGTAGCAACGCCCATTGGAAATTTGGATGATATCACATTAAGGGCCTTAAATGTTTTAAAAAATTCAAAATTAATATTGTGTGAAAATACTCTTAACAGTAAAAAATTGCTTAATAAATATGAAATTAAAAAAAATCTAGACAAATATACAGATCATGATTTTGAGAAGAAAAAAGATAAAATATTAAATTTAATTAAAACTAATAATGTTGTATCTCTAATTTCAGACTCTGGATCTCCATTAATTTCTGACCCAGGGGGCCAGCTAATTCATTTTTTATTAAAAAACAAAGTTAAAATAATTTCTATACCTGGGCCAAGTGCAATGATATTAGGAATACAACTTAGTGGTTTTCTTAATAAGAAAAATTTTACCTTTCTTGGCTTTTTACCAAAAAAACACGATCAAAAAGTCAATTCTCTTAAAGAGCAACTACATAATAATTTGATTATTTACACAACCAAAGAACAGATACCAAAAGATGTTTCAGCAATTAGAGAAATATCGAATAATTTTGAAATCATCATATTAAAAGAATTAACAAAAATGCATGAAGATAGAATTATGCTAAACTCAAAAAATATAGAGGAATTTGCATTTGATAGTTTAAAGGGGGAACTGGTTTTATGTGTGTCGGCTGAAATTAATACTCAATTACAAAAAGATATTGATAAAAAAGAGACTTTAGAACTAATAGAAAAAGTAGGTATTAAAAAAGCTTATCAAGAGGTAAAAACTAAGTATAAGATATCAAGGAATAATTTTTATAAATTCGCTATGAAATTAAAAAATGATTAAATTAACAATTATAATTTTATCTTTATCACTACTTAGTTGTTCTCCATCAATTATTACTAAAGGTACATCCACAGCAGTTGGACAAGCAAATGATGGAAAAAGCTTGGGTGAGAGTTGGGATGATACGACAATTAAGTTAGGTATTAAGGAAAAATACTTTTCTTACGATGCTACTTTATTCACAAAAATAGATGTGGAAGTTGAACTGGGGAAGGTTCTTCTTACTGGTGTCGTGCCTTTTGGTGATATGCGATTAGAAGCAGTCAGGCTTGCTTGGCAGCAAGATGGTGTTATAGAGGTGCTAAACGAGATTTCTATTGATACTGGTTATGGACTAGATGATATAGCTAAAGATAAATTTATTAGCACACAGTTATTTACAAAAATTTTAACTGATAGTGATATTAAGAAATTTAAATACGATTTTGAGGTTCAAAAACAAATAATCTATCTTTTCGGTGTCTCAAATGATCAAAGTGAAATTAATCGAGTAATTGATCATGCCAAATCTATTAAAGGCGTATTAGATATTATTAACTATATTCAAGCGAGATAATTTAAGAATTGGAAAGTAAATGAAGATGGAAGTGAAATACTTCTTGGCCACCATCCTTGCCTTTGTGCGCTTTTATTTGAAATCCTTTATCTCTTAACTCTAATTTAATAATGATCTTATTTACTGAAGACCAAAAAGATGATTGATATTCTTCATCTGCATTTTCTAAGAAATCAGCAATATCAATAAACTTTTTTTTTGGAATAATTAAAATATGAAGCTTTGCTTGAGGGTTTATGTCTTTAAAAGAAAGTACATGTTCATCTTCAAAAACTTTGTCACAAGGAATCTCGTCTTTTAATATTTTTGCAAAAATATTTTCATTATCGTATTTCATAATCTTACTGGCACACCTTTAGAGCTTAAATATTTTTTTACCTTTGTTATCTTGAATTTACCAGAATGAAAGACGCTAGCAGCTAGCAACCCCGTTGCTTTAGTTAAATGGCCCAAGTAAAAGTGATTTAATTCTCCTACACCACCACTTGCGATAACTGGAATATTAACGTTTTTAGTTACTTTTTTTAACATTTCACTGTCAAAACCATTTTGTACTCCATCTGTATCCATAGATGTTAAAAGAATTTCGCCTGCGCCAAGGCTTTGTACTTTCTTTGACCATGAAACAAGCTCTTTCTTAGTTAATTCTCTTCCCCCTTTAACAAATACCCTCATTTGTCTACCATGTCTTTTTCCATCAATTGCTACGACGATACACTGTGATCCATGCTTAAGTGCTGCCTTTCTAATTAATGATGGATTTTTAACAGCAGCAGAATTTATTGAAACTTTATCAGCACCCGCATTAAGCAGATCAGTTATATCCTGCAGTGCTGAAACACCTCCTCCAACAGTGAACGGGATGTTAATAACCTTTGCAATAGACTCGACAGTTTTGATAAATGTTTTTCTTTTTTGGTAAGATGCATTGATATCAAGCATACATAGTTCGTCTGCTCCTGCTGAAGAATAATAATTAGCCATATCTACAGCACTTCCCATCACTCTTATGTTTTTAAAATTCACACCTTTAACTACTTTATTTTCAATGACGTCAAGACAGGGAATAATTCTAGTTTTAAGCATTAAATTTTATCAAGCTTTCTAGTGAAATTTTATTCTCATATATTGCTTTACCTACAACAACATTATCAAAACCATTTTCTTTGGATAGCTCGATATCTAAAATATCTTTAACACCCCCTCCAATTGTAATTGGCTTGTTGGTTAGCTTTTTAATATTTTGGAATGTATGCATGTTTAATCCAGATAACATGCCATCATTAGCAACATCAGTTACGAAGAAAGAATGAATATTTTTTTTATTATATTGATCAATGATATCATTAAGGGAAGTTGTATTAGTTTGTTGCCAACCATGCGAAGCAATTTGATTGTCTTTAATATCTAGTGCAATAGATAGTTTATTTAAAATAACATCATCAAATTGTAAAACCTCGTTAATATTTTTTACAGCAAACGTACCAATAACAATTATATCAAAGCCTTCTTTAAGTTTTTCTTCTATAGCTTTTTGACTTCTAATACCTCCGGCAACTTCAATTTTTATATCAACGCTCTCTCTAATGTCATTTAAAACTTTGTTGTTATTTCCCTTGCCTAAGGTTGCATCTAAATCGACAACGTGGATGGTTTTAAAACCTATTTCTTCATATACCTTTGCCATTTCAACTGGAGATTTTTGATAAATAGTTTTTTGGTCTTCCAGGCCTTTAGTTAGGCGAACACATTTACCCTCGATAATATCTATTGCAGGAAAAACATTCATGATTTCATTATAAAATTTTTTATCAATTTAAGACCGTTTTTATGGCTTTTTTCAGGATGAAACTGGACACCATAAATGTTTCCTTTATTTACAATCGATGGAAAATTTTTTCCATAATGAGTTAAACCTAATATATTTTCTTTTTTTATATTTTCATAAATATAACTATGAACAAAATAAAAATCTTTTTCATTCAAATCATTTTTAATAATTGGATCTTTTTTAGAGATAAGTACGGTATTCCATCCCATATGTGGAATAATTAATTTCTTATTAGAAAATTTTTTAATTTTTCCAGGAATTACACTAAGGCCTTTTACAATTTGATCTTCATGGCCTTCATCAGATAAAATTTGCATTCCAACACATATACCTAGATATGGTTTATTATTTTGCAGGTATTGTTTTAAAGGATTAAGTATTTTTAACTTTTTTAAATTAAACATGAGCGTTGCAAATGCACCTTGCCCAGGTAAAATTATTTTATCGAATCTATTTGGATTAAAATTTCCTTTTATAACTTTCAATTGATAGGGTTTTTCTCTAATTAAGTCTTTAACAGCCTTTTTTATTGAACCTATGTTTCCAGACTGACCATCAATTAGTCCAAGAATTTTTTTTTTCAAAGTGTTCCTTTAGAACTTGGAACGCCTTCTTTCCTAGGATCAATTGATATAGCTTTTTTCAAAGATAAGGCAAATGACTTAAAGCAACTTTCAATAATATGGTGATTATTATCACCATAAAGAGTTTCAATATGACAATTCATTTTTGATTCAGTAACAAGAGATTTAAAAAACTCTGGAAATAACTCTTGATCCATATCTCCAACTTTTTCCAAGGTTGTATTAACATTCCATATAAAATAAGGACGATTACATAAATCCATGGCAGTTCTAGTCAGTGTCTCGTCAAAAGTTACATATGAATTAGCAAAACGTGTAATTCCTGTTTTGTCTCCAAGGGCGCCTTTGATACATTCACCTAATGCGATGCCTACGTCTTCTACAGTGTGATGCATATCGACTTTTAAATCTCCATCACATTTAATATCCAAATCAATTAAACTATGTGTGCTTATTTGTTGAAGCATATGATCAAAAAATGCAATTCCGGTGTCAATATTGCTCTTGCCGATACCGTCTAAATTAAGGGAAATAGAAATTTTTGTTTCTTTGGTATCTCTGTTTATTGTGAATTGTCTCATTTGTAATCAGATAATTAGTACCTATATTTATAGGAATAATGGGTAAAAATAAAACAATAATACGCTCTACAACTGTTGTTTGTGTACGAGATGACAAAAGTGTAGTTATTGCATCAGATGGTCAGGTTACTCTAGGGACGGCAGTTATCAAATCTAATGCCAATAAAATTAGAACTTTTCACAATGATCAAATAATTGTTGGATTTGCTGGATCTACGGCCGATGCATTGACCCTTTTTGATAGGTTAGAAAAAAAATGTGAAGAATTCTCATATAATTTGAAGAGGGCATGTGTTGAACTAGCAAAGGATTGGAGAACAGATCGTTATCTTCGTCGACTTGAGTCAATGATTATTGCTGCTGATAAAAATGAAACATTTTTAATTAGTGGAACTGGTGATGTGCTTGAACCACAAGAGGGAATTGTAGCCATAGGGTCAGGTGGAAATTTTGCACTGAGTGCAGCACGAGCATTAAAAAGAAAATCAAATTTAAGTGCACATGAAATCGCAGCTGAGTCGTTAAAGGTAGCTGCAGAACTATGCATCTATACTAATGATACTTTAAATATCGCTGAAATCAAAATCTAATGGATGATCAAAATTTAACTCCTCAAATTATTAAGGAAGAATTAGATCGTTACGTGATTGGACAAGATGAAGCTAAAAAAGCTGTAGCAATAGCTCTACGAAATCGCTGGAGACGTTTAAATGTTAAAGATGAAACTCTCAGAGATGACATCATTCCTAAAAACATTTTAATGATAGGCCCCACTGGATGTGGTAAAACAGAAATTGCTAGAAAGCTAGCTAAACTTACACAGTCACCGTTTATTAAAGTTGAAGCCACAAAATTTACAGAAATAGGATATGTAGGTAGAGACGTGGAACAAATAATTAGAGACTTAATTGAAGTTGCAATAAATTTAGAGAAGAAAAAAATAAGAGATAAATTTATTGATGAAGCTAAAAAAAATGCAGAAGAAATAGTATTAAAATCTTTATTGGGCGACAATCCTTCCGAAGAAACAAAAGAAAAATTCCGTTCAATGCTAAGAAATAACCAGTTAAACGATAAAGAAGTAGAAATAGCTCTAGACCAAAAATCTAATCCATTTCAATCTTTAGATATTCCTGGAATGCCAGGTGCCCAGATGGGCATGATTAATATGAATGATATTTTTGGCAAAGGTCTAAAAAATAAAAAGAAAACGAAACTGAAAATTGGTGATGCTTATGAACCACTCATCCAAGAAGAGATTGAAAAAATAGCAGAAAAACAAAATGTTGTCCAAAATGCTATAAAAAGTGTTCAAGAGAGTGGCATTGTTTTTATTGATGAAATAGACAAAATTGCACCTAATAGTGAGCGAAGAGGTGGGGATGTATCTCGCGAGGGAGTTCAAAGAGATTTGCTTCCATTAATTGAAGGCACAGTAGTTTCTACAAAATATGGAACAATAGAAACAAATCATATTTTATTTATTGCATCAGGTGCTTTTCACCAATCTAAACCTAGTGATTTGCTTCCAGAGCTTCAAGGAAGATTGCCCGTACGGGTAAGATTAAATGCTTTAACAAAAAGTGATTTTATTAAAATACTAAAGGAAACAGATAACAGTTTAACCAAACAATATAAGTCTTTATTTGAAACTGAAAATATTGATTTAATTTTTGAAGATGAAGCGATTGAAGAAATAGCCATCCTTACTGAACAAATTAATAAGGAAGTTGAAAATATTGGCGCTAGAAGGTTGCAAACTATGTTTGAAAAAATTTTAGAGAGAATAAGCTTTAATGCAAACTTATCCGAAAAGAAGATAGAGACTGTAAATAAAGAGTGGGTTGCTGATGCTATACAATCAGAGATTAAACCGACAGATGAGAAGAAATTTATTCTTTAGATTTTAATTTAACATAAAAAGCGCCAAGCCCTCCATGTTGTATTTTACAAGGAGAGTAAGATTTAACAAATTTTTTGAAAGCATCTGTTTCTAACCATAAAGGAAACTGTTTCCTTATTTTACCAGTAAAAAAATCTCCATCACTTGATTTATTGCCTAAACCTGTAATAACGATATGTAAAATCTTTTTCTTCGAAAAATTATTTGTTAAATATTTTAATAATTTTTGATATGCCTCATCTACAGTAGAACCATGTAGATCTATTTTTGAAAAATCATTTTTCTTGAATTGTTTATGTAATTGTTGATCAATCGTTACTAGTTTAGTTGAATTTATCACGACATTGGGTTTCGTAATAGTAGTGGTAATCTTTTTATCAGATTTATTTATTTTATTGCTTAATGAGATAGAAATTTTTTGATTAGGTAATTCTTCTAAAGATTTATCTTTATTTTTGAAATTTAATTTAATTTTATGAGACAAGTTTTATAGAAAAAAGCTTCCAATTAGGATCTGATGATTTTCTTTCTTTTTCAAATCCCCATTCTTCAACAACAGTTAAAATCTCATTATTTGCAACATTGTAATGTTCTGTTTCAAATTTAACTGATTTAATTAAACGACTATCTTCTTCTTTGTCTTCAAGGATAGAGCTTGTCTTGACCTCAGAAAATTTTATTTCTTTTGGTGCTTTAGCTTGAGCCATTGCGTTTAAAGCTTCTGGTGTTAGTAAATCTTTGACTTTTTCAATATTATTCCCTTGGTAGGCCTGGACGATCATCTCGTAAGCCTTATTAGCGCCATCCAAAAATTCGCTATTGGTATTTTCAGGAACAATTTTGGGTTTAAAACTAGACTTTGCTCTTTTTGTTTTAATATTAACAATTTTACCGTCAGTGGAGCCTAAAATGCTGCGTAAACGATAAATTAAGAAGACTGCTATTACTCCAAATAATAAAATATCTATAAATTCGCTACTCATAATCTTTATCTAACAGTGCCCAATTAGAATTAGGTATATGATTTTTTATAAACTCTTTGTGGGCTTCTGTCTCTTCTTTTGTTAGTACGATTTTAGATAAATTTGGCTCACCTGCTAATTTCAGATTTTCTGATTTTTTTTCATCTAATTGTAAGCCGATTTGATTTATGCCCTGTAGCTCTAAATAAACATCAGTTAAAATCTTTGCATCTTTTAAAGCGCCATGATGATCTCTATTAATATATGAATTAACTTTTAATTTTTTTACAAGCGCATCTAAATTGACCTGTTGTCCAGGAAATCTTTTTCTTGCAATTGTTACAGTATCTACAACCCTATCCTTAGCTATTTTAGGTTTTGATATTTTTTCAAGCTCAAAGTTGAGAAAACCTATATCAAAGTTTGCATTATGAGCAATAATTGAACTATCACCTATAAATTTTAAAAAATCATCAACAATTTCTTCAAACACTGGTTTATCATCTAAGTATTCGTTTGTAATACCATGAATTTTAATGTTGTCCTCGGTTAAAGTTTTAAGAGGATTGATATATTGATGATAGTGCCCCCCCACTTCTTTTTTGTTCATTTCGATACAACCAATTTCAATAATCCTATGACCTTCCTTATAGTCTAAACCGCTGGTTTCTATGTCTAAAATTATCTCTCTCATAAGATATTTAATAATTTAATGATATTTAATCTAAGGTTCAAGATGGAACTATTATTTTGGATTGTATAATCTGATAAAATATATTTTGTATTTTGATTTATTTGCTTTCCATCCATGAGTTTAAAATATTCACTAGTAACTCCCCTTTTTAATACCCTTTCCTTTCTTTTATTAATATCTGACTGAATAAATATAATTAAGTCAAAAGTCTGAGATAATTTTTCTTCAAATAATAATGGTATTTCAAAAAATACAGGTTTGTGTATGTCATACTTAGGTGTTATCAATTTTTTTTTGGCATAAAGTTTTGGATAAATTATTTTTTTGAGTTTTCTATTAAATTTCTCATCTGGTAATTTCTTTAATATCTCTTTTTTGTAATTTTTTTGACTAATATTAAGCCTATCAAGAATGTTAGTTCTAATTTCTAAATTGTTATAGAAATCAGATATTATTTTATCAGATGATATGCATTTGAATTGGAGTCGTGTTAAAAATTTTATAGCCTCTGATTTTCCTGAGCCAATATTACCTGTAATTGCAATGTGCATTAGATATTTTGTTCTACTTTTTTATATATTTCTTTATCAATTTTAATGCTTTTACCTGTCCATATTTCAAATGATGGTTTCGCTTGTTCAATTAACATTTTTAAGCCGCCGATATAGTCTTTGTCTTTGATACTGGCCCTTTTTAATAGATCCGTCATTGTTGGGTTATAAACAATATCTATAATATATTTAGCATTTACGACGAGGCTTAAAATATTTCTATTTAATTTGGGTTTACCCACCATACCAGCGCTGGAGGCATTAATAATCAGGTCATATTTTTTATTAAGTTTCGTTGTTTTGTTTACAAAATTCTGAAATTTAAAACTTTGTTCTAAACCAAGTTTTCTTTTTAATGTCGGTGCAAAAATATCAATGTTTTTAATTTTTTCTTTATTGAGAAAATATAATACTGCACGAGCAGCACCTCCGGCACCGATTATTAAGACTGTGCGTGGATTTTTAATTTTTAAATTTCTATAACATTTAGAAAAACCTATAACATCAGTGTTGTCACCAATTAATAAATTATCTCTTTTGTATATTAAGTTTACTGATCCAATCTTTTTTGCACTTGGGGATAATTTATCACAATAGGATAAACATTCTTCCTTGTAAGGTATTGTTATATTAAAACCCCTAAGATTTTTATTTTTTTTGAAATTATTAAAGAATGTTTTTAGTGATGTTTTTCGTATTTCAAATTTTTTGTATAAAAAATTATTCTCATGTTTTTTACACCAATAGTTATGTATCACTGGTGAAAGTGAATGATCTAATTTTTCCGCTAAAATACCAATTACTTTTTTCATTTAAATCTTGTTTAAAGTTTTTATAAAATTAATAATATCAACTCCTAAAACATTAAAATAACTTGGGTTAATGTTTTTGAAAAGAAATTTACCTGAACCTTCAATATTATAGCAACCCACTGCGGATCTTATATTGTTGTAATTATCTTTTACATACCTAGATATGACAGATTTGCCATGATTATTGAACATAACCCTTGTTTCAGATAATTTTTTTTGGATTATTTTATTATCTATCATAAAAACCATACCTGTATATAAATAGTGTTTTCTATTCGTAAAAGAATTTAAAAGTTCTAAACAGCATCCCTGTGTTTCACATTTATAAATTGTCTTTTTGTTAAATAGTATAGTGGTATCGAATGTTACTATTATTTTACCTTTATTTATTGAAGATAAATGTCTTGCTTTCTCAGTAGCTATTTTTATTGCATCATATTTATTGTTTTGTAATTTTTTTACCTTTTTTTCATCGATGTTTGCTGCTCTATACTTGAATTTTAAATTCAAGTTTCTAAATAAAGCTCTACGCGATTGGCTCTTAGTTCCAATAATAACTTGTTTAAAAAGGTGTTGATTAAATAACTTATTCATAAATTTTTGGAGTTCTAAACAGCTTTAAGATCATTAATTTATCATTATTAAGTTATCCTCAGTTGTTATTAAAGGCAATAAAATCAATAAAATAAGTATTATTTGTATTAATAAGGTGTTAATCCACGCAATTAGACCTACTACATCAATACTTCATATATAAATATATATATATTTTTAATTTTTTTTGTTATAAACGTAACTCAAGAAATCTAACTATCTAGGAATTTTCCAAAATGCATCTAAACGAATTAAAAGATAAAAAACCTCAAGAATTATTAGACTATGCTGAGTCTTTGGGTATTGAAAATGCCTCTGGTCTAAGAAAACAAGAAATATATTTTTCTGTTTTAAAGAAATTTGCTGAAAAAAGTGAAGAGATAATTGGTGAAGGTGTTTTAGAAACAATGCAAGATGGCTTCGGTTTTTTAAGATCTGCTGATTCAAATTATCTACCTGGCCCAGATGATATTTATGTAAGTCCTAATCAAATCAAAAAATATGGTTTGAGAAAAGGGGATACTTTAGAGGGACCGATAAGACCACCAAAAGATGGTGAACGTTATTTTGCTTTAGTTGAAGTTAATAAAGTAAATTTTATTGATATTGCAAAAAATAATAAATTTAAAACAAATTTCGACAATCTTACACCTTTATACCCAGAGAAAAAATTTAATTTAGAAACAGATAAACCTGATAAGGATTTAACATCTAGAATAATTGACATTATTGCACCTGTTGGAGCTGGACAAAGATCACTTATTGTTGCACCACCAAGATCAGGTAAAACTGTAATTTTGCAAAAAGTTGCAAAATCAATTGCAGAAAATTTTCCAGATGCATATTTAATTGTTCTTCTCATCGATGAAAGACCTGAAGAAGTAACTGATATGCAACGTTCTGTTAATGGAGAAGTTATAAGCTCTACATTTGATGAACCTGCTGCCCGACACGTGCAAGTTGCTGAAATGGTAATTGAGAAAGCGAAACGTTTAGCTGAAAATAAATATGATGTAGTTATCTTACTAGACTCTATAACCAGACTAGGTAGAGCATATAATACAGTAGTTCCATCTAGTGGTAAGGTTCTGACAGGTGGTGTTGACGCAAATGCACTACAAAGACCAAAAAGATTTTTTGGTGCAGCTAGAAATATTGAAGAGGGTGGATCTTTAACAATTATTGCAACAGCATTAATTGAAACAGGCAGTAGAATGGATGAAGTGATATTCGAAGAATTTAAAGGCACCGGTAATTCGGAAATAGTATTAGATAGAAAACTTTCTGATAAAAGAACTTACCCTGCAATTGACGTTCAAAAGTCAGGCACTAGAAAAGAAGACCTACTCTTAGATGCTGGTGACCTCCAAAAGGTGTTTATTTTAAGGAAAATTTTATCATCCATGGGAACAGTGGATGCAATGGAATTCTTATTGGATAAGATGAAAGACTGTAAAACTAACGAGGAGTTTTTCAGTAGTATGAACCAATAATCTATTAATAGCTAAAACCAGTTTATATCTTCTTTATCACAAATCTCTTTCAATTTTAATGGATAGTCAGTCATTATGCCATCAACACCATAATCAATCATTCGTAACATGTCCTGCTCTCTATTAACTGTCCATACATTAATAGGTAAACCTTCATTGCGTGATATTTCAATTACTTCTTTATTAACATCCTTATAATTTGGGTGCCACGCACTTCCTCCTAAAGCTTTAATGAGCTTTGGTAATTCGACCTCGCTATGGAGAGGTGTAAAATCTAACCAAGGTGATTTATCATAAATTTTACCCTTAGCACCAGATGTTAAATGAGCTCTTGGAATTTTTGGATCTCTTTCTTTTATTTCCCTTAGTACTCTCCAATCAAATGATGAATAAATGATTTTATCACTTAAATTTGAACGACTCACTTCGTCTATCACTATATTCACCGTATCTTCTGGGCTTGGAGTAAGCCCCTCTTCAATAGGAGTAGATTTAATTTCTAAATTGATTAATAAATCATCAAAGTCATTATCTGATGATAATTTTAAAAGATCAGATAACTTTTGTATTTTTTGATTATCTAAACTTTTTTGATTGATAAACTTCCTACCATATCTAGATAATTTGTTTAGTGTTCCAACATTATATTTTAATATTTCTTCATAAGTGAGATCAATAATTTTTATATTTTCATCCTCAATCCAATTACCATTAACGTCCTTTGTATAACTTGGATCAAGTTTAAAGTCATGTGTGATTACCGGTATTAAATCTTTTGAAATTAAAATATCAGTTTCATATGCATGAATATTGTTTTCAAATAAATACCTAAAACTTTCTAAAGTATTTTCAGGAAGATCTCCCCTTGCCCCGCGATGTCCGTAAATTTTAATATATCCTGGTTTAGATAAAATCAACTTTAACTTCTTTATTATTCTAACAAGGCATCTAAGGCATCAAGTTGATTTGTGTTTACAATTTCTTTTTCACTAGATGTTAGTTTACCAGTATAATTTTCAATCCCAAGATAAGCTACTTCAGACTCTGCGCTTGGTGTAGTTATAAATAACCGATAATACTGTCCATCTTTTTCAAAGAAATTTGATACTCTTTCACATCCA
>SGZV01000003.1 GCA_004321805.1 alpha proteobacterium HIMB59 | reverse complement strand
CTAGGTTTCCAAATATTTTCGTAAATGGTGCTAGTGGAATTGCTGTTGGAATGGCTACTAATATTCCCCCTCATAATTTGGGAGAAATTATTGACGCTACTCTTCTTTTAGTCGATGAACCTGAAACTTCTTCAAAACAATTACACAAAATTGTCAAAGGACCAGATTTTCCAACTGGAGGTATTATATCTGGCACAGCAGGTCTTAATTCTATGTACGAAACAGGAAGGGGGAGTGTTACAGTTTTATCAAAACTACATGAAGAAAAGATTAAAAATAGAAATGCAATTGTAATTACTGAAATTCCTTACTTACAAAATAAATCTAAACTTTTAGAAAGAATTGCCGATGTCGTTAATAATAAAACAATTGAAGGTATCAATGATATAAGAGATGAGTCAAATAAAGAGGGTGTGAGAGTTGTAATTGAACTAAAATCCTCTGCCGTACCTGAAATAATAAAAAATCAATTATTTCAATACACCCCCCTTAAAACTTCATTCAGCAGTAATATGTTAGCCTTAAAAGAAACTAAGCCTATGACTGTAACTTTACATGATGGCTTGAGTCATTTTATAGATTTTAGAAGAGATGTTATTACAAAAAGAACTGTATTTAAATTAAACAAAGCTAGAGAAAAAGCTAATATTCTCATCGGATTAGCCATAGCCGTTAACAATATTGATGCAATTATTGATCTTATAAAAAAATCTAAAAATCCTGCTGAGGCTAAAACTAAGTTACTCAACACAAAGTGGAGTGTTAAGTCTAATATTACGCAATATATAAAGCTTATTAATCCAAGCTTCAAAGTCTCAGCGAGTAAAATCTTATTAGATGAGGAACAGGCTAAAGCTATATTAGAATTAAGATTACAGAAATTAACAGCTCTAGAAAGAGATGATTTATTCAATAATCTAAAATCATTAGTTGATGATATTAATAATTACTTAAAAATATTAAATTCAAACAAGCAGTTACTAAAAGTTTTAAAAGATGAACTTGCAGAAATTAAAGATAATTTTGCGACTCCAAGAAAAACAGAAATTCAAAAACATGATATAGAAGATGTAGATACTGAGGATCTTATTGTTGAAGAAGATGTCGTGGTAACAGTATCTCATCAAGGTTATATAAAACGAGTTTTAAAATCATCCTATAAGGTTCAAAAACGTGGTGGTAAGGGTAAAAATGCTATGACTACAAGAGATGAAGATTTCTTGGAACAGGTTTTTGCCGCTACTACAAGAGATACTATTTTATTTTTCACCTCTGTAGGTAAAGTTTATTCAATGAAAGCTTATGAGCTACCTGCGGGAACACCAACATCAAGAGGCAAGGCAATAGTAAATTTGATACCGATTTCAAAAAACGAAAAAATATCTTCAATTCTCACTTTACCAAAAGATATTGGAGACTTTGAAAATTATAATTTAGTCTTTGCAACTAGTCTTGGAAATATAAGAAAGAATAAATTAAAAGATGTGGCTATGAGTGGTACAAGAAAATTAGCTAGAACAGGTAAAACAGCTATTAAATTAAAAACAGGGGATAGATTAATCGGGGTTATATCTGTTATTGAAAAAGATGATGTTCAGTTAGCCACTACAAACGGTAAATCTATTCGTTTCGCTACAGCTGACTTAAGAGAGTTTTCTGGACTAGGTTCTGCTGGTGTTAGAGGAATCAAATTAGCTAAAGATGATAAAGTAGTTTCAATTTCGAGTTTATTGCATAATAAAATTTCTATTGATGTGCGAGAGTCATATCTTAAAGCCAAAAATGAAGCTAAGAAGGATCCATCAAAAATAAATAAAAAATTTAAAGAACTTGCTGAGAGTGAAGAATATTTGCTTTCAATTACAGAAAATGGTTACGGTAAATTAAGTTCAGCATACGAATATAGAATTACAAACAGAGGTGGTTCTGGTGTAACTAATATTACTATTACACCTAAAAATGGCCGCGTAGTACAATCGCTTAAAATAAATTTAGATGATAATATTGCTTTGATCTCTGACTCAGGTAAATTATTACGATGCAATGTAGGAGAAAATATTCGAGTAGTTGGAAGAGTTTCTCAAGGCGTATCTGTTTTTAAAGTAGATGCAAAAGAAAAAATTGTTTCAGTCGCTCGGTTAGAAGATTAATTAATGTCTAAAATAGGAATATATCCAGGATCTTTTGATCCAATTACATTAGGCCATCTTGATATTATTCAAAGAAGCTTAAATGTTGTAGATAAACTTATTATTGCAGTTTCAAATAACAAATCAAAAAACCATATGATTTCTATTGATGATCGATTAGATCTTATCAAAAAATCTATTTCAACTTTACCTAACGATATTCAATCAAAAATAGAAATCGAAAAATTTGATAATCTATTAGTTCACTATGTTAAATCCAAGAATGCGTCTCTGATTATAAGAGGCTTAAGGGCAGTTTCTGATTTTGAGTATGAATTTCTTATGACAGGGATGAATAGAACTATCGATATTGATATTGAAACTATTTTTTTAATGTCTGCAGAAAAATATCACTTTATATCATCGAGATTTATAAAAGAAATTCATAGTTTAGGTGGGGATATTTCTAAAAGTGTCCCAAAACCAGTTCTTGATTTCTTGTCAAAAATTTGAAATGTTCACATTTTCTATCCGGGCCCATAGCTCAGCCGGTAGAGCACCTGACTTTTAATCAGGGTGTCGCAGGTTCGAATCCTGCTGGGCTCACCACTTTTTTATAATGATGAAAGTTTATTTAGCTGGTGAAATTCATACTAATTGGCGTGAAGAATTGATCGATTTATGTAAATCAGAAAACCTTGAGGTTCAATTTTCTTCACCTGTTACCAATCATGAAAACTCCGACAATTGTGGAGTTGAAATACTAGGTGCAGAAGAAAAAAACTTTTGGAAAGACCAAAAAGGCGCCAATATTAATTCCATACGAACTCAGAAATCTATCAAAGATAGTGATATTGTAGTTGTTAAATTTGGTGATAAATACAAACAATGGAATGCTGCGTTTGATGCCGGTTACGCTGCTGCACTTAATAAATCAATTATTGTTATTCATGGTGAAGATCATCAACATGCACTTAAAGAAATAGATGCCGCTGCATCTGCAGTTGCTTCTAACAACGAACAAGTAGTTAGAATTTTTAAATATATAGTAAAAGGTGAACTATAATTATGAAATATAGAGAATTTTCAAATATTGGTTGGAGAGTTTCTGAAATAGGTCTTGGATGTTGGGCTATTGGCTCTGAATGGGGTGATGTCTCAAAAGAAGATGCAACTGAAGTTTTAAAAACATCATTAGATAAAGGTATTAATTTTTTTGACACAGCAGATGTCTATGGAGATGGGAGAAGTGAACAGTTTATAGGAGAACTGTTGAAATCTACTAGTGAGAAAATCTATGTTGCTACTAAATCAGGTAGACGGTTAGATCCTCATAATTCAGAGGGATATAATCCTGAAAATATTGAAAGATTTATTGATCGATCTTTAAAAAATCTTGGTGTTGAATGTATTGATTTATTACAACTTCATTGTCCTCCTTCAGATATATGTTCAAAAAAAGAAACTTTTGAAATGATGGATGACATCGTAAAAAAAGGAAAAATTTCTTATTATGGAGTTAGTGTTGAAAAAGTATCTGAGGCAATGGATGCCATTCAATTTTCTAATGTAAAAAGTATCCAAATTATTTTTAATATGTTTCGTCAAAAACCGTCTGAAGAATTTTTTAAAATGGCAGCAAAAAAAGATATCGCTATTATAGCAAGGGTCCCTCTGGCTAGTGGTTTACTTACTGGAAAAATGAATAAAGACTCATCTTTTCCATCTAATGATCATCGAAATTACAATATCAAAGGTGAAGCATTTGACGTTGGAGAAACTTTTTCTGGAGTTAGTTTTGAAAAAGGATTAATGGCTGTGGATGAATTAAAAAAACTGACTCCTAATAATTTTACTTTAGCCGATCTTGCTTTGAAGTGGATATTGATGCATAGCGAAGTGACTGTAGCTATTCCTGGTGCTAAAAATAAACAACAAGCCTCTTTAAATGTAAATTCAATTCAATTAGAGGATATATCTTCATTAATGCCCCAAATAAAAAAAATTTATGACAAATTTTTAAAAGAAGATATCCATCACCGCTGGTAAAAAATTAAAAATATTTATAATTCTTAATGTTAGCTTTTTTTTCTTTTTTAAAGATAAATAAAATTCCAAAAAAAAATTATTGGAGAGATATGGTTATTTTTTGGTGCTCTAATATTAGGTCTTATTACTTTAATAGTATCTCCCGACCTTGTGTTGTGGTTACCAAGAACGTTAGGGTATTCTGGATAATTATTAAGTTAATACTATTTTACTTTTCCATCGTCCTTATAAAATCGTGGATCAAATTCGTCTAATTTAATACTTCTAAATGTTTTGTAAAAAGATTTAAATTGGTAATCTCCTAATTTTTCTAAAGGTGTAGATGTAAATTTTGCTTTTGCCTCTTCTTCAGACTCAGCCTCAATAGCAACTTCAAAGTCGTAAGACATAGTCATGTCTATGATAAATTTTCTCATTTTATAATCTCCTTTTTGTTTTATTTTACTATAAATTCTATAAAAAGGATCTCTAATTAAAAATGAATAATAATCAAAAATTTTATATCAATGGCAAATGGGTAAATCCGATATCTAAAGATATCTTAGATGTTACAAACCCTGCTAATGAAGATATTATTGCTCAAATTTCTTTAGGTAACAAAGAGGATTTAGATGTTGCTGTAAATGCTGCTAAAAAATCTTTCAATTCTTGGTCTACATCATCGGTTGATCTTCGAATAGAGTTATTAAATAAATTAAAAGACATTTATCAGTCACGTTTTGATGAAATGACTAAAGCAATTATTTTAGAGATGGGTTGTCCACATAATTTTGCTTCAGAGGTCCAGACACAATCTGGCTTAGATCATATAAATGATTTTATAGATCGTCTTAAAAACTTTAAATTCGAATATAATTTCAGTAATCAATCAAATAATTATATTACTCACGAACCCATAGGGGTCTGTGGATTAATTACACCATGGAATTGGCCGATTAATCAAATAGCACTAAAAGTTATCCCAGCTCTTGCTGTTGGTTGTACAATGATATTAAAACCATCAGAAATTGCACCTTTATCTGGTATTCTTTTTACAGAAATGATTGATGAAGCAGGTTTCCCACCTGGGGTTTTTAATCTTATTAACGGAAATGGAGAGGGTGTTGGAAATGCCATCTCTAGCCATCCTGATATCGATATGGTTTCTTTTACAGGTTCAACTAGAGCAGGGCGTTTAATTCTAAAAAATTCTTCAGAGACCATCAAAAGAGTGTGTCTTGAATTAGGAGGTAAGGGAGGAAATATAGTATTTGCAGACGCGCCTGAAAGTGGTGTTAGAGATAGTATAAGAAATGTTATGAGTAATTCAGGCCAATCATGTGATGCACCAACTAGAATGTTGGTTGAAAGATCAGTTTATGAAAAAGTAATTGAAGATGCCATTGATGAAGCTTCAAAAATATATGTAGATCTACCTCATAAACAAGGTGATCACATCGGCCCAGTAGTTTCAAAGGTTCAATATGATAAAATAATAAATCTTATTAATCTTGGCATCAAAGAGGGAGCAAATCTTGCTATTGGTGGTCCTGAAAAACCACCAGGTCTTGAAAAAGGTTACTTTATAAAACCAACTATATTTACTAATGTTAATAACGATATGGAAATAGCTAAGTCTGAAATTTTTGGTCCTGTCCTATCAATTATACCATTTGATACAGAAGAAGAGGCAATAGCAATCGTTAATGATACAGAGTATGGATTAGGAAATTATATTCAAACAAGTGATTTAGCAAAAGCTCAAAGAGTTGCAAAAAAACTTCGTTCTGGAGTTGTGTATATCAATGGAAATTCAATGGACTCAGGAACACCTTTTGGTGGATATCGTCAATCTGGCAATGGACGAGAAGGTGGTAACTGGGGACTTGAAGAATATTTAGAAGTTAAAACTATTACTGGTTGGGTTTAATTTTATTTTTGATATAAATTCTAATAATGACTAAAAAAATATTAATAATTAACGGTCCTAATTTAGAGATGTTAGGTAAAAGAGATAAATCTAAGTATGGTGACTTTAGTCTCGATAATTTGATGACTATGCTTTCCGATGAAGCTTCTAAATTAGGATGTGAAGTAGAATTCTTTCAAAATAATATCGAGGGTGAAATTATAAATAAAATAAATAGCTTAGATGATAGCTATGATGGTATTATTATTAATCCTGGTGGATTAACTCATACATCTGTTTCTTTACATGACTCATTAGAAATAAAACAATTTCCTAAAATAGAAGTTCATATTTCAAATATTTATTCTCGTGAGGAATTCAGGCATAAATCGATCATTGTTCATGCTTGTACATCCTCTGTTGTTGGAATGGGCAGTTCAGGCTATCTATATGCTTTGAGGCATATAGTGAGTTTGTAAAATTTTTTAAAATTTTCATATATTTCAACAAATAAGATATATTTGTTAATATTTTATTCACATTTAAATGCTATGAAGTTAATCCTAACATTGGTCTAAGTTTACAAATTTTTATATTTTGAACTGAAGACTAAATTTCTAAGGAGAAAAATGATGAAAAAACTAATTAGTATATTAGCTATTCTTGTTTCATTTACTTTCACCTCAAACAGTTATAGTAAAACCGAAATTCATTGGTGGTATGGTAATAGTGGGTTCTTAGGTGATGTGATTATTGAAATAGCGAATAGATTTAACGACTCTCAAGATGAGTATATGGTAATTCCAACAGGTAAGGGTAGTTATGAAGATAACATGGCTGCTACTATTGCTGCTTTTAGAGCAGGCGACCAACCTCATTACTCTCAGGTTTATGATGCTGGCGCAGCTATCATGGTAGCACAAGTTAAAAACGGTGTTGTTATTGGTTTTGAAGAGATGGCTAAAAAGTACGGTATCGATGTAGATGCTGATAACTATATTCCAGGTATCAAAAACTTTTATGCCGATGCTGATGGTAAGATGGTCGGTGTTCCATTTAACAGTTCTACTTGTTTAATGTACGCTAATATGGACATTTTAGCAGAAGTGGGAATTGAGGAAGTGCCAAGAACTTATGAAGAGTTTGAAGCTATCGCTCAAAAAATAGCTGATGCTGGATATATTCCATTACTTCAAAGTCATAGCCCATGGATTTGGACTGAAAACTTTTTCTCAAGACATAACCTTCTTATGACTGATGGTAACAATGGTTATGATGCTGTTCCAACAAAAACTCTTTTTGCTGAAACAGATGAGTTTGTTATGCACTGGTCTAAAGTAAAAGAGTGGTATGAAAAAGGTTGGTATGGTTATAAAGGAAGAGCTTGGGGTGATAACCAAGCACCATTTACTAATGGAGAGGCTGCATTCTGGTTTGGATCAGCTGCTTCTTTTGGAGGTATGAAAGGTGTACTTCCAAACTTTACTACTAATCCAATTTTATACTGGGACTCAGTGACTGGTGGTAAAGAGTATCCAACTTTTATTGGTGGTGCTGCTAACTGGATCTTAAATGGTCATACTGAAGAAGAGTACAAAGGACTTGCTAAATTCATTGAATTTATGGGATCTCCAGAAATGGATTTATACTATCACAACATGACTGGTTATGCTGCTGTAACTAAAGGTGGAATTGAACTGGCAGAAACTATTAATTTCTACAGAACTTCTCCTTATCACAAAGCTGTTGGTGATCAGTTAGGTCTAGAAGGATCTACTATTCCTGGCGGATATAGAGCAGGTAATTGGCCTCAAATTCGTGAAGTAATTTATGAAAATGTTGAGCCAATGCTTAATGGTGATATCAGCGTGGAAAAAGCCTTAAGTAACATGGACAAGGGTGCTGAGAAGTTATTAGCTCAGTTTGCAAAAACCTTATAAATTAAATTAAACAAGGAGGGTATATAATATACCCTCCTTGTTAGAATATGAAAAAAGTCCAATTTAAATCTAGCTATTCTCAATATTTTTTTTTAGCTCCACAGCTATTAATCCTTTTAATATTTCTTTATTGGCCCATTATTCAAACTTTTCGAGATGCATTTACTATTCAAGATGCATTTGGTTTTGGTTCATATTTTGCAGGATTTGATAATTTTAAGTTTATCTTTACTGATCCTTCATACTATACGGCATTTAAATTCACGATCATTTATAGTTTTGTGATAACACTGATTACTGGTTCTATTGGTTTGTTATTAGCTGTTCAGGCTAATAACGTTCTTCATGGAAAAAATGTTTATAAAACACTTTTAATTTGGCCTTATGCAATTGCTCCAGCTGTCGTAGGAGTTATGGCTAATTATTTTTTTAGTGAAAGATTTGGACTTCTCTATCATTTATTTAATAATTTATGGGGTTTTAATTGGTATGAAGATGTTTTTGATGCCTACATTTATGTAGTAATTGCTGGTTCTTGGAAACAAATCAGTGCTAATTTCATTTTTTTCTTAGCAGGCCTTCAAGCAATTCAAAAAACTGTAATTGAAGCCTCTATAATCGATTGTAAAAGTAACATTCGAAGATTTTGGACAATAACTTTTCCATTATTAATGCCAACTACTTTTTTCTTAATTATAATTAATATTACTTATGCATTCTTTGATACTTTTGGAATTATAGATACTACTACGATTGGAGCTCCGGGTAGTGAAACTAAAACTTTAGTTTATAAAGCTTATATTGATGGCTTTAAAGGTTTAGACCTCGGTAGTGCTGGTGCACAGTCAATTATGATGATGTTAATTGTATTAGTTATTACAATTTTCCAGTTTAGGTATATTGAAGGAAAAATTCATTACAACTAAATGATCAGATATATTCCATCCACGATCAATCATCTGATCCTTTTAATTGGGCTCACAATTATGATTGTACCTGTATGGGTAATATTTGCGAGTTCGACTCATACAAGCCTTTTTATCAATACTAATGGTCTTCAATTTTCATTAGGTGATAATTTTATTGAAAATTATTCAAGAGTTCTTTTTAAAAAGGCAGGTTTTTTTAATGAAATAACAGTATTAAAAATGTTTTTTAATAGTTTTGTTATGGCTACCGGTATTGCTACCTTGTCAGTGGTTACATCTTTGATGGCAGCCTATGGATTGGTTTATTTTAGAATAAAATATGCATCATTTATTTTTTGGCTTATTTTTGTCACTTTGTTGGTTCCTTTAGAATTAAGAGTAATGCCAACATATATAGTTATTTCTAAATTAAATCTTTTAAATTCATTTGCGGGATTAATTATTCCTATATCTGCCTCTGCTATAGCAACATTTTTCTTTCGACAGTTTTATAAGTCCATTCCAGAGGAATTATTAGAGGCAGCCAAACTTGACGGCACTAATAGTTGGAAATTTTTTATAGATTTTTTAGTACCTTTATCAAAGACTATGATTGCAGCTGTTTTTATATTTATGTTTGTATTTGGATATAATCAATATTTATGGCCCTTGATAATGACAACTACAGAAGAGTACTGGACAGTTGTTATGGGTCTTAAAACGATGTATGGCTCAATATCTCATCGTTTTGCATTTGTTATAATGTCGATGATACCCCCACTAGTAATAATAATTTTTCTTCAAAAATGGTTTATACAAGGAATTTTTCAAAATAAATGAAGTTTAAACCTTTAGAAATTTTATCTCACTTAATACTTATTTTAGGTGTGTTACTTATGGTTTTGCCAATATGGTTTTCTTTTGCCACATCTACACACGATAATGTCACTATTATGACTGAGGGTATGAAATTCCTTTTTGGTGAGAGTTTTTCTCAGAACTATAATAAAGTTTTAAATGAAAAAGGCGGCTGGTCTGAGGAAGTCACTGCTGCCAAAATGTTTATCAATAGTTTTATTATGGCATTTGGTATTGCAACTTTGAAAGTTGTTATTTCAGCTATGTCTGCATATGCATTAGTTTATTTTAGATTTAAATTAGCCGTTCCTATTTTTTGGTTAATTTTTATTACTCTCTTAGTTCCTCTCGAAGTGAGAATATTCCCTAGCTATAAAATCGTATCAGATTTAGGATTAACTAATACTTACACTGGATTAATACTTCCACTGGTAGCTTCGGCAACTGCTACTTTCTTTTTTAGACAGTTTTATAAAACTATCCCCGACGAACTTTTAGAGTCTGCTAAACTTGATGGCGCTAATAGTTGGAGATTTTTTATAGATTTTTTATTACCGTTATCAAAAACAATGCTAGCAGCAATGTTTATATTCATGTTTGTTTATGGTTATAGCCAGTATTTATGGCCTTTAATTATGACGACAGATGAAAAGTACTGGACAGTTGTAATGGGAATGAAAATTATATTTACAGAAAACTATGAAGGCGTTGCTCTCCCTAGAACAGGAGAACGATTTGCATATATAATTTTATCTATGTTGCCACCAGTGCTTGTCGTTGTTATTTTACAACGATGGTTTATTAAAGGATTAATCCAAACGGAGAAATAAAATGAGCTTTTTAGAACTAAAAAATATTACAAAAATTTATCCCAATGGTACAAAAGCCGTTGATGAAACATCATTAAATGTTGAAGATGGTGAATTTGTAGTTTTTGTTGGCCCAAGTGGATGTGGTAAATCTACTTTATTAAGAATGATTGCTGGTTTAGAAGATATTACTGGTGGGGAAATATCTCTTGATGGAGTTATCATTAACAATATTGACCCATCTGAAAGAGATGTGGCTATGGTTTTTCAAAACTATGCTTTATATCCTCATATGACTGTTTTTAATAATATGGCTTATGGGCTTAAAAATAGGGGCATATCTAAAGATAAAATTAATTCTAAAGTAAATGATGCAGCAAAACTTTTAGAAATAGATCAGTTATTAGATCGTAAACCAAGCATGTTATCTGGTGGACAAAGACAAAGAGTTGCAATGGGAAGGGCAATAGTTAGAAATCCTAAAATTTTTTTATTTGATGAACCTCTATCTAACTTAGATGCAAAGTTACGTAATCAAATGCGTTTAGAAATAAAGAAATTACAAAGGCAAATGGATGTAACAAGTATTTTTGTTACTCATGATCAAACAGAAGCAATGACCCTTGGTGATAGAATAGTAGTTATAAATGATGGAATTGTTGAACAAGTAGGAACTCCTAAAGAGATTTATTCAAATCCTAATACAAAATTTGTTGCTGAATTTATAGGATCACCTCAAATGAACCTATTTGATTGTTCAATTAAAAATGGAATTGCTAAGATAGGAGAGGCGCAAGTTAATTTAGATAATTTAATAAATATTAATGATGCATCAATAGGGATACGACCCGATGATATTCAAATTACTGATAGCGGTAAATTTGAATCAAAAGCAAATTTAGTAGAATATCTAGGATCAGATATGATTATATATTCAAGCATAGGTGGTCAGGATTTTAGTTGTAAATTATCTTCAAAAATTGATGTTAAAGCAGGTGATAATTTTAAATTTGATATCACACCTTCATCAATCCATGTATTCGATAACAATACGAATAAAAAAGTTTAATTTAATTTTTACTTTGGAATTATACAGACAGGGATAGGTTCCATTTTATGAATATTTTTTGACCTAATTTCTAAATACTTTTTTCTATTTATAGAATTTTCATTTAACATAGCCTCTTCAATTTCTTCATATGAAAGTCCTACTTGGTCTTCATCTGATCTTCCATCATTCCACAACCCATCAGTTGGAGGGGCATCTATAATTTCTTGATTAATTCCTAGCTCCTTAGCCATATCCCAGACTTCTGTTTTTAAACAATCGGCAATAGGTGATATATCCACACCACCATCGCCATATTTTGTATAAAAACCTATTCCAAAATCTTCAACTTTATTACCAGTTCCAACAACAATACCATTATTTGAAGCAGCTATTTGATATAAAGTCGTCATTCTTAATCTGGCTTGTGAATTTGCATATCCGTGTTCTGAATTATTTTTATCAAGAGCTGATTTAAAAGATGAAAAAACATCAGATAAATTCACATCTATGCTTTCTACGTTTGAAAAGTTATCCTTTAACCACGTGATATGATTTGTACCTCTTAGATTTAAAATTTGATGATCTAGGATTGGCATAGAAACAACAATTGTTTTTAAGCCTGTTTTAGCAGAAAGAGTGCTAGTTACAGCAGAGTCTATCCCCCCAGAAATTCCAATAACTAATGTGGATATATCGTTTTTTGAGCTATAATTTTCAATCCATTTAGAAATAAAATTTATCTTTTCAGCATTATTCATTATTTAAGGTATACGAATATAATTAACCATAAGATTTATGTTATCAAATAAAATATATATTCAAAAATTTGATCAATTTATGTTAAAAATATATTATTCATAATCATTATTATAAATGCTTATTAAGATATTAACATTTTTACTTTCTAAGTTCATTACTACTAGGTCAATTAATTTGATTTTCAATAACAAAGAATACCTTATTGATAATAAAACCGACTCTATTATTATAAAAATAAATAATGATAAATTTTTAAGAAAATTATTTTACGCTCCTTCTTTGGTTTTAACTGAAGGATACATGGATAAAGATTATGAATTACCAAATTCTAATTTTTATGAATTTTCTGAACTTATACTTGATAACTATAATTTTTATCTCGAGAGGGTATCTAATAGCTTATTATTCAAGTTTTTTTTATTAATTAACCCATTTCTGCAGTTAAATTTCTCTAAAAAATCAAAAAATAATGTTGCATCTCATTATGACTTATCAGATGAGCTTTATGGCTTATTCCTTGATGAAACTAGGCAATACTCATGTGCATATTTTGAAAATAAAAATAATACATTACATCAAGCCCAATTAAATAAAATGGATCGCTTATCCGATAAATTATCGTTAAAAAAGAATGATAGAGTTTTAGATATTGGATGCGGTTGGGGATCTTTGAGTCGCTATATGACTGAAAATTTTGGTTGTTCAATAAAGGGTATCTCTCTCTCTGAAGAACAAATTAAATTTTGTGAGAATAAGAAAAAAAAATCAAAATCTAAAAATAATTTAGAATATTCTCTCCAAGATTACCGACATGAGAATAATACTTATAATAAAATCGTTTCAGTCGGAATGTTTGAGCACGTTGGAAAGCCTTTTTTCACTACATATTTCAAAAAAATTTATGAAATGTTAGAACAAGATGGTATTGCAATCATTCATACTATAGGTAATCTCCGAACTCCTAAAATTACTGCGGCTTTTATTAGAAAGTATATTTTCCCTGGTGGATACATTCCTTCACTTTCAGAAATAATGCCTGCTATAGAAAAATCTGGTTTAATAATTTCTGATATTGAAGTTTTAAGGCTTCACTATGCGAAAACTTTATCTCATTGGCATCAAAACTTTATAAAAGCTGAAAAAAAAGTTTTAAAGATTTATGATGATCGTTTTATTCGAATGTGGGTTGCTTATTTAAATCTAAGTGAATTATCTTTTACTAAAGGAGATAATGTTGTTTTTCAGATGGTTTTAACTAAAAAAAAAGATGCATTTCCACTTGTAAGAAAAAAGATTAATACTTAAATTAGCTATTTTCTTATTTCGTCCATTAATTATATTATTTTCATGTCAAAAAATACAATAGAACAACGTTTAGTTAGTCTGCAACAGGCTTTAAGTCAAATGATGAGAAATACCAGTGAACGACAAATTATGGATGAATTAACTACTTATAGAATAGCAATACAAACTACTCTTAAAATTCTCACAAAAAAACAAAAACAAACACCTTCACTCAGTGCATCTGAATATGAGGATGAATTGGAAAAAGGAAATTTTTAATTTATTTATGGGAATAGAAAGCGATGTTATTAAAGTATTTTCAAAAAATAGTTCAATTATTGGTGATGATTGCGCCTATCTTAGAAAAACAAAACAATTAATTTCCACAGATACAATTGTTGAAAATATTCACTTTAGTTTTAGATATTTTAATGACAAACAAATTGCTCATAGATTAATAGTTTCTAATTATAGTGATATCCAGTCCAGTGGTGGTATACCAAGATTTGGACTTCTAAATATTAGTTTTCCTAAAAATAAAAAGAAAGTGACTTTATCAATTTGTAATCAAATTAATTTATTATCAAAAAAACTTAATATTGAAATTATTGGTGGTGATACTAGTTCATCTGAAAATTTTGTAGCATCTTTAACTCTAATTAGCGATAAAATAGATCAGAAAGATATTATACGTCGATCATCTGCTAAAATTGGAGATAGTATATTTATTTTTCAAAATTTAGGTTTTTCTAAACTTGGATATTTATCTATAAATAAAAAGATTAAATTACCAAATCAAATAAAAGATAAATCTCATAAGCAATTTCTTGAGCCTAAATTTCATAAATATCATGATGTTTTTCAAAAATTAAAGATTAATAGTTCTATGGATATTTCAGACAGTCTGATCGATTGTTTAAATATAATTGCTAATCAATCTAAAAAAAAATTGATCATAAAAAATTTAGATTTAGTAAACCCTAAAATTTATAAGCTATTTCAAAAAAATATTTCTTTATATTTTAAATTGATATTGACCTCAGGTGAGGAATACACACCTGTTTTTACAATGAATAAAAAATTTCTAACATCGAAACTACTTACTTTATTCAAAAGAAAGAAAATAAATATTATAGAGATAGGAGAAGTAACAAAGGGTAGGGGTATAGAATGCAATCAAATTGATTTGAAATCATTTAGTACATTTGATCATTTTAAAAATTCTTATTCAAATTAATTGCTTTTCTTATATGGCTTAGGTTAATTTTCTCTAAATAAATTTGATCAAAAATTGAGCTAGAACTCTCAGCTCTAGTTTTTTTATATGCTTTGTCATAATGATAAATAATTAAAGCTCTTACAAATTCATAATAATTCTTTTTCTTTAAAGATATCTCAATATTCATAAAATCTTCTTTTGGTATGATTTGTTTTAAAACTCTTAATGCTTCTCTCATTAATTTAGGATCTGATGTAAAATATTTGTAATCTTTTAAAATATATTTAATTCTTTCATCTAAGCTCGCATTAATTTTTATATTTCTTCCTAACGGCATAGATTTCCAAATAAGACTTGGTATGTTTAACTTTCCAACCTTTATACTTTCAGCCTCTACCCATATCCTTTTTTTGGGATTAAAGCTTTTGAGCTTTTCCCATATTAAAGTTTCAAAATATTTTTGAGATGGTTGAATTTTGTGAGGTATATTACCTAGAATAGAGCCCTTATGTTGAGCCAAACCTTCAAAATCAATTATTTGATACTTTTTAGCAAGTTCTTTTAAAAAAAGTGTTTTTCCAACTCCAGTAATACCCATTATCTGGTTAAATTTAAATTTTGGAGCAGTTTCCTCTAAGTATTTAACTACATTTTTTCTGTAAGATTTATAACCCCCGTCTAGTAAATGAGAGTCATATCCAATTTGTTTGAGCACTAGATATAAGCTCAGTGATCGAAGACCTCCGCGCCAACAATAAATTAATATGTTGCTATTTTTATCAAATTTTATTTTGCCCAATATTTTTGCAATATTGTTACTAATTAATTGAGCCCCTATTTTTTTAGCTAAAAAAGAGTTTTCTTTATATTTTATACCTATTTCATGCCTTTGTTTATTTGTTAGAACTGGATAGTTTAAAGATCCAGGGATATGATCTTCTTTGAATTCTAACGGTGTGCGGACATCTATAATTACGCTATATTGATCTATAGTTTTATCTGTAAAGGTAACTTTATTAATGCGCATATTTTTCATAATTTCATTATTAATATATTCGAATTCTCTATTCTCAAAAGAAATTAATCTCCATTTTGAAATAGATTGGAAATCTGCCCATTTAGCAGATTTATTTTGGGATATCTCTATTGATCAAAATCAATACAAAATAAAATATTTTATTAAGAGTTATGGAATAACTGATCAAATATTCAATTATGAATCTCTTACTTTAGTAGAGGGATATATAGATGATAATCACTTAAGGCCAATATCTTATAAGAGCAAAACTAAAAGCACTCGGCAAGATGTTTATACAAATATCTTATTTAATAAAAATGGAACTATAAATAAATTTGACATATCTAAAGATATATCTGAAGATCAAATTAAACTTCAAAACCAACTTTTAGATAAATTTTTGTTTTTTACTGACCCTGTATCGCAACTAACTCAATATCTTCTATACAATAACAATTCAGATCGACTAATTATAGACGGTTTAAATTTTTACAAACTAACAAAAGGAGATATTAGCTCTCTAGTTTTAAATGATAACAATCCCACAATTTACAGCGGCCAAGCTGAAAAATTAATTTTGACTTTCCCCTTATTTGAAGGTCTCCATAAAATTAATAAAAAAAATAATTTAAAGGAAATACACATGATATTTACAGATTTAGGCGATCTGTTACTGCCCGTGCAATATAATATTTTTTCAAAAAAATTTAACGCTAAACTTTACCTTAAAAAATATAGTATCACGAATTAATGATAGTAACTAAAAAACGATCTATAACAAAATCAATTACTTGGAGATTTTTAGGCTCACTTGACACTTTTCTTTTAAGCTCAATCATTATTAACTATTCTACACAAAATTATTCATTTAATTTGGCTTTTTACATAGCAGGACTTGAAATAATTACTAAAACCTTTTTATATTATTTTCATGAGAGGATATGGAATAATTACAAAATTGGTCGATTTGAAAATGGCGTTAAAAGATCTAGGTCTTTTTACAAGGCTATAACTTGGCGTATAACAGCATCTTTAGATACTTTTCTAGTAAGTTTTGTTGTTACTGGAAGATTTGATTGGGCAACAAGTATTGCTATTTTTGAGATAATCACTAAATCTATTATTTATTATTTTCATGAGAGGATATGGAATAGAGTGAATTGGGGAAGAATTAAATCAAATGATTAACTTGAATAGCTTAGAACAGAATCTAATAAAATTGTTTAAGGGAGACTTGCCACTATATAAAAGTTACTGGATTTACTATGTTTTAGGAAATTTTTTGATTTCAGCGCCATTGCTTTTAGTTACAAAAATACAAATACAAAAATTCATTTATTCTTTTTCTTTATATCTTGTAATTAATTTGATTTATTATTTTACCTCTTGTCTTGGAGTTTGGAGAAGCTCTCAATCTTATAAAGGCAATAAAATATTATCATTTTTAGCACGTTTAGTTGTTGTGATTGGTATTTCAACAACTCTTTTAGAATTAAAAACAATTATCTCAATAATTTATAATATTTAATTAACCCAAATTATCTTCAATTAACTAAAAAAATACTTATATTATTTCTATGGATGAAAAAACACAATTAGAAGTTAGAAAATTTCTTAAGAGACTAGGTATAAATTCGCAAGAAAAATTACATAAATTTATTCAGGATAACCCAAATATTAAGGATATTCCTATTAAAGTTTCTTTCGAAATAGATGGTAAACAAGACTTTATCTTTGAAGATAAGCTTAAAATTTAATTAATGAAAAAAATTCAAAATTACTTTTTTAGCGGGATACTCATTGTTGCTCCTTTAGGACTATCTGTATACGTTGCATGGGTAGTTGTTGGCTTAGCAGATAAAATATTTCGTCCATTCATCCCCTTAAGTCAATTAGGAATTCCTGCAGAGATACCTGGTGTTGGATTAATAGTTGCCTTTGTATTTTTTACAATCCTAGGTGCAGTTGCAGGTAGCTTCTTTGGAAGATTTTATCATAAAGTAGTTGATGGAATTTTATCAAAAATACCAGGATTAAATTCTATTTATAATACAGTGAAACAGATAATTGATACTTTTGCGACAACTCAATCAAATGCTTTTAAAGAAGTCGTTTTAATTGAGTATCCACAAAAAGACATGTATGCGATTGGTTTTCTTACGAGTGAGACAAAAGGGGAGATAGCTGTAAGAAAAAATAAAAAAATGATTAATGTTTTTATGCCTTCCACACCAAATCCCACTACGGGTTTTTTAATGTTTGTTCCTTTAACAAAATGTACAAAACTATCAATGTCAGTTGATCAGGCGATTAAATATATTATCTCAGCAGGATTGGTAACTCCGAGCGCACCTAACATTAAAAAAGCACTACCAAAAAAAAAGAAAAAATTAGCTAAAAAGTAATTTTATTGCTTCTTGTTGTTTGAAAAAAACTAATAATTTATAAATATTTTTTTTGAATTTTTCATCCTCATAGGTTTTATCTAAAATGATTTTTTTAACATATTGAAGTGCGTCTAAAATTATTTGTTGGTCCCTTTGAACATCCACAAATTTAAATAGAGAGTCTCCACTTTGACGATATCCAAGGATATCTCCAGTACCTCTTATTTCTAAGTCTTTTTCTGCTAATTTAAAGCCATCTAGTGTTTTTTTGAAAACTTTTAACCTCTCTGTAGAATTATCTGTAATTTCTTCACCATATAGAACAAAACAATATCCCTGAGATGATCCGCGACCAACTCGACCTCTTAATTGATGTAGTTGAGACAGACCAAATTTTTCAGAATTTTCAATTATAATGAAATTTGCATTTTTATTATCAATTCCTACCTCAATGACTGTTGTGGCAACTAATAACTTAATATTTCCCTTTTTAAAACTTTGAATAATACTTTCTTTTTCCTCTGACTTCATTTTCCCATGAAGAAATTGCACCTCATTACCGAACACTTTTTTAAGTGATTTATATCTTGTCTCTACATCTTTATATTGTTGACCTTCTGATGCTTCAACAAGGGGGCAAATCCAGTAAGCTTGTTGATGCTTATTTACATTATTTTTTAAAAATAAAATTAAATCCTTAATTTTTTCATTACTAGAAACTTTAGTTATGATTGGTTTTTGAAAAGCAGGTCTTTCATTAACTATTATTTGTTCTATTTCTCCATACTGAGCCAATGCTAATGTTCTAGGTATAGGTGTAGCCGACATTAGTAAAATATTTGTATTAATTCCTTTTTCAGCTAGTAATAATCTTTGTTGAACACCAAAACGATGTTGTTCATCAATTATTACATAAGATAGATTATAAAATATTAGCTTCTCTTGGAATATTGCATGTGTTCCAATAACAAAATTAATCTCATTCTTTTTAATTTTATCATAAATTTCAGGTTTATTTTTTGTACTTCCTGTTAACAATGTTGAAAAAATATTAGGAGATGTAATTAATGTTTTTAAATTATCAAATATTTGTTGAGCTAGTATTTCTGTAGGTGCCATATATGCTACTTGATATCCACTAGTTATAAATGGCAAAGCCGTCAATAAAGCTATAATAGTTTTTCCAGATCCCACATCTCCTTGAAGAAGCATATTTTCTCGATAATTAGATTTATTTAACTGATTTATCAGATTAATTGCTTGTGATTGCTTTTCAGTTAATTGAAAAGGTAATTTTTGAATAGCTAATAATTGTTCATTATTATCTAAATTAAGTGGCAATTCTTTTTTTTTAGTCTTTTCCTTTAAGTACCTTATTGCAAAATAATTAGATATAAGTTCATCTATAGAGAGTCTTTGTCTAAATTTTTCTTTGTTCTCGACGTCTAATAAACTTTCTGGAAAATGTATCTTATTTAATGAATATACAAAGCTGTTAAATTGGTATTTTTTTAACAAATAATCATCTAACCATTCATCAATATCTTTAATATGATTTTTGCCTGTATTTAAAATGTTTTTAATATCTCTTAATTGAATGCCTCTAGTTAATGGGTATATATTTTCTATTTTTCTTAAGTTTTTTTCATTTTCTATTTCCTCAATATAGTCAGGATGAGCTATGCTTAAATTACTTTTATAAAAAGATATCTTCCCGCTTATTATTAGCTCCTTATTTTCAGGATATTTTGATCGAAGAAAATTTCCTTTAACAGAAAAATAAATAATATTAATAATCAATTTATCTTTAATGCATTCGATAACATAAGGTAGTCTAGGGTTAAAAGGGTAGTGGTGCTTTTTTACCTTAACTAGTGTTGTAATCACTTGGCCCTTTTCTAGTTTTTTAAAATCAATATCCTGGGTCCTATCAATTGCTCGAGAGGGCAATATATAAAAAGCATCAAGTATTGTATTAATTCCGAGATTTTTTAAATAAGATACTTTTTTTGGACCAATTCCTTTAAGTTTGTCTACTTTCTGATATAAGGAGATCAAATCATTAGAAATCATGGCTTTAATTCAAGATAGATTAAAAAAAATAAAATATCGATGTCAAACATTGGGAATTAAAGAATTAGATGTCATTTTTTCAAAAATATACCAAAAGTTAAGTAATACTCATGATATAGAAACCCTATCTCTTTTAGAGGATTTACTAAAAAAGGAAACACAATATATTTTTGATATTTTTTTTAATGAAATTTCTCAATTTGAAAAAGAAAAATATCAAAAAATCATTGATCTTTCAAAATAACACAAGATATAGATGATAAAAAATCAATCAGTAATATTATGTGAAGATGACAAAGTAGCTATTGATTTTTATAATATCTACAGTGCTCAATTTCAAAATCAAAAAATTGTTTATTTGCCTGCGCATGACTCTCTTCCATTTAGTTTTGAGTCATCATCTTCAGATATATTATTAGAACGTTCACTTAAATTTATTAATTTGAACAAATTTGACATAGTTATTCTTACATGTAACTGTTTTCTTAAATTATTTGATTTTAAAAAAGATGTTGATCATTTTTTTACGATTAAAACAAATCAAAAAATAGATGTTAATGAGATCATCAAAAAATTAGTTAATTTTGGTCACTCAAACAATGCTAATGTCTATAATAAATTAGAGTTTTCTTTGAGGGGAGACATTCTAGACATTTATAACCATAATAATAATCCCTTTAGAATTTCTCTATTTGATAATGTAATAGAGTCTATTAGAGAGTTTAACCCCCAAACACAGTTAACATATAAAGATGAATTGGAGGAGATATTATTGGTCAACTCTCTCATTGAAAATACAATCACAAGTCATAATAGCTCCAATTTTTTATCCTTTTTTAAAAATTTTACATTTTATTCTTATAATCGAAGTGATGTTGTACTTTTCGACAGGATAAACTTTTTCAAATCAGTTCATGAACAAAGTAATATAGAACTTCCTTATGATAATTTTTATATCAATGAAACTGATTTAAGAAGAATCAAATTTGAAAATATTCAGAGTGACAATTCTGAATATAACTTATTAGATCCAAAATTTTCAATTGACTCACTATCAAATAAAAATTTGAAAGTTTACTTTCATCAAGGAAACACGGAGTCAGATTACCAAAAAAAATATATTCAAAAATCAAAAGAGTCACCATCATATGGAAGTAATTTTAGCTTCAAAAGCAGTGTAATCTCACGAAATATATCTCTATTCAATAACCTCCATATAAACTCATATAAACCAACACCCAAAGGATCATTCACTGAGCAGGTCGTTAATTTTAATGATTTATCTTTAGGTGATGCTGTAGTTCATCACAAACATGGAATAGGAAGATTTCTGTCAATAGATAGGATTACTATCAACTATCAGGCCAAAGAATTTGTAAGATTAATTTATAGAGGAAATGATAAACTTTTACTTCCTATAGAAAATTTAAATCTAATTTCTCGTTATGGCTTTGATGACAATGGATTACTATTAGATAAACTTGGAAGCAATGATTGGGGATTAAGAAAAAATTCTGTTAAGAAAAAAATTCGCTTTTTAGCTAACAAATTATTAAAAAATGCAGCTAAGAGGCAATCAATTCATATAAAGCCCTTTGAATTCTTAAATTCTGAACTTGAAAAATTTAATAATCAATTTGGTTTCATTGAAACTGAAGATCAATTAAATGCAATTAATACTTCTTTAGATGACATACAGTCTGATAAACCCGCAAATCGTCTTATATGTGGAGATGTGGGTTTTGGAAAAACAGAAGTAGCTTTAAGAATTGCTTGTGCGACTTATCTTGCAGGTTTTCAATTTGTAATAGTTGTTCCAACGACATTATTAGCATTGCAGCATACTAGAACATTTTCTGATAGGTTTAGTATCTTTAATCTAAAAGTTGAAACTCTTTCTCGTTTTTCTACTCAAAAAGAAAAAAATCAAATTCTAAAAAATTTAAATACAGGAGAAACTCAAATACTTATTGCTACCCATAGTTTATTTAAAAAAGATATAGAATTTAATAATTTGGGTACATTAGTTATCGATGAAGAGCAAAAATTTGGTGTAGATCAAAAAGAATACCTAATAAATAAATATCCTCATATTCATTTATTCTCATTATCGGCAACCCCAATACCAAGAACTCTTCAGATGTCATTATTAGGATTAAAGGATTTAAGTGTAATTGGAACACCGCCATCTAACAGAATTAGTATCAGAACATATGTTCAAAAATACGAACCTGTATCTTTTTTATCAGCAATTAAAAATGAAATAGCTCGCAATGGTCAAATATTTATAGTTGTTCCAAGAATCAGTCATATACCTTTTGTTGAGGGGGAAATAAAAAAACTAAATTTAGAAATTAGCTATGCGGTAGGTCACAGCAAAATGAAAGAAAAAGATATAGAGGATGTATTTTTATCTTTTACTAATGGAGACATACAATGCTTAATTTCTACGAATATTATTGAATCTGGAATTGATATTAAAAATGCAAATACTTTAATTATATTTAATTCTAATTTGTTTGGTCTTTCTCAACTCTATCAATTAAGAGGAAGGGTAGGAAGATCAGATAAAAGAGCATATGCATATTTATTTCATGATAGTGAAAAATTAATAAATAAAACTGCTCTTAAAAAGCTTCAAGTATTAGCTAACTATGAAAATTTAGGATCTAACTTCCAATTGGCCAATGAGGATTTAGAAATAAGAGGTGCAGGTAATTTATTGGGAGATGAACAAAGTGGTCATGTCAAAGATATAGGAATAGAGCTTTATCAAAGTATGCTGAAAGAGGAAGTTGAAAAACAAAAGAATAATCAAACAAATGAAGAACATGATTTTGCTGATTTTGAATTTAATGCTTACTTTGAATACTATATCCCAAAAAGCTATATATCAGATGATATATCTCGGCTTATAATTTATCGTAAATTGACTAACGCCAAAGATCCGTCTGAAATAAAAGATATTATTTATGAAATGTGTGATCGATATGGAGAATATTCTTATGAAGTCACAAATTTAATCAATTTACTTCAGATTAAAATCAAATCTATTAATTTAGGTATAATTAAAATTAATATTCAAAAAAATATTATAGATTTGACATTTCTTAATGTCTCGGAAAAATTATCTCTGACCTTATTAGATATGGTCCAAGAAAAATTTATTAAAATGAAAAGTCCAAATACTATTCAAATTAAAAATTCATCAAATGAGGATCTTTTTTATAGTATTAATTTATTCTATAAAAAGTTAGGATTATAGATAATGGAAAATATGGATCAACAGTTACCTAAAACTAACGCAGAATGGTCATCTTATTACCAGGCGATACTTCAAGAGCTTACAGATAATCAAAAAGCTGCCGGAAAACCAATATCTGTAAGTGAATTTTCTGAGCTTCCAATAAAAAGAAAACAAAAATATATTAAAAAGTTGTATATTAAGATTGGTGATGAGGAATAAATCATGAATTTAAATAAACTTATTATTTTACTATCAGTATTTTTTCTTTCTTGTAATAATATGGTTGATGGTGTTAATAAATCTGACACTCAAAGAATAAATACCGTAAAATACGGCACATTAGTAGCCGCAGAGCCGGTAAAAATTAAAGGTGAAGATGATGGGCTTGGAGCTATTACAGGAGGCCTTCTCGGTGCTGTGATTGGTTGTGGTGAAGGTATTTTTGACGATGAATGTCGAGATACTGTTGCTGTAGTAGGTGCAATAGGTGGTGCTATTTTAGGTAATGCAGTTGCATCACGACTTGGTGACCATAATGGTTTTCAATATGTAATTGATGTCGATGATAGTGAAGATGACATATCTATTGTTCAGTCAGGTAATGAGCAAATACCAATCGGTTCTAAAGTAACTGTCTCAATAGGTACTAATACTAGAGTTATAATTACAGAGTAATTCTGTAATTCATTTCAAATTCTTTTAAAACCTCATTATTTTAATAACGTTTTTGAAAATAACTTCACGTAATATCATTAATTGCAATAAATTCAAAAAATTATGAAAAATAAAAAATACCTTTTTATCTTATAGAAACATATACATTACCACCTATACTTAAAACTTTTCCGTAGTCATCTAGCAACTTTGCAAAATCTGGAAAATAATCATTTTTACTGGCATTTTCGACATGTCTTTGAACACTCTCCATAGATGCAAATTGTTCATTTATTGTAAATAATGTGTTTCCAGTTTCGCCCTTACTAGGATCGGTAGGGTCTTTAAACTCTGGTGCTTTAGTAAAGTAAGCATTTAATAAATGATCTGTTCCATCGGAATAAAATTCAGTCATCCATTTTCCATGGGTGCTAAAAATATTTTCAACTTCAGCAGCTTTATCATTTGGTACAGCATAAGAAAGATTTATACATACACGATCAGTCATTTTTTCTCCTTTTAAATAAAAAATAGTAATAATTATACATTTTGGAGATTGAAAATAGATCAAATGGCGGAAGGACTGGGATTCGAACCCAGGAAAGAGTTGCCCCTTTGCCGGTTTTCAAGACCGGTGCTTTCAACCGCTCAGCCATCCTTCCATTCAGTGATGTAAGCGTCTAAAATGTATATATTACAATACTTTTAAAGCAAATATTTTTTTATGAAATAATTTAGTTACTTAATCCAGTTATTCTATTAACACTAAATATACATCCTAGCATAAAAGCAATGATAGAACTTGGGAATAAGAGATATCCGATAGTATAAGTGTCGGGGTAGTACTGCATTCCAAAATAAAGTGCAATTGCATTAATTAAACACAGCAGTAAGAAAACATAATTTGTTCCAATTCGACTGAGTAAGGAAGCAATTGGTGGAATTACAACAATAAAGGAGGAGCAAATAAATAGAACGGCAGGGATAACATTAAGAGCTAGCCCTACTACCTCTCCATAAGTGTAATCCTCTAGGGATTCCCAGGGAAGACCCATCGATAAGGCCATGAAAATTATTGAAACGTATACGAATTTTTTACCAGTATTGTTAAGTTCCATGTATACAATATACCAATTTAATAAAATTTTCATAGCAATATTCTGAATATCAAAAGAATTGATTTTAAGAAAAAGAGGATAAATCAATATATAATCGACTTACATTTAAGGAATCAACATTGTTTAAACTTATATTTACTTTTTTATTAATTCCATTTGGTCTGTACGCTCATGATGCCAAAAATTGTGATGTTTTAGAGAACTACGATTTCTCTCAATTTGATAATTGGAAAATTGAGGTAATAAAAAATGCCTCACAATATGATTTAGATAGTAATTTTGTTTCAAAACTTGTAATCCCTTATTCAGTAAATAAAAGAGTTATTGAGAATGATAAATGTCAGCCAGAGTTTACTCTCACCTTTTCTGAGTATATTGAAAAAAGAATATCTAAATTAAGAGTCAAAAATGGCCTTAATAAAAAAAGCAAATACAAAAATTTATTACAAAATATTAATAAAAAATATGGTGTACAGTCCCGATTTATTTTATCGATTTGGGGATTAGAAACGGCTTACGGAGAAATAACAGGTAATTATCCTGTGATTGAAAGCTTATTAACCATGTCATATGACGAAAGAAGAAGAAAATATTTTACAAAGGAGCTCTATAATTCAATGAAAATTATAAAAGAAGGTCATATTAAGATTGAAGACTTTAAAGGATCATGGGCTGGCGCTATGGGCCAAAATCAATTTATGCCATCTAGTTTTTTAAATTATGCTCAAGACTTTAACAATGATGGTAAAAAAAATATTTGGACTGATACAGAAGACTCATTGGCCTCAATTGCGAGATATTTGCAAGGAGTAGGCTCTAATAAATGGGATTCAAATTATACATGGGGAAGGGAAGTAATCCCTCCTTTGGATATTAAGCAAATAGAGAGTGATCTTTTCATTAAAAGGGAAAAAGGTTGCTTAGCAGTAAAGAAATTATCAAAAAAGCTTCCTTTATCTGAATTTAGATCAATAGGTTTTAAAAAAATGGATGGTTCGAAATTAGACAATATAAATTTAGATAGTTATTTATTAAAAATGGGTAGAGAAGAGGGAGATTTCCGATATTTTATTGTCTACAAAAACTACCTCAATATTTTATCCTATAACTGTTCTAATTATTATGGATTATCAGTGGGTTTATTAAGTGATAAGTTTAAATAATCTTATTAAATTATTGTTTTTACTATTTTTTTTTTCTTGTACTGTTGCAGATAATTCAAAAAAAATACTTGTCGAAAAAAGTATAGAAAAAGATACCGGCTATTTTAAAAAAAGAGATATCCAAATATCATCTATAGATGAATATGATATTGATTTTAAAGTATCTGAAAAATTCTATGTGAGTAATGATCTCTCTGGAATGTCCATATCCCACATTTCACTTCCCATACCAAGTGTTGTTAAAGTAGCTAACCCCAATAACCTTAAATCCTTTGTTATAGTTAGAAATATTTCTACTGAAAAAAATAAGCGTTTAATGGTTAGCTCTGAAATTGTTGACTTATTGGATCTTAATTCAAATATTTATTTAGAATTTCTAAAAGAAGAGTCTTTGAACTTGAGAAAAGTCGATGAATCTAAAGAGTTAAGTAGAATTAAATTAGATTCTAGTTCAATATCTTTTGAAACCTTAGACGATGAGCAGGATGGCTTAAGCTCAGAGTTAAATTATGAGAAAATAGAAGAGCTAGAACGTAAGAAGCGAAAATATGAAGGTCTAATTCTTATCAATAAATATGATAGTTTAGTATCTGCAAAGTTAGAAACAAATAAAATTAAGAATTTAGGATTATTTTTTGAGGATATGGATGAAAAGATAGCTGTTTTTTCTGGCCCATTTAAAAACAATGATATAAATCTTAAATTAGATTTTCTTATAAGAAATGGATACCTTGATGCCAAAATATACCCTTAAACCAATACTATTTCTCTTATTTTTCTTTTTATCAAAGCCCTTATTTGCAATTGATAGTATTGCAGAAACTGCCTTAGTGATGGATATCTCTACTGGAGAAATCCTACTTGAAAAAAACTCAAACATGAGAACTTTTCCTTCGAGTATGACTAAAATAATGACTGTTTTAGTCGCTTTTGAAAAAATCAAGAATGGCTCACTTTCCTTGGATCAAGAGTTCCTTGTCAGTAAAAAAGCATGGAAAATGGGAGGTTCAAAGATGTTCATTGAGGTGGATAAAAGAGTAAAGGTGTTTGATCTTCTCCTAGGAATTGTTGTTCAAAGTGGAAATGATGCTTCAATAGCCTTAGCAGAAGGTATCTCGGGTACAGAAGAGACATTTGCAATAGAAATGAATAACTTAGCAAAAAAGATAGGATTAGCAGATACTAATTTTGTAAATAGTAGCGGCTGGCCAAATGATAGTCATTATACAACCGCTAAAGATCTTGCCTTACTTGCTAAATATACGGTGGAAAAACATCCTGAATTATATCAAATGTATGAATTAAACGAATTTACATACAATGGCATTAAACAGGATAATCGAAATCCTTTACTTCTAACCTTTGATGGAGCTGATGGCTTTAAGACTGGATATACAGAAGCAGCTGGATATGGAATTGTTGGCTCTGCTGAAAGGGGGGGTAGGAGGCTTATTATCGTGATGAATGGTTTAGAATCCTCAAGATCAAGAGCTCAAGAGTCTCTTAGATTAATGGACTGGGGCTTCAATAATTTTGAATTGGTAAATTTTTTTAAAAAAAATGAAATAGTTTTTCAAGCAAATACATGGCTTGGAAAAAAAGAAAAAGTAGATTTAGTTGCTATCGAAGATATCAAGGTCAGTATACCCAAAGCGCAATTATCTTCTGCTAATGTAGATGTTTTAATAGAAGAACCAATTCAAACACCAATTAACAAAGGTGATATAATTGCTAATCTTCAAATTTCATATGCTGATAAAAAAGTCAGTTTTCCATTAGCAGCTGGTGAAAACATTGAACAGAAGGGCTTTTTCTCTAGAATTACCTCTGCACTGTATTATATAGTTTTAGGTTCTAATTAATAAAATTAATTATAAATGAATAAGAAAATAGTAAGTTTTGAAGGTTTTGAATATTCAGGAAAATCTACTCAAATTAAATTATTAAAAAATTATTTAAATAAAAATAAGATAAAATCAACATTTACTCGTGAGCCTGGTGGGCATAAGCAATTAGAAAAAATAAGAAAAATAATACTTAATTCAAATTACGATAATTTGACATTGATTTTATTTTTTTTTGCATGTCGATTTGCTCTTCTTTCTAAATTGAAATTAAATAACTTAATTGTTTTTGATCGTTATTTTGACTCTACTTACGCATATCAAAAATACACATTAAAAGATAAAAAACTTATTTTAAGTTTAATTAATCAAATTGATAAAAAATTTATTCCCAAAATTACATTCTATTTTAAAATTAATAAGAAAACTCTTGTACAAAGAAAAAAAATAGTAGGTGAAAGAAATAATTTTGACAAAAAGTACTATAGCCAATTTTCAAGAATCCAAAAAAATTACGAAGACATTGGAAAAATAAATTTTGATAATAGAAAATTTATAACTATTGATGCTAATAGAGATAAAGAATTAATTCATAATGAAATCTTATTAAATTTAAAAAAATGGAAATTAATCAAATAATAAAAAAAATTAATTTTGAAAATCAGGGATTATTCTTAATTGAAATAAATAATTCTGAAAAACTAGAACACATAGAAAAAGAGATAAAGAGTTGTTTTTTTGAGAAACAGTATGAAATTGATACGTGTTTCTTAGAATTGAAACCAGAAACAGTAAGTAAATTTATATCTATAGATCAAATAAGAAAATTAAAAAAAGAATTTCTTCACACTAATGTTTTGAATTTAAATAAAATTATTTTTATAAAAGAAATTACAGAATTGAACAATAATTCTATTAATGGACTATTAAAATTAATAGAAGAGGTTCCTCAAAAAACATTCTTTATTTTTTGTACCTCTAATCTTCTAAGAATTCCCAAAACAGTTCTATCTAGATCTAGAATTCTCAGATTAAATGATTTTAATTCAGATGTTAGATTAAATATTTTTGCTCAAGATTTAATTAATCAAAATCAAAACATATCAGAGGAAATAATTCAAAATTTGATTTATTCATTTATATCTTTAGAAAAAATTGATTTTTTTGAAAATGTAAAACTTTTTACCAAAAATCAAATAGATATTTGTTCAATAATTTTTTTAAAAGTTCTTAATTTTAATTTAAGAAAATATTCTGATAACAGAAAATTATATAAATATTTATTCGATCTTCATTCTAACTATCTTTACGATGTCAACGAAAGTCTTCAATATAATACATTGACTAATGATCTAATTGCTATTTATTTCACAAGATTACATTCAAATATAATTAAATATGGAAAATAAATATTTTACAACTCCCATTTATTACGTAAATGATAAGCCACATATTGGGCATGCATATACTTCAATATCAGTAGATGTTTTAAAAAGATTTTATAAGCTAAAAGGCTTTGAAACTTATTTTTTAACAGGAACTGATGAACATGGTCAAAAAGTTGAAAAAGCAGCCCAAGATAAGAATATTGATCCTAAAAAATTTACAGACCAAGTCTCTGAAAATTTTAGAGCATTATCCGATGTTTTAAATTTAGACAATGATGATTTCATTAGAACTACAGAGGAAAGACACAAAGTTTCAGTTCAAAATTTATGGCAGAGGTTACTAGATAAAGATGCAATATATTTATCAAAATATGCTGGTTGGTACTCTGTAAGAGATGAGGCTTTTGTAGCGGAAAACGAAATAACTGAAGTAAATGGAATTAAATTTAATTCTTTTGGCTCTGAATTAAGTTGGGTAGAAGAGGAGAGCTATTTTTTCAGACTATCTAAATGGCAAAATAAACTCTTAGAACTTTATGACTCTGTACCTGACTTTGTTCACCCCAAATCTAGATTAAATGAAGTAAAAAGTTTTGTGTCGGGTGGATTAAGAGATCTATCAGTCTCTCGAACAACTTTTAATTGGGGCATAGATGTGCCAAATGACGATAATCACATAATGTATGTTTGGTTAGATGCTCTCACTAACTATATATCTGCTCTAGGTTTCCCAAATCAAGATAATGATAAATATAAGTCTTTTTGGCCAGGAATTCACGTAGTCGGTAAAGATATACTAAGATTTCATGCTGTTTATTGGCCTGCCTTCTTAATGGCAGCAGATCTTTTACCTCCAAAACAGATAGTAGCTCATGGATGGTGGACAAATGAAGGGGAGAAAATCAGTAAAAGCCTTGGAAATGTTATTGATCCTCTTGAATTAATAAAATTATATGGCCTAGATCAATTACGTTATTTTCTTATGAGGGAAGTTCCTTTTGGTAATGATGGAGATTTTTCAAAAGTTTCAATGATTAACAGAATAAACGGAGATTTATCAAATAATTTTGGAAACTTAATTCAAAGAGTATTAAGTTTTATATTTAAAAATTCAAATCAAACTATTGATTTTACTGATAATATTTTAAATTTTAAAATCTATAAAAATATCATTTCTTCTCAAAATGAACTATATAACTTAATGGATAGGTATAGTTTTGATGGATATTTAAAAGTAATATTTGGCCATTTAAATGATTTAAATACTTTTGTTGATAAGTCAGCCCCCTGGGAACTACGTAAGACCGATCAAGCCAAAATGAAAGAAGTTTTAGACCAAATTTCACTATGTATTTTAAAAATTACGCAGTTTTTGGCACCATTCATTCCAAATGGGGCAGAAAAAGTTTATTCGATATTTGGACTAGATAAATCATATCTTAGCTTTGAAAAATTTAATAAAATTTTAGAAAAAAAATATCTTAAAATATCCAAACCAGAACCGGTATTTATGAGAATAGATGGATAAAAACCGTGTTAACTGATGCACATGTTAATTTTTCCCATAAAGATCTTATCAATTCTGTTGATCAAATAATAAAAGAAGGTAGGGAAGAGGGAATATCGAAATTTTTAGCAGTTAATTCAAATTTATACGATATTGAAACTGACTATAATCTTGTGAAAAACTATGATTTTGTCGACCTTACTATTGGTCATCACCCATATTTATGTAATGAAGTAGATGAAGATAGCTTTAAAGCATTATTTGAGAAACATATAAACGGTTACAAAGATAAGATAAAGATTATCGGAGAAACTGGCCTTGACTTTAGTTATGATGTAAAACCTATAAATCAAATTAAGTCTTTTAAATTACATATTGAAACAGCAATAAAAAATGAACTTCCTTTATTAATTCATGTACGTGATGCTTTTGAAGAAACTTATAAAATTATTAATGAATACAAATCAGAACTTAAAACAGTATTAATTCATTGTTTTACAGGGGATGATAATTATGCAGAGAAATTCATTAATCTTGATTGTTATTTTTCAATTACTGGAATAATAACTTTTAAAAATGCTGAAAAATTGAGGAGGACTATTAGAAAACTACCTAAAAATAAGATTTTTTTTGAAACAGATGCCCCTTATCTGGCCCCAGTACCAATGAGGGGAGAAATCAACAAACCCTCATTATTAAGACATATAATCGAATATTATTGTAAACTCACTGAAAAAGATTTTGACAATATTGCTAATATTGCCTCAAAAAATTATGAGAGATTTATTTCATGTCAGACTTGAAAATAACAATATTGGGATGTGGTTCTAGTTTTGGAGTTCCTTTGTTTCATAATATTTGGGGTAAATGTGACCCGAAAGAGCCAAAAAATAAAAGAACTAGGCCATCTATTTTAGTTCAAAAAAATAATAAAAATTTGCTTATAGACACTAGTCCAGATCTAAAACAGCAGTTTTTAAGCAATAAAATAGACAATATAGATACTGTTTTTTACACCCATGAGCATGCAGATCACACCCATGGCATTAATGAACTAAGATCTATAAATCTTATTCAAGGCAAGATTATTCCTTGCTACGGAAATGAGCAAACTATGGAAAAAATAACTAACAGTTTTAATTATCTCTTTGAAAATACTGAAAAAAGTTATTATCCAGCAATACTCTCAAAAAATCTTTACTCTTCAAAGGAATTTGAAATTTTTGGCATAAATATAAAGCTTATAAGCCAAAATCATGGAGATATAGACTCAATTGGCTTTATTTTTGACGATAAAGTTGCATATAACTTAGATGTTAAATATTTCTATGATAAAGAATTTTTTAAAAAAATTGAAAATATTGACCATTGGATTGTTGGATGTTTAAGAATTGATCCTCATATTTCACATGCTTCTTTATCTGAGGTAAAAGAATGGCTTGATATAGTTAAGCCAAAAAAAGCTTATTTAAGTCACATGACAGCTCATCTAGACTACAAAGATACAATCAATTATCTTGATAATAAGAATTATATGCCAGCATATGATGGCCAAATATTAGAATTATGATAAATACTATATGTATGAAATTCCTATAATATATATTATGCAACAAATATATATATAAATGTCAATAAAATCAGTAAAAGAAAATCTAATAAAAATAGCCCCTGACCTAGAAATTATAGAACATGATATATCTACAGCATCTGTAAATGAGGCCGCACTCGCTCACAATGTAGATCCAGGTCAAATAGTAAAAACTATTGCATTGATACTTGAAGAACCAATATTGATTATGGTTGCTGGCAATACCAAAATAGACAACAAAAAATACAAAAATATATTCAAAAAAAAGGCAAAAATGCTCTCAGCGAGCGATACAGAATTATATACTTCACACCCTATTGGAGGTGTTTGTCCATTTGGGCTGCCATCAAATTTAGTTATATATGCGGACAAATCTCTGGAGAATTATGAATTTGTCATACCTGCAGCTGGGTCAGCCAATAGTTCTGTAATTATAAGCAGAAAAAGGCTAATTAATATGGTTTCAGCTATTATAGTAGATGTTACCAAAAAAATTATACAGTAAATATAATGTTTTAATCTAAGCTTTTAAATTTTGATTTCGCTATTTTTGGTGCAGTGGCAAAAGTTGCTGCAGTCATAAAAGTTCCAAAAATAAGCAAGAAATGAGCTGCTGCAGTTACTCCAAAAATAAAAAAAGAGCCGAAATATAAGGAAAAAATTATGCACCACATCCATGATAATAGTTGCATGATTAAATGCCTTAATGCTAGACTTGGAATAGCCCTAAGAGGGTTCCAATCAGCATCCATAACTCCGTTATAAAGCTGTAAAAAAAGGTTTTTCATATGTTATTATACATGCGACAGAAGTGACCAGATCATATATTTCTTTAAAAAATTTTTAGCTTAAAATATTATTTATTAATGAGTAAAATTGAATTTTGGTTCTCGATTGGTAGTACATATACATACCTTTCTACCCAAAGATTAGAAGCGCTTGAAAAAGAAAAAAGTGTTGAATTTGAATGGTTCCCCTTCAGTGTCAGAGCAAGAATGGTTGAAATGGAGAATATTCCATTTATGGCTGAAAAGAAAAAACAAAAAATCGATTATATGTGGAGAGACGTCAAGAGAAGAGCAAATTTCTATGGATTTGATGCTAACGTCCCTGCTCCCTACCCACTTAAAGAATTTGATTTAGCCAATCAGGTCGCTATTTTAGGTAAAAAAGAAGGATGGATCAAAGATTATACTATACTGACCTATAAAAAATGGTTTTTGGAACATCAAGAACCAGGCTCAGAGCCTAACCTTTCAAAGACTCTAATTGAAATCGGTCTTGACCCAGAAGAGATCATAAAATTAGCAAAATTATCAGATATTGTGAACGAATATGAAAAAAACACAAAAATGGCTAAAAATAAAGGAATTTTTGGAAGTCCTAGCTTTATTGTAAATAAAGAAGTTTTTTGGGGCGATGATAGATGTGAAGACTCAATAAAATGGTTATTTAAAAATAGTTGAAATTTCCATTTTTTTACGTTTTAAGGGGTATCTAATTTATAATACGTGTAATTGGCTTGTTAAAAATACTGATTTTAGTATTGATTTTAATACAAAAATTTAGATAATATTTTTCCTTTTTTACTAAAAATTAGACTTTTTCCTCCTTTTTTTATTCAAATACGCCTTTTTCTTCAATATTTGACTGACTTAAATATAAAAATCTTTAATAAAAAAGCTTTATAAATCATATTCATCTAAAAAAAGTATTTATGGTAATCAAAACTGTAAAAATTTAATTTTTTAAAAATAAATTGAAAATTTAAGCTGTGATATTTATTAAATATATAAATAGATTAAAAAAGTAATGACTTTTAAAGACTATTAAATCCTTTTTGGAATTTTTCTAATTAGTCTGATGTTTTGATGGATTTTTAGTATACTGAGTAGTTATCAAAATTGCACAATATTTTATAAATAATTTATAGTAAAAACAGTAATATATTTTATATATTTAATTATATTTATAATTTAAAAATTACTGGCTTTAGCGTATTTTTTTCTTTCATTAGGATCTAAGTACTTTTTGCGTAACCTAAGATTAATTGGGGTAACTTCTAGTAACTCATCAGAATTAATATATGTCATCATCTCTTCAAGAGACATAATTTTAGGTGTAACTAGATTCACAGCTTCATCTGAACCTGATGCTCTGACATTTGTTAATTGTTTACCTTTTAAGACATTTATCTCAAGATCATTATCTCTGCTATGTTCGCCTACTACCATTCCTTGGTATACTGGTGTCTGATGCTTTACAAACATAATACCTCTATCTTGAAGCTTCCATATTGCATAGGCTACTGCCTTTCCATCTCCTGTAGAAATCAGTGCACCCGCTCTTCTTTCAGTAATTTCACCTTTAAAAGGCTTATAAGAGTGGAAAACTCTGTTAATCACTCCAGTTCCCCGAGTATCTGTTAAAAATTTACTCTGATAGCCTATAAGGCCTCTTGAAGGAGCTACAAAAAGCAATCTGCTCTTATCTGTCCCTGACTGCCTCATGTCCATCATTTCTGCTTTTCTTTGATTCATGCCATCAATTACAATACTAGAAAATTCTTCATCAACATCGATAGTAACTTCTTCATAAGGTTCGCACTTTACGCCATCAATGTTTTTGTAAACTACCCTAGGTCTTGAAAGTGTTAACTCAAAACCCTCTCTTCTCATTGTCTCTATAAGAACACCTAACTGAAGTTCCCCCCTTCCACCAATTTCAAAAGAATCTTTGTTCTCGTTTTCAGAAAAAGTTATTGCAACATTGGTCTCTGCTTCAGCAATCAACCTATTTCTGATTAAAGTTGAAGTCACTTTTTTGCCCTCAGTGCCCGCTAATGGCGAGTCATTTACCATTATATTAATTGACATAGTTGGGGGGTCTATTGGAGTTGATTTTATTGGCTCAGAAACTTCTGTTGAGCAAATAGTATCTGATACAGAAGAAATAGATAAACCAGCAATACAGACAATATCTCCTGTATTAACCTCATCCACAGTAATTTTTTTCATGCCCTCGAATTTAAGTAGTTTTGTTAAACGACCAGACTCAACGACTTTTCCTGACAAATTTAGTGCGTGAACACTATCATTTATTTTTGCAGAACCCTGCTCTACTCTGCCTATTAGACATCTTCCTAAATAAGGATCAGAATCTAAAAGTGTCGTTAACATAGCGAAAGGCTTAGAATTATCAACGCTTGGAGAAGGAACATGAGATATAACCTTATTTAAGAGCGGAGTAAGGTTAACTCTTTCTTCAGATAATTCATTTACACACCAGCCACTTCTTCCAGAAGCATACAATACTGGAAAATCTAATTGTTCAGAACTTGCATCTAAGGATACAAAAAGATCAAAAACTTCATTTAATACATCATCAGGTCTTGCATCTGATTTATCAATTTTATTAATAACAACCATCGGTCGTAATCCCTGTTTTAAAGCTTTACCTAGTACGAACTTTGTTTGAGGCATTGGCCCTTCAGATGAGTCAATCAACAAAATAACACCATCAACCATAGACAGAACCCTCTCTACCTCACCCCCAAAATCAGCGTGACCAGGTGTATCTATGATGTTAATTCGAGTATCGTTAAATATTATAGAAGTGGGTTTTGCTAAAATAGTAATCCCTCGTTCTTTTTCCAAGTCATTAGAGTCCATTATTCTCTCTGATACTTCTTGGTTTTCTCTAAATATCCCACATTGTTTTAACAAATTATCAATTAAAGTAGTTTTTCCATGATCAACGTGAGCGATAATTGCAAGATTCTTAATAGTGTTCATTGGGATAACAGTCTTATAGATGAAAATTATTTATTTAAAAGCTTATTCTTTGCTTCAGAAATGAGGTTAGAAAGGTAATTATTTCCATCTTTATCAGGGTGAAATTTCTTCATTAAATCATAATAAGACTTTTTAATTTCATCTGAACTGGCACCTTTTTGTAATCCTAAAATAGAAAGTGCCTCTTCCTCGCTCATTTGTGATGATGATGTATTTTGCGAATGTTGATATGATTGATTTATTACAACATTTAAAATGCCAAAACCTTTAGGGTCGTTAACTTTTAACTCAGATAATAATTTATCGACCTCTGGTTTAGACAATGATGAGAGTCCTCTTCCTTTAAATTCTCCCTCTTTAATTTCAATAATTGCTTGTTTTGTCTGCAGTATTATTTGAATTTTTAAATATTTAGTATTGATAGTGGGTTTGAATTTACTTCCAAATGATGACCTTGAAAAAAAATTTAAAATACTAAGTAATGATGAAATTCTTCTAAAAAATAATAATGCTGGTGCAAGGGCGACAGGAAGAAAATTCAATTTTCCAGAAAATATTAAAACTAATGCGATTATTGTAATAAAAAAAATAATTAAATATTTTTTTAGTTTATTAGATATTTTATTACCAAAAAAAATATATATGCATATTGAAACTAAAAATAATAAAACTAATAATTTTATCATTTTAAATTTAATTTAATTTGATTTATTCTTTTTTCTCTTCCACAACTGTACTTATAATAATTATATCTAATGGGATTTTTTTTATAATAATCTTGATGATAGTCCTCAGCTAAATAGAAATTTTTAAATGGTAAAATCATGAGTTGAACCTTTTCATTATGATTTTTTTCAATTTTTTGTATTAATTCTTTAGCTTGATTAATTAATTCTTGGTCATTAGAAAAGATGGCACTCCTATATGAATATCCCTTATCACAAAATTGACCTTCGTTATCAAAAGGATCTATATTCAAAAATAATGTTTTAACCAGTTGATTGGTATCTATGATCTCTGGATCGAAATCAATTTTTGTTGCCTCTATGTGACCTGTATTGCCTGTAACAACCTCCATATACGTAGGATTTTTTTTATCTCCTCCTGAATATCCAGATTCAACATTGACTACACCTGTAGTTTTTTCAAAAACCTCTTCAACGCACCAGAAACAACCTCCTGCAAAATAAACTGACTGAATGTTACTATAAGCTTTAGGATGCAGGGAAATAAATAGAAATAAATAAAAAAATATTCTCATATCGCGCTTATATATTTTTTTCTAAGAGCTAGGCTTATGGGACCAGGTTTACCTTTAGAAATTTTCTTTTTATCAATTTTAACAATTGGCATAATGAAATTAGTAGCACTTGTCATAAAAACTTCATCTGCACTTAAAAGAGACTTAGTAGAAAAAGTTTTTTCTTTAAATTGTAAATTGTTAGTTCTAAGAATTTTAATTAATTTATCACGAGTGCATCCTTTTAAAATTCTGTAACTTACAGGATGTGTATAGCAGATATTATTTTTGATAATCCATATACTAGAAGAATTTCCTTCCGTTATATTGTCATCATAATCAAATAAAATTGACTCATGGGATTTATTCTTTTTTGCAAAATTAGCAGCCATTACATTTCCTAGCAAAGAAGTACTTTTAATATCGGATCTTAGCCATCTTATATCAGGATACAGTGATGCCTTAACTCCTTTTGATGCGAGCAATTCCATTTTATCTAGATTTTTGTTTATTGAATAAATTATTATATTTGGTTTTAAATCTTTAGGGTACTTGTGGTCTCTAGTTGACTGATTTCCTCTTGTGATTTGTATATAAATGATACCCATCTTTAGGTTATTAATTTTTTTTATTTTTAAAGAAATATTTTCAATTTGTTTTTCTGAAAGATTTATTTTTAAGTCAATTTTTTTTAAAGATAATTTTAGTCTTTTTAAATGAAGGTTAAGATCGACTAATTTATCTTTATAGATAGCTATTACCTCATAAACGCCATCTCCAAATTGAAGACCTCTATCTGTAATATTTACTGAGGACTTGCTTATTGGTTTATATTTTCCATTAATATAACAAGTTGTCATCTAATAACCTTTTTGATTATACTAATATTATGAATCTTAAAAGACGAGATTTTATTAAAAAATTCTCATGTTGTTGTGCACCGTTACTTCTCCCCTCATGCGCTGAGGTAGCTATCACAAATAGAAAGCAGCTGTCATTTGTATCAGAAGAAAAAATCAACAATCAAGCTGTGCAAGCATATGAAAAAATTAAACAAGAAGAAAAAATTATTAGTTCAGGTAACAATTACAATGCTTTAAATGAAGTTGGTAAAAGAGTTACAGAATCAGTTGAAAAATATTTTTCTGATATGGGGCAGTCGGATAGATTAAATGGCTATAATTGGGAGTATATATTGATTGATGATAAAGAAACGCTTAACGCATGGTGCATGCCAGGAGGTAAAATTGCTTTTTACACAGGGATATTAGATATTACATCAAATAAAGATGGGATAGCATCTGTAATGGGTCATGAAATTGCTCATGCTGTTGCTAGGCATAGTTTAGAGAGAGCCAGTCAATCGATAGCTATAAATATTGGGGCTACAATACTTGATATTGCCTTAGAAGGGGCACTCTCAAGCAGCTCAGCTGATGATTATCTTGTAAATTTAGGTATTTCCCTACCCTTCAACCGCTTACAAGAGTCTGAAGCTGACTATTTAGGTTTGGCATTTATGACTATGGCAAATTATGACAATACTGAGTCTTTTAAAATTTGGGAAAGGATGCAAAAAGCGCAAAAAAGCAATCCTCCTGAGTTTCTTTCAACTCACCCATCCCCTAAAAATAGAATTCAAAAAATTAAAAACTGGATACCTGAAGTAAATGCAAGGTTTGGTTAATTTTAAAGAGAGATGTTTTGTCATATTTCTTTTTTGTAAAAAATTACTAACTTTTAGTTATGAATAAAGTTGTAAAACTTAAAAAAGATACAAATAATAAAGATAGTGAAATCAAGCAGTTAAACTCGAAACTTAATAGAATTGAAAAGAAAATAGATAATCTTTATGAAAGGCTTGATGGTCATATTGTTAAAATTGATAAGGTTTACGTACGTTTAGAAGAACATTTCTCAGGTATTGAAAAACTTTTATCATTCTTCAAGTTCAAAAAATAATCACTGAGTTTTTTCATATTTAAGTCCTAGATTGAATAAATCTTCATTATTGATGTCATTATAACTTTCTTTAAGCCAATCCCCACCGCCGTTAAACCAATCTTTCACTTGGCTTTTGATTGGTATCATTTGAGGACATCTTATATGAATTTTTTGACCTGATATTGACGCCTGTCTGGTAAGGATTGAAAAGAAAATATTATTATTTAATTTTTGAAAAACCCCTAAAAAATAGGCAATGGGTCTTTCCTTAAAATAAAATTTATATTTTTGGTTTTTGTTGTTTTCTTTCTTCCACTCAAAATAATGGTTGAAAGGTATCAAGCATTTCTGTGTCTCAACAATATCTCTAGAAAATTTCTTTTCTTTAATAGTTTCAGATCTAATATTAAATAGTGTTTTGCCCTTAGGCAACCAGTCAAAAATTAGTCCCCATTTAGCTATAGTAAAATCATAATCATTATTTTTATTTATTATGATTGGAGCCTCTAGGGAAGGTGAAATATTATCATTGCTATATTCAAAAACTTTTGAATATTTTTTAATAGTTTCTGGTTTAAAGTTTGACTTACTATTATTTAAATCTAGAGAGTATCTTCCACACAAAATTAAATTTTTCTAAAATTTAAATAATTGGAGATATCAAAATCTTTATAACTGGTTCTTGAATTAAGAAAATTAAAATAACTATCTCTGATTTTTATACCAATAGACGTATCAGCATAGTTATCTAAAACACCTGAAACATTTTTTTTAGCTTCAATCACTATATCTTGAGGTAAGCTTCTAAAGTTAACATTTAGTGATTTTAATTTTTCAATTGAGGCCACTTCTTTAAACATGAAGTCAGAGAGCATTTCTTGATTTTCAGACTGACATGCATATTCAATGATACTTTTAGTGCCATTATCAAAAGAATTCCATTTATCTAAATTCATACCAAGAGAAATAGAAACTGTGGGTTTCTTGAAATCAGGGTAATAACAATATTTAGCTACTTTATAAAAACCAAAAGCAAGATCCATTACAGGATTAGACCAGTCAGCAGCATCAATAGCCCCACTTGATAAAGATTGAAGTATTTCTCCACCAGGAATATTAACTGGTGTAGCACCCATAGTTTTAAGTAAATCGCCTCCCATTCCAGGACTTCTTATTTTAATTTTTGAGATATCATCAACATTATTAATTTCATCTTTAAACCAACCAAATAAAGTTGAACCAGTATTACCTACTACGAAATGTTTTAAATTAAATCCAGAACCCAATTCATCCCAAAGAGCTTGTCCTTCACCGAGATATATCCATGAATTAAACTCTTCAGCAGTCATTCCAAAAGGAACGGCAGCAAAAAAAGGATAGGCTTTGTTTTTACCACCCCAATAAAATTCAGCGGAATGATATAAATCGGCAGTACCAGAAGAAACAGCATCAAATACACCAAATGGAGGAACCAATTCACCTGCTGAATATACATTCACTTTAATTTTGTTATTTGAAAGACTCTCTATTCTTTTAGCTAATCTATTAGCTCCTAGTCCAATGCCTGGAAAATTTTCAGGCCAAGAAGTAACCATATTCAATTCCGTTGTGGTGCTAGCATGCACTTTAAAACTTGAAATTGAAGCAGCACCTATAATAGGAATAGAGGCTTTTTTGATAAAACTTCTTCTATTAATTTTTTTCATAATAACTTAATACTATTAACTATCATAAATGAAATTAGAAGCCAAAAATCTTTTAGACGCACTTAGTGAAAAAGGAATAAATTATAAGCTATTTGAACATGAGGCTTTCTACACGGTAGAGGAATCAAGCAGATTAAAGAATGATTTGGATATGCATGGCGCACATACTAAAAATTTATTTCTTAGAGATAAAAAAAGGAATTTTTATCTTTTATCATGTCTTGATAATCAAGAAATAGATTTAAAGGAAATTAAGAATGCACTTCAATGTCAAGGAAATCTATCTTTTGGAAGTCCAGAATATCTATATGAAAAATTAGGAGTAAAGCCAGGATCTGTTAGTCCATATGCTTTGGTAAATAATAATGATAAAGATGTATCTTTTTATTTAGATATATCAATTTTAGAATTCGAGTTGTGTAATTTTCATCCATTAGATAATACAAAAACAATTCAAGTTAAAACAGATGATTGCTTAGAGTTTTTAAAATCATTATGTGAAGTAAAATTAATAAATCTTAAAACAAAAGAAGTTAGTATCGCTTAATCTCTGAAGTTTTGGTATTGCAATGGAATACCAATATCACTTTGTTTTAGAAGATCTATCATAGACTGGAGATCATCTCTCTTTTTACCTGTGATACGAACCTCATCTCCATTAATAGAAGCTTGAACTTTCATTTTTGATGATTTTACTAAAGTTGTTATTTTTTTAGCATCATCTTTGGAAATTCCATTTAATATATCTACAAGTTGTCTTACTCTATTTCCAGAGGCAGTTTCGGTAGATTTAACATGAATAAACTTAGGATCAACTTTTCTTCTAACTATATTATTTTTTAAAATATCATTAAATTGATTAAGCTTTGTATTGTCAGTTGTTTCAATAGTTATTGAGTAATCAGATCTATCTATTGTTGAATTAGTATTTTTAAAATCAAAACGATTATCAACTTCTCTTTTAGTATTATTGATGGCATTATCGATCTCTTGTAAGTCTGGAGAAGATACAACGTCAAAAGAAGGCATAGATGAATTCTACAATATTTTTATTTATTGCGACACTATTATGTTGGGGCCCCACTTGGTATGTCATTAAGTTTCAATTAGGAATAGTAGATCCAATGGTGTCCGTATTCTATAGATTTTTTTTAGCTTCAATAATAATTTTATGTTTTTGTAAACTTAAAAATTTTAAAATTAAATTTTCTTTGAAAGAACATTTTCTTATAGCTGTTTTAGGAGTACTTTTATTTAACATAAACTATGTAATTTTTTATCTATCAACACAGTATTTAATTAGCGGATTTGTTGCTTTATGTTTCTCTTCAATATTATTCATGAATGTTATTAATAATATTATCTTTCATCGAAATTTCCCCAGCACCATGACAATCTTAGGTGGTGCAATTGGTACATTTGGATTGATTTTTATCTTTTATGAAGAAATAAGCAATTTTACACTCTCTAGCACTACAAGCTTTGGAATATTTTTAGGAATTATAGCGACTTATTTTGCATCTTTAGGCAATTTAGTCTCAGCTCACACGTCAAAAATAAAACTACCAGTAGTGCCTGTAACTGGATATGGAATGTTATATGGATCACTTAGTTTATTTATATACTTATTAGTAAAGGATACTCCTTTTCAATTTGATTTATCACTAAGTTATAATTTATCATTAATATATTTATCAATATTTGGAAGTGTATTTGGGTTTAGCTTGTATCTAACATTAATAAAAAAAATTGGCTCAAATGATGCGGCCTATGTTGCAATAATTATGCCTTTGATAGCCTTACTTGTTTCAACTATTTTTGAAAACTTAATCTGGAATTGGAGCTTATTCATAGGAGCCCTTCTAATAATTTTTGGAAATATTCTTATCTTAAAAAGGTAATTATAATTTTTTTATAGTTCACGCTTTTTAAATATCAAAATTAAAGTTGAAATAATAAATAGTATGACTATTGGAAGATAAACATATTGTATTCCAATTATATTGGCAGTGTATCCTAAAACTGGAGGAGCAATCATAAAGTCACCATATACAGCAATTGTTATAACTGTGATACCCACTGTAGGGTTAATATTTTTGATTGAAGAAGCTAGTGTATAACAAATGGGAATAACAGAAGATACACCCAAACCTGCAATTATAAATCCAATGATTGAGAAAAGCACAATTTCACTAAATAAAATGATAAAAACTCCAAATAAGGAGCAGACTACCGATAAAAACAAAAATTGTTGAAGTCCAAAAAGAGCTTTTAGTTGATCACCTGTTAGACGCCCTACTACCATGGCACCATTAAAAGCAATAGCAGCTAAGCCTACATTAAAACCTTCTGCTTGAAGATAATCTCTCATATACAAAGCGCCCCAAGAGTCTGTACCTCCTTCAAGGAAAACTGCGGTGATTGATAATAAAACCAAAACCAATAAAACCGCAGGCCATTTGAAAAATATTCCAGCAAATGATTGTTTTTCTGCATCGTTGTTTTTTAGAGTCAAGCTGCTTAAAAAGATAATTGGAAATAAAATAAAAATATAAGCAATTGAATTAATTAAAAAACTAATTTCAAATTCTAAGAAAATACTTGTTAGAAAAGATCCACTTAATAAACCTATGCTCCAAAAGGCATGAAAACCTGACATCATTGGTTTATTATATTTTTTTTCAAGATTTGTAGCTTGTAAGTTTAAAACAACCTCGAAAATTCCATACGCACAACCAAATAAAAAACTTAAAAATGCCATTTGGATAAAGGTAGAGACAAAAGGAACAAACAACCAAAGAAAAGAGATAATACTCCCAGAGATCAAAACAATAATTTTAGATGAAAAATTTTCTATAATTTTTGGTGCTACTATCATGGTTATAATAGAGCCAATGGAAAATATGACAAAGAGGTAACTCATTCCTGAATAATCAGTTGATATTCGATCTTTAATATCAGGAATTCGAATAGTCCATAACCCAACAAAAAAAGAAATAGAAAAAAATAATGCCTTACAGGCATGAATTTCGTTTATGTTTAATCTCAATTTATTTATTTAAAAGTAATTACCAACCGCCATCATCTGATTCAATTTTATCAGAGACGTTCATTTCTTTTTTAAAATTAACAATTTTCCAAATACCAGTTCCTGATACTATTAGATTATCTTTTGAAAAAACCTGACATTTAACGAAAGACAGCGTTTTAGTTCTCTTTTCAATAATTGGGTGACCTATCAACTCATCACCACATGAAGCAGAATGTGTGAAATGAGTTGTCATAGAAATAGTAACACAAGGAATGTTGTTAAAACTTTTAAAAGCTGCGTTACCCATGACATTATCTAAAAAAGACATTAAGAAACCTCCGTGTGCAAAATTTCCAGAATTTAAATGAGTATTTTCTACAAACATTCTGTAAATATCCTTTCCATCGTCTTGTTTAGTCTCAAGTTGCCCTAATAATTTAGAGTATTGGGAGTTTGAAATTGCCTTCCAGTTCATATATGACTTTATAGAGCAATCTTGCAAAAAATAAATGATTTATGACCTTATTGTAATTGGAGCCGGATCAGGCGGAGTTCGTGCTGCACGTATTGCAAGCGTGCATGGAGCTAAAGTAGCGATGATTGAAAATAATAAATTTGGTGGTACTTGTGTCAACGTAGGATGTGTACCAAAAAAATTTTTCTTTTATCTCTCTCAAATTTATAAAGATGTTGAAATTTATAAGTCTTTTGGCACTAACATTGACGTCACAAAAATAAATTGGATACAATTTATTAAAAAAAAAGATAAAGAAATAAATCGTTTAAACAGTGTTTATGAAAATATATTAAATAAGAATAAAATTAAGATTATTAAAGGTTCAGCCAAATTTCTAGACCCACGAAGAGTAATTGTTGGTAAAAAAACCTATCAAGCTAAAAACTTTATTATTGCCACAGGGGGGAAACCTTTCAAAACAGAAGCATTAGAAAATAATAAATATATTAATACCAGTGATGATATCTTTAGATTAAAAAAGTTACCAAAAAGAATGATCATTGAAGGTGGTGGATATATAGCTATAGAATTTGCTTATATCTTCGCTAACTTAGGCGCTTCAGTTAATCTTATTTATAGAGGAAAAAGAATACTTAAAGCATTTGATGAAGATCTTGTAAATTTCCTCATAAAGAAAAATCCTAAAAACAAAATTAAATTTCATTTAGAAAAGACGATTTTAAAAGTAGATAAAAAGAAAAATGAATTTTTAGTAAAACTTAGTGATAATAAAATAATTAAAACAGACTATGTGCTTTCTGCTACTGGTAGAATAGCAAATACTCAAAATCTTGGATTAGATCATACAAAAGTTCAAATAAACCAAAGTCATTCAATTAAAGTTAATCGACACTTTCAAACTCATGAAAAAAATATTTATGCCGTAGGTGATGTTATTGATTATGTAAATTTAACACCTGTAGCAATAAGACAAGGTCATTTTCTTGCAGACAAATTATTCAATAATAAAAAAATGATAGAATATGACTTCACAAATATTCCCACTGCTGTTTTTACATCACCACAAATAGGAACAGTTGGGCTGACCTTAGAAATGGCAAAAAAAAATAAGATTGATGCCTATGAACTAACAACAAGTTTTAAATCTATGAAAAAAACTTTTTCTTCTAAAGATAAGGATACTTTTTACAAGTTGGTTATAAGTAAAAAAGATAAGACTATTCTAGGAATTCATATTATTTCAGATGATGCTGCAGAATTAATTCAACTTTTAGCTGTTAATGTTGTTGCAGGAAATACTCTTGATGATTTTAAAAGAACTGTTGCTGTACATCCAACATCTTCAGAGGAGATCATAACTATATAATGGTAAATCGATCATTTAGAGCAGATAATAATGAAGCGAATAGTTTTATACCTTCTTATTCAGGGACTAAAGGTTCAATAGCAACTCACTCTAACCTTTCTGCAACAACTGCTTTTTCCATACTGAATATAGATGGAGGCAATGCTTTTGATGCAGCGGCGGGTGCTATGTTAGTTGAGGGGCTTGTAAATCCCCAGATGTTTGGAATGGGAGGTGAAGGTGTGATGATATTGAAACCATCATCCTCATCTCCAGTTGTTCTAAATGGAAATACCAAATCACCAGAGAAGTTTAATTTTTTAAACTTAGTAACAAGAGGATATCGTGAAGTTCCGGATAATGGGATAATGGCTGCTGGAGTTCCTTCAGCCTTTTCTTCTATTTTTCGATTATTACAACATTATGGAAAGTTAAATTTCCAAACAATTGCTCAATATGCAAAAGTTTATGCAAAAGAAGGGTTCCCTATTCATAGTGGAATTATCAATCAGAAAAAATTTGGTCTAAATGATTTAAAAGAAAAATTTTTAAATGAATGGCAGCATTCTGCTAAACTTTATTTAAAGAATAAAAAGGTTCCTAATCTAGGATCATTATTTAAAAACAAAGCTTATGGTGATTTATTAGACTACCTTTGCAATTATGAAAAAAGGTTATCAGGATCAAGGAAAGTTAAATTTGATAAATTACATGATGCTTTTTATAAAGGAGATATAGCCAATACCATTATCAAATTCTCTGAAAAGAATAATGGTCTTTTTGTGAAAAAAGATTTTGATAATTTTAATGTCAAATTTGAAAAAACAATATCTGAGAAGTTTGGAAATTATGAAATTCATAAAACAAACATATGGGGACAAGGACTAACATCATTATCAATGATGAAATTATCAAATAAACTAAAAATAAAATCTTTAGATAGTGATGAAAATATTCATAATTTCATTGAAATTTTAAAGTTATGTTTTGCAGATAGAGAGATGTATTTCACGGGTCAAGAACAACCATTAGTAAAAGCTAAAAATCTTCTAGATGATAAATATTTAAGCAAAAGATTAAAATTGGTAAGTAATAGAGCAATTGACTCAATAATTCCTGGAGACCCGATAACAAAAAAATCTTTATTACCTCTTGATAGTGAAATTAAACCTTGGGGCGCTGGTACAGTTCATATAAGTATCATTGATAAAGATAATAATGCCATATCTTGCACACCTAGTGGGGGATGGATTAGATCTAATGAAGTAATCAATGATTTAGGATTTCCTCTAGGTAATAGGCTCATGACATTTTATTTATCAAAACCCGGTCACGTTAACTTTATTGCTTCTGAGCAGCAACCAAGAACCACATTAAGCCCCACTCTTGTGATTAATAAAAGTCAAAAAGAGATACTATCTTGTGGAACTATGGGCGGTGATGCTCAAGATCAATGGCAGGCTCAATTTTTAATGAATTATATATTTGCGAATAAACCTATGGATTTAGCTTTAAATGAACCGAGAGTGTCTTCAGAACATTTACCTGCTTTCTTTCATCCGCACGACCCAAACAACAAACAATTACTATTAGAGGATAGATTATCGCCCTTTATATCTAAGCTTAATAAAAGAGGACATAAGGCAATATCGGTTACTGATTGGAGCGAAGGGTTTATACTTTGTACTCGAAAAAGAAATAATATTTATGATGCATACGCTGATATTAGAAGTTATAAAAGTCAGATATTCCAGGCACAAGCACTATCATGGTAAAAAAAAATTTGAATAATTTAGATGAAATTATTGACGTCGTAAAAAAACTACGAGATCCAAAAAAAGGATGTCCCTGGGATATACAGCAAAGTGCAAAAACATTAGCTAAATATACCTTAGAAGAAGCCTATGAAGTTGTTGAGGCTATAGAAACAGGAAATTACAGTGAACTAGAGGATGAATTAGGAGATCTTCTTTTACAAGTAATTTATCACTCCGTCATAGCTGAAGAAAAAAAGAAATTTAATATTAAAAATGTAATAAGTAAAAGTGTACAAAAAATGAAGTCTCGTCATCCGCATATTTTTTTAAAGAATGAAAATATAAAATCTATTGCCGATGTTAACGAGTATTGGGAGTACAAAAAAAAACTTGAAAGAAAAAGTAAAGGAGCAAAATCAGTTTTAGATGGTGTAAGTATTAGCTTACCTGCTGTTACAAGAGCATTAAAACTACAAAAAAGAGCTGCTAAAGAGGGATTTGATTGGAAAAATTCCATAGATACTATGAAAAAAGTTAAAGAAGAAGTCAATGAACTGTCAATGGAGATTAAAAAAAATAATAAAAAAAATATAAAAGAAGAATTAGGTGATCTATTCTTTTCTTGTATAAATTTATCTAGAAAACTAGGTCTTGATGTAGAGTCAGTTATAAGAGACTCAAATAGAAAGTTTGAAAAAAGATTTAAAAAAATGGAAAAAAAAATGAATAAGAATAAAATAGAATGGAATTTAAAAAATTTGGAAAAAGAATGGCAAAAATCAAAGTAACAATAATATCTCTATTTCTTCTATTAAATTTTAACTTAACTAACGCATATGAAATTTCTGATTTAATTAAAATTTTAATTGATAAGAATGAAAATAGCTCTTCATTTAAATATGACGACTTAATAGATGATATTGATTTAGAGAATGCTACTAATATCTATATTCCACAAATAGATTATTCTTATAGTCTTACGAATAACTCTACATCAGCTGATACAACCTCAACAATTAATTCAAATACAAATACAATAAGTGCAACTATGAATCTATACAATGGTGGATTTAGTCAATTAAATCTTCTTGCCACTCAAACAAGAAATCAAGCCTATGACTATCTAAGAACTTATCAAAAAGAGCTGTTAATTAAGGAATTAATTAATGGATACAACAACCTTCAAGGTTTGGTATTAAAAAAAACAAATCAAAAAAATAATATAAAATTTTTTGAAAAAAAAGTTCAAGAGGCAGAAATTCTATTTAAAGCGAGTAGAATTACTAAAACCGACCTTTTAGATTTTCAAAATGAACTAATTGAAGCTGAATCATTATTGTTAGATTATGATCGTCAAATTGATAATTTAATGCTTCAAGTAAATAAGTTATTGGATATGGAACTTCAAGATGAAGATGTAAACTTTACATTTAGTATTAGTATTCCAGAAAATTCCGTAAAGAAGAAAAAATTCTCTGATTTAATGAATTCAACTTATGGAAACTATTTGAAATATATTGAGAAAACATATCAACCAGAATTAGAGATGGGTAAAAAAGATCTAAAACCATCTGTTGATCTTTCCTACACTCTGTCTGATACAGATAAATTTTCATCCACTGTTAATCATAGAAGAAACTCAAGTATTTCCCTTGCCCTTTCAGTTCCATTATATGATGGAAAAAAAGATGAAAATGAATTTGATATTGATAAATATGAGTATGAAAAAAAACTACTTGAGCATAAAGATTTAAAGAAAGATATGCTCAATATATATTTAGAGTCATGGAACAATTATGACTTCTATCAACAAAAAATATCAAATCAAAAACAAATAATTGATACTTTAAAATTAAAGCTTCAAGGAGATGAAATTCTTTATAAATCACAAAAAATTAGCGTTACAAGGCTCATTGAAACAAATAACGATCTTAACGATGCAAATAATATTTTATTAGACTTAAATACACAAAAAAAATACTATTTGATGGATATACTTATTCTTAACGGAGAACTCAAAAAAATTATAAATGGATTGGGATAGACTTAAAACTTTTTATCATGTAGCCACTGCTGGAAGCATCTCAAGAGCAATGGATACTATTCATTTAAGTCAATCAGCTATTACAAGACAAATTCAATCTTTAGAACATAGTCTAAAAACAAAACTTTTTAAAAGACATACCAAAGGAATTACTCTTACTGAACAAGGAACTTATTTATTTGAAGAAACTGAAAAAATTTTTGCTGATTTAAACTCTATTGAAAAAAAAATCATCGAATTTAAATCTATTCCAAGCGGTAATTTATCAATTAATACCACTGTAGGCTTTGGCTCAATGTGGCTTAGCCCAAGAATTAATGAATTTATCGAAGAATATCCTGAAATAAATTTGAAACTTAATTACTCAGAAGACGAGCAAGATATGTTACGTCAAGATTATGATATTGGAATTTGGATGAGAAGACCTAAACACTTAGATTTAGTCTCAAAACATATAGCTACAATTAAATATCACATTTATGGATCTGCGCACTATATCAACGAAATGGGAATGCCTATTAGAAGATCAGAACTCTCTAAGCATAGGCTGATTACCTATGGAACTGGTAAACCATCTCCTCTATCTGATACAAATTGGATTTTAAAGACTGGTCTCAATAAAAACTCGAAGCCAAGAAAACCTCATATAACTATCAATAATCTTTATGGACTGCTTGTGGCTGTTGAAACAGGAGCCGGTATTGCTGCCCTGCCCGATTATATGGTTCAACATAAAGCACACCTTGTAAAGGTCTTACCTGAGATTGAAGGTCCAAGTTACGAAGTTCATATGGTTTACCATGAAAATTTAAAAGGAAGCTTAAAAATAATAGCCTTTAGAGATTTTCTTATGAGTAAGATTAAACAATGGAGATTTTAAATCTCTAGTAATTTTTCCAAAAAAAATTAAATATAACACACATATGAATAATTTATTAAAAACCTATAACTTTAGTAACTTTGAAATAGTCAAAGGAAATGGATCTTATTTATACACTGCAGACAATAAAAAATTATTAGATTTTTCTGCTGGTGTGGCTGTCAATTCATTAGGTTATAACCACGCTGTTGTTAAAAAAACAATTCAAGAGCAATTAAAAACAGGTATCACTCACCTCTCAGGATCGCAAATACATTTATATAAAAACAAATTATCTCAATTGCTCTCAAAAGAAAGTAACAAAGGTGATGTTTTTTTTTCAAATTCTGGTGCAGAGAGCATAGAAGCTGCATTAAAAATTGCTCGTAATTTTGGAAGTAGTAAAGGAAGAGATGAAATTATTGCAATGACTTCTTCTTTTCATGGGAGAACAATCGGTGCTTTATCTGTGGGAAGTAATAAAGCTTATAAAACTGATATTGGTCCAGTACCAGGCAAAGTGAAGTTTTGTAAATTTAATGACAGTAAAAATTTAAAACAATTAATCAATAAAAAAACACTGGCAATTATTATTGAATTTATTCAAGGTGATGGAGGAATAAATATTTGCAGTAGAGATTTTGCTAAAACAATAAAAGATATTTGCAAAAAAAGAAAAATTTTATTAATAGCTGATGAAATACAAGGTGGTATAGGAAGAACAGGGAAAGTTTTTGCTTATAAACATTATGGTGTATCTCCAGATATTATTACATCTGCCAAAGGATTAGGTTCAGGTATACCCATTGGAGCTACAATTGTGAAAAAAAAAATAGCAAAGAACATTTCTATAGGCTTTCATGGCTCAACATTTGGTGGGGGAATGTTACAAACAAGGGTTGCCTTTAATGTACTCAAAACTATTAATAAAGTTGGTTTTTTAAATAACGTTAAATCAAAAGGTCTATTATTAGAAAAACTTTTAAAAAAACTTAATGCTGACAACGAAGTTATAAAAGAAGTTAGGATAAAAGGTCTTATGGCAGGTATTGAGTTTAAAAATGATATAACAGCATTAAAAGTCTATAAAGAAACATCCAAAAATGGTCTAGTTACTACGCTTGTTAAAGGAAATATCATAAGAATTACTCCACCACTGATTATACAAGCTGAAGAGCTTAAAAAAGGTGCAAAAATTATTTCAGACTGCTTAAATACTATTAAGATTTAATCGTTTTTTATATAAACAGTGGATCCAGAGCCATTAAGTTATAATATCAAATTTAGATGATATTTTAATAAATTAATAATCTAAGGATTGTTTTTGAAACACAGTACCAATGCCCTCTTCTGTTTCCAACTCTGTGAGTAAGGCATTTTTAATTTCACCACTTATAATATGAATTTTTTGTACCCCTTGATTAAGAGCTTTTAGAGAATTTTCAACTTTTACTACCATTCCATTTGTGATTATTTTTTCATCAAATAATTTTTTTGCTACATTTTCATCAACGGCAGATATTCTCTCACCTTGTAGATCTTTAATATATGGGACATCAGAAATAAAAATTAATTTACTTGCTGACAAGTTGATAGCTAATTCTGTAGCAATAGTATCTGCATTAACATTTAATACTTCAGCTGTGTTTTTATCTAAAACTAAACTTGGCATTATAATCATATCATGTTCTTTAAATAACTTTTGGATTTCAAGTGCATCTACAGAAACAACATCACCCACTTGACCATAGTCTACTCCATCAATAACTTCTCTTCTTTTGGCTGATATAAAGTCTTTTTTGGATATTGGTATTGGAAAATTTCTTATGTTATATCTTGAACTTAAACTAAAAATATCAATTAATATTTGACCTGAAATTTTTTTAGCTGCTTCAATATCATTGCCTGAAGTAATTCTTCTTCCATTAATCTTTTTAGGTTCAAGATTATGAACATTTTTCATGTAATTATCTAATTGTCTGCCAAAACCAAAAACTAAAACGACTTTTAATTTTGAAATAGTTGATAAAAGTTCTTTTATATCACTGATAACATTTTCTATATTTTCTTGGTTATCACATATTTTACCGCTAACTTTGACGACTAATGTCGAATTTTGAAGGATTGACTGATAAAAAGATTGAGTTTTGCTCATAGATATAGAGGTAACATTTCTTTTAGACCAAGTGATTGATCTTCTGAAAACATTAAGTTCATACACTCAACTGCATTACCGGATGCTCCTTTAATTAAATTATCTAAGCAAGTCTCAACTACAAAACTATTCTCATCCTTAATAGACACTGAGAGATCACAATAGTTAGAGCCAACAACATTAGAAAGCTTTGCCTGTTGTTGAAATCTAACAAAAGGCATATTTATAAAGGTTTTTTTAATTAAACTATTAATTGAATTGGAATTAATTTGTTCAGATGTCTGTATGTGAGCAGTTAGATAAATGCCTCTAGTAAATGGTCCAGATAAAGGAACAAAGGATAATTTGTCACTGAGATTTGGAAAGGATTGAAAAATTTCAGCTAAGTGTCTGTGCTTATTGATATTGTAAGAGAAAATATCTTTTGAACGAGTGGAATGATGATTTTTTAAAGATGGTAATTTACCACCACCACTAGAGCCTGTAATTGCAGTTATAGAAATCTTGTCGATAAGCGAATGGAAAGGAAGAATAGCTAATTGACTAGCCAGTGCAAAACACCCTGGATTTGCAACATTAGATGATTTTTTAATTTCATTTAAGGAGGGCTCAATAAATCCATATGTAAAACTTGATTGAATACTAGGATCAAAAGAAGTTTTGTAATAGGATTCATATGAATTAGCATCTCTAATTCTAAAATCAGAACTTAAATCAATAATTTTTACTTTGTTTAATAATTCTTTTACATATTCATGAGCTGAACCATGTGGTAAAGATAAAAAAACACAATCTAGTTCTTTAAAATCATCTAAATTTGAGGTTTGAATTTCATTAAAATTTAGTGAAGAGAGATGAGTAAACTCATCTTCTATCTCATTTTCTCTTTTTAAAATTTTTGAAATTTCAACTTTAGGATGAATTGATAAAATTCTAAGTAGTTCTAACCCTAAAAAGCCGTTTGCGCCTATAATTCCAGTTCTAATCATTATTAATCCTATTAATAATCTTTGCAAAAACATTTACATGGTTAGAAGAATTATAAATATTTAAATAATCTGAATTATCTAAAGTAAATTTTTCAAAAGATTGTTTGAAAGCAGAAACATTATTAGTGACAGGGCCACTAATAATAAGGAGTTTATTTTCTAAGTTATTAGATTTTAAATTTTCAATGATATTAACTGCTCCTGAAATATCGTATGCGCATATAATGATAACTTCAATTGAATTGGTAATATCTTTATTTTGAATTATCTCTTTAGTTCCATAATCACCATGATATCCATCTCCTAGCTCCATTAGCAAAATATCTGCGTCTCCTGATATATGATTAATGATAGAAGATGAACACTCTTGAATAACAGACTTATCCGTCATGCATGTACTTGGAAGGCCATAATCTACAAAATCAGATGTTTTAAACGCTCCATTATCCTCATAAGAGTAAAGGTCTTTTTGCGATGCGGTTCCAGCCAGTTTGCATGCATTAATCTTTTCAAAATATTTGCTGAGTGTTTTTATAATAAATGATGTAACGGTAGTTTTTCCTGAGTCAATTCCAGTGCCAATTACAGCAATGGCTGGTACTTGACTGATATTTTTATTATTTTTAATTTTTGAAAAATCTTGAAGATTCAATTGTTTGTTAGAATTATCTATAATTGATCCAAGCACTTCACATTCTGTTGCAGGCCCTAAAAGAATATTAAAATCTTTGCATAATCCTATAACACCCCCAAGATTTAATATGTGAATTTTATCGTGTTTATTTAGTTCTTCTGGGACTGATCCGGTCATTCCTGATGATGCAATTCTATTTCCCAACGCACCTATGATAATGTCACCCTCTGTTAATTCAGTAATTCTTCCTGACACTAGCTCTAATTTATTATAGTTAGGATTTACTGAAATCACTTTTACAGCAATTAACTGACCTTGCTGACAATTGATTTCATCAGAGATACTTAAAACATCAATGTTTTCAATATTTTTAAGTACAGATCCTATTTTTTTTGTGTTTAACATAGTTTAAAGTTTGTTTTTATATAATTATCGAGGATATAAGCAATATTTTATTTTTTAGTTATTTAGGGAATTATAGTTTTAAATTCCTTATATTTTTAGCTGCCTGCCTAATTCTTTGTTCATTTTCAACTAAACCTATTCTTACAAATCCCTCTCCATACTCTCCAAATGCTATTCCTGGTGAGACAGCTACATCTGCTTTGGTCATTAAATCTTTAGCAAACTTAAGAGAGCCTTTGTCCTTGTATTTTTCAGGGATAGGTGCCCAAGCAAACATACTAGCTTCAGGCTTAGGTATCTCCCAACCTGAACGACTCATAGATTCTACTAAAACATCTCTTCTGCTCTGATATGTAGCTCTTATTTCTGATACACATGACTGTGGACCGTTCAAAGCAGTTGCAGCCGCCACTTGTACAGGAGTAAATGCGCCATAATCAAGATAAGATTTAATTTTGGTTAATGCCTCAATTAATTTTTTATTACCTACGGCAAAACCAATTCTCCATCCAGCCATAGCATAAGTTTTAGACATTGACGTAAATTCAACTGCTATTTGTTTAGCTCTATTAACTTGTAATATGGAAGGCGGAGGGTTCTTATCGAAATATATTTCTGCATAAGCCAAATCAGATAGTACATAAATATTATACTTTAAAGCTATCTTAATAATTTCTTTGTAAAAATCTAAATCAACTACTTGAGCAGTAGGATTAGAAGGAAAAGACACAATCATAGCAACAGGTGAAGGTGAGCTATGTCTTATAGAACGGTCCAATCTTTTTAGATACTTTTCAATATCAAACACACCATCACTCATTGTTCGTAAATGTCTTAAGGATGCTCCAGCTATAATAAAACCATAAGGGTGAATTGGGTATGATGGATTAGGAGAAATAATAATATCTCCTGGAGAAGATATCGCCTGTGCTAAATTTGCCAAACCTTCCTTAGATCCAAGTGTAACAACTATTTCATTTTCAGGATTTAATTTTACACCAAATCTTCTTTCATAATATTTAGCTTGAGCCTTTCTTAATCCAGGTACACCCCTACTCATAGAGTACCTACCCGTACCAGGTTTATCAGTTACTTCTTTTAATTTCTCTCTTATATGCTTAGGTGTTGGCATATCTGGGTTACCCATACCGAAATCAATAATGTCTTTACCATCTTTTCTTAGTTTAGCTTTAAGTTTATTGATTTCTCCAAATATATATGGAGGCAATCGTTCAATTCTATTAAATTCGTTTTTCACAGCTATAAGATAGATTTTTTTTTAAATATCTGAAGTATAAAAGAAATTATATGCAAATTAGGTATATTGACCAGCAACATAACCAGAAGACCATGCCCACTGAAAATTATAACCACCCAAATGTCCAGTTACATCAACTACCTCTCCAATGAAAAATAACCCTTCATGTTTTTTTGACATCATTGTTTTTGATGAAAGTTCATTGGTATTAACTCCACCTAATGTAACCTCAGCTGTGCGATAACCCTCAGTTCCAGTGGGTTTAAGACTCCATGAATTTAAAAAATTAGCCAAAACTATTAAAATTTTATTGGGAATTTCAGAAATTTTTCCATTAATATTCAAATAATTGCAGATAGATAAAGCTAATCTTTTAGGCACTATCTCAGATATAACTGAACTTATATCTTGTTTGGAATTTAATTTTTTTTTATTACCTAAATAACTCACCACATCTAAATCAGGACATAGGTTTATATTAATTTCATTAGTCAATTTCCAATAGGAAGATATTTGTAAGATAGATGGACCACTTAATCCACGATGAGTGAAAAGCATTCCTTCTTTAAAAAAAGTTTTACCATATGAGACAATAGCATCCTGAGATATACCTGTTAAATTTTTGCACATATCTAAGATATTATTACTAAATGTTAAAGGAACTAAAGCAGCTGAGGGAGATATTACATCTAAATCAAATTTTTTAGCTATGTCATAACCAAATTTTGTTGCTCCTATTTTAGGTATTGATAATCCTCCTGTAGCAACAACTATTGAAGATGATGAATAAATATAATCTATTAGCTCAACAGAATAATTTGTTTCATTTTTTGAAATATTTTGAATAATTACATCAGTTAAAAGATTTACATTTGCTTTTTTACACTCATCAAGAAGCATATCAATAATTTGCTGAGAACTATTATCACAGAAAAGCTGACCAAGTTTTTTTTCATGAAATTTAATATTATGAGATTCAACTAATTTAATAAAATCATTGTGGGTGTACTGATTTAAAGCTGAAACCATAAATTTTTTGTTAGATGATATAAATTTCGAGGGATGTGTATTTAAATTAGTAAAATTACATCTTCCTCCTCCAGATATTCTAATTTTTTCACCAATTTTTTTGGCATGATCTAATAAAAGAACAGACCTTCCCCTTTTACCTGACTCTATTGCACACATCATACCTGCTGCTCCAGCGCCAATAATTATAACATCAAAATGTTTTAATGTTTCCATTATTTATAAATACAAATTTAAATTGTTTAGAGAAATTTTAATTATAAAAATTTAAATTAATCTTATTCTAAAATTTCTAAACCAATTCCAAATGCTAAATCAATTATAGATGCAACATAACCCTCTTGAGTAATAAATATCCACTCTGAGGCAGTAGAAGGTAAATCATCAGTATCCTCCTCACCTGGAAAAGTAAATGAACCTGTTTTTTCCCATATAATGTCACCACTAGAATCAATTTTTACTAAATAACTCCTCCAAGTAGTTCTAGGATCTTCTTCACATTTAGCCTGAGTATTTTCAGGCACACTCTCACATTCTTCTATGCCCGTTCCACAAGCCATAACAATTCCTTCATTCAATATACTTGTAATTGACCAGCATTCATCAAATATTAGATTATTTTCAACTAAAGATTCTTCAAAAAAATCATGATTCACCTCTTTAGTATTTCCATAGGACTTATTCCAAATTTTTTTACCATCACTAGAAATTTTTGTAATGCTTCCATCTATACCTGTTCTATGACTCCCATTATGTCCAGAGAGATAAAAACTATCCTGAAATGAGACAATATCTGTTATTTCTCCATGATTTGGGTATTTTTTATCCCAAATTAAATTTCCATCTTTATCTATCTTTAAAACTTTAGCTACTGTTGGCTCATGAGAAGAGCTAGCAATTAGAAAATCATTTGAACCATTAATATTTTTTATACTTTTTCCAGTTAAAGAATTTTTATATTGTTTTTCCCAGTTTGGGTTCAAAGGTGGATCATTAGAGATTAAATTTTCACTTGATAGATACATTGAAAAAGCATTACCAGAAGTAGGATTGCCATAAGACTTAAAACCCTCAAGTTCATCATATGATGAATTAGTAACGCCTGTTAGGAGAATGCCATTCTCATTGGTAAGTATAACAGATTCAAAAGCACTCGATTTTTTATTTGATTTGCTTGGAAAGGTCTTAGACCAAACTACTTTACCATCGCTTAAACCAACTTTTATCAAGTATCTATCAATAACATTCTTTTTGGTTTCTTTATATCCTGCGATAAAAATATGCTCATTAAAAACAACAGCAGAATTAAAACCCTCTCTCATTCCATTTTCGCCATCAACTAATGACCAATCAAATGTTTCTTCTTCATCAGGATGAAGAAACAATTTTTCATCAGGAAGGTTTTTAGAAATTTTTACAGCAAATCCATTTTCTGTATATGTATCATCAAGAGATTTACCCAATAATATATACCCATTTGGAGACTCAACCCCAAAAACAGCATGAGGATCGGAGTCCTCTCCTCCACAACAATAGCTATCTACGACATAATATGATTTTGTTTTTGGTATTTCCTGACCATTGAGATTATTTAGAATAAAAAAAAAGATAAAAAATAAAAAAAATTTTTTAATATTACTCATCTGCTTATAATCATTAAAACTATATATCTAAAAAAAAACAACAAAAGAAAATAATTAAAATTTTTAAAAAATTAGATAGAGAATTTTATCAAAAATTAAAAAATTAGATTTTAGCTTTTTCGAAATATCTAAATTCATTCCCACTCAATAGTAGATGGTGGTTTACTCGTTATATCATATAAAACTTTATTCACTCTTGGGACTTTGTTAACAATCAAAGTTGCTACTTCGGATAAAATTGAAATGTCAATATTGGTTACATCTGCAGTCATTCCATCAACAGAATTAATGCACCTTAAAACACAAGTTTCTTCATAGGTTCTTTCATCCCCCATTACACCAACAGACTTTACTGGCAATAAGACTGCAAATGCCTGCCAGGATTTGTTGTATAAGTCTTTCTCAATTAAGAAATTGATAAATATCTCATCAATATCTCTTAAGGTGTCTAATCGCTGTTTGTTAACTTTACCAATACACCTAATACCTAATCCTGGACCTGGAAAAGGATGACGATTAATAAACCTCTCATCAAGCTTGTAAAAAAGACCCAATCTCCTAACTTCATCCTTAAATAACTCTCTAAAGGGCTCAATTACATCAAATTTGAGGTCTTTTGGAAGGCCCCCAACATTATGATGTGATTTTATTGTTACACTTTTTCCCCCATGATAGGAGCGACTTTCAATAATATCAGTGTACAAAGTTCCTTGAGCTAAATAAAAATCTTTTTGGTCTAATTTTCGAATATATTTAGAAAAGACTTCAATAAATAAACCACCTATAACTTTTCTTTTATGCTCTGGGTCAGTAATATTTTTTAATTTCTTTAAGAACATATGTTCAGCGTTGATAATATTTAATTTAAGATTAAAAGACTTAAAGACCGCTTTAATATTTTTAACATCATATTTTCTAAGTAAACCATTATTAACAAATATGAAGTGAACATTTTCAAGTTTTATATATTTAGATATTGCAAATGCTAAAACAGTAGAGTCGACACCGCCAGAAACTGCACAAATTATATGTGGTTTTTTTTCTTTCACATTAATTTTGAAATATCTACCAATTGTTTGATGTAAATCATTATTTCTCCAATTGGGCTTTAATTGACACAAGTCAAATAAATAATTTTTTAAAATTTGAGTACCATATTCAGTGTGAGTAACTTCACAATGGAATTGAATAGCAAATATATTTTTTTTGGATATTACAGTTGGGACTTTATTTCTAGTTTTAGCTAAAACTTTAAAACCCTTTGGAATTGTCTTTAAACTATCACCATGAGACATCCATACTTGTTGTTCTGTTTGGGTATCTTTAAAAAAATCTGATTTTCCAATTTTAATAATTGTTTTGCCGTATTCACGATGATTACTTTTTTCTATTTCACCACCAAATTCATTTGCGATATACTGAAATCCATAACATATACCTAAAATAGGAATAGGAATTTGAGCTAAAGGAATATCTATTTTTGGTGAATTTTTATTTAAAACCGAGTCAGGACCACCAGATAAAATTAGAACAGAGTGATTAAGAATATTAGTAACATTATTTAAGTATTTAGGTGGATAGATCTCAGCATAAATACCAAGTTCACGAATTTTTCTTCCAATTAAGTGCGTATACTGCGAACCGAAATCAATAATTAAAACAGATTTTGTCAATTGGAGCGATAATTTGGAGCTTCTTTAGTAACTTGAACGCCATGAACGTGGCTCTCATTAATACCTGAATTGGTTAGTCTTACAAATTCAGCATTTTTTTTCAGTTGAGTTAAATTTTTTGATCCTGTGTAACCCATACCAGATCTCAAACCACCAGTTAATTGAAATAAGACATTTGATACAGGTCCCTTATAAGGAATTCTGCCCTCAATTCCCTCAGGAACTAGTTTGATGGCTTCATTAATTTCATCTTGGAAATATCTGTCAGCAGAGCCTCTTGCCATAGCTCCCAATGAACCCATACCTCTATACGATTTATATGACCTTCCCTGGAAAAGGAAAACCTCACCTGGTGACTCATCAGTTCCTGCAAACAAAGAACCAGCCATAATGCTGTTAGCGCCAACAGCTAATGCTTTTACGATGTCCCCAGAATATCGAATACCACCATCCGAAATCATTGGAACTTTTGATTTTGATGATATTTTTGAAATTTCTTGTATAGCAGTAAATTGAGGCACTCCTACTCCTGCTACAATACGTGTAGTACAAATTGATCCTGGACCAATTCCAACCTTAATAGCATCAGCACCAAACTTAATTAAATCTTTAGCTGCTTCAGGCGTGGCTATATTACCAACTACAATCGGAAGATGTAATTTTTTTCTTATATTTTTAAAAGCATCTAACACGGTTTTAGAATGACCATGAGCTGTATCGATAAAAATTATATCAACTCCAGCTTTTTCTAATTCAATTGCTCTAAGTAAATCATTGGGTTTACTGCCAATAGCAGCCCCTACTAATAATTGACCATTTTTATCTCTTACAGAATTAGGAAACTTTTCACCTCGTTGAATATCTTTAACAGTGATTAAACCTATACATTTTTGATTTTTGTCAGTTACTACTAATTTCTCAATTCTATTTTCTTGTAATAATTTTTTTGCTAATCCAAATGAAGACATAGCTGTTGATTGATTTTTAGTAATTGTAATGACTTTTTTAGTCATCAAATCTTTGACTTTAGTTTTTTTATTAATTACAAAACGAACATCACGATTGGTAATTATCCCTTTTAATTTATTATTATTATCGACGACAGGAAAACCAGATATATTATGCTGCTCCATTACAGTTAAGACATCTTCTATTGTATTGTCTGGTTTCATAGTTATTGGATTGTAGACAATACCCGCTTCAAATCTTTTGACACGCTTTACCTCTGATGCCTGTGTTTCTATATCGAAGTTTTTATGAATAACTCCTAACCCGCCATTTTGAGACATGGAAATTGCCATTTTGGACTCTGTTACAGTATCCATAGCAGCAGATATAATCGGTATATTTAATTTAATGTCTTTTGTAATGTTGGTAGATATTTCAACATCATTGGGTAGAACGTTTGAAATTCTTGGTTTTAAAAGAACATCGTCAAATGTTAAAAATTCTTTAACTTGAGCCATGGCCAATATTAGTTTTTTTCATATTAAAATCAAGGATTGATAAATATTAAAGCTTTTTGCCGTCAAATTTTATCGCTTTAAATTCCATGGGATCTATATCTTCGATACAACCCAAATTAACACCCATTCCATTAGGATCAGATTTTCTATTGTGATGGGTATAGATACCGCATTTTTTACAAAAAAAATGTTTAGCTATATCTGTATTGAATTGATACAGGGATAAATCTTTTGATCCCTCTAAGAGCTTAAAGTTTTCTTTTGGAATCATAATCATTTTAGCATTTCTTCTAATGCAAATAGAACAATTACATTGAACTATTTTTTCTAAATTTGACTCAATCTCAAATTTTACTGAATGACAGTGACAAGAACCTTGATGCTTCATGTCTTAATAAGAGCATGAATAAACTACAATTACAACTCGTTTGATAATGCTTTGATATGATTATGATTGATTTCACAACAGCCACCCACAAAAGAAGCTCCATCTTTTATTGCAGATTTACAAAATTCAACAAATTTATTTGAATCTAAATCTTTTCGTTTTCCTAAAGAAAGATTGGGGTTGGCATTAGGGGTAATTGACCAATTATCGGGAATATTTTCAAAAGCATTTACTTTAAAACCATATTCATAATCTAAGCTCTTAAATTCATTTGATACTTTTTGATAAATTTCTGGACTTATACACCCACCAATTACTGCTCTAATATTATATGCAGATAATAATTTTTTTAAATCAGCAATAGACTCACCTGAAGGTAATTTACCATTATTTTTAAGATGTATTCCAACTATAGCTTGTTTATTAAAAAACTTTATTGACTCTAAAGCTAATTTAATTTCTTTAGAGGAACACAATACATCTAGGTAAAATAAATCTACAAAAGGGTTTATGATCGAAGCACTTTCATGAAATTCTTTTAAAAGTTCTTCGTCTGATAAAAAAACATCTGATTTATAAGTCTCACCTCTGGTTGGAAGGGATCCTGCTATTTTGATATTCTTATTGGATAGTTTAACCGCCTCTTGAGCTAATTTACCTGAGATTTCTAAAAATTCTTTTAATTTATTTTCTAATTTGTTTTGTGCTAAGCGACGTTTTCTAATCGTAAAATTTGAGGTAGTTATTATCTTACTTCCTGCATTTATAAATTCCAAGTGAGTTTCTATAACTTTTTGATGATCTTTTTGATCTAAGTACGCTGAGCAACCCCATAGTGTTCCAATTTGATTTAAGCCTTTATTTATAATGGCTTGTCCAAAACCACCATCTAAAATATTTATATTTTTCGTCAATTAACTTCTCCTATGGTGACTGAAATAAAAACTTTTTAGCGTTTTTTTTAAAATCGCAGCAATCAGTTCAAATCACGATTTGTTTTATATAAAGAACTTTATTCTTTATAAGATAAGAATCAATAGTTAGTTTTAAAAAAATCTTTCAATAGATTTTTTGTTTCACTTGCCGTTTCAAGAATAGACATATGACCAGAGTCTTCAATAATTACACTTTTAGAATTATTTATTTTACTAGCTAATTCTAAACCAACTTTTTTAGGCGTCATTCTGTCAAAACGTCCAATAATACAGAGAGTTGGTTTGTTAATACTTTTAGCAGCATTCTCACCATTATTATATTTATCACATGCATTAAAATCAGCACCCAGTGCACCATTATTGTTAGAAGAAACCAATTGATTCCCCATACCAATATGACTAAGACCAGGAACAGGATGACCTCCGACTTGACCTAAAGGTCCGTGAACCCAATCAATCATTAAATCTACAGCTTTACTATCTTTGTTTAATGCAAGATTTAATAATTCAGGATTCATTTTCATAGAAAGACTTCCATTAATAAGAGCTAAAAGTTCTAATTTATCAGAATGACGATGGGCAAATTCTAAACCTATCAGACATCCTTGTGAATGACCAACAAATGAGGTTTTTTTAATTTCTAAAGTGTCAAGTAAATCAGATATCCAATCAGCCATCTCTTCTATTGTTTCTAGAGGAGGACCCTCAGAGTCGCCATGACCTGGCAAATCTACAGCTATAGTATTAAAACCATGAAAGGCAAAATAACGTGTTTGAAGAACCCAAGAAACATGAGTCAGTCCACTACCATGAACAAAAACAATAGTTGGTTGATTTTTATCAATATCTCTTCCACTAGTTGTGAAATAAGCTTCTTTACCATTTACTTTTTGCTTCATTTAGAAGCTACAAGACGGGGTTTTTGTGAAGCTCTGAAACCATTATCAAAATCATTCATAATGTCTTCCATGTCTTCAAGACCTACTGAAAATCTAATCATATCCTCAGTAAGGCCAGCAAGTTCTAGAGATTGTTTGTCCATTTGGGAATGTGTTGTAGATGCGGGATGAATTACTAAAGACTTTGCATCTCCTACATTTGCCAAGTGTGAAGTTAGTTTCATAGCATTGATGAAAGATTGACCAGCTTCCCTACCCCCTTTGATACCAAAAGCTATCATCGAACCCGGTCCTTTAGGCATTAATTTCATTGCTATTTCATGGTCTGGATGATCAGATAAGCTAGGGTGATTAACCCAAGTCACATTTTCATTATTAGTGAGATAATCCAACATAATTTTTGTATTTGAAATATGTTTTTCCATTCTAATAGATAAAGTCTCTATTCCAGTTAAAATATTGAAAGCGTTTGTTGGGCTCATACAAGGTCCAAAATCTCTCATTCCCTCTGCTCTTGCCCTCATTGTAAAAGCAGCTGGCCCGAATTCCTCCGCAAAAGATAAACCATGATAACCAATATATGGTTCAGTCATTGTGGGGAACTTATTACCTTGTGTCCAATCAAACTCTCCCTTTTCAACTATTGCTCCACCCATAGAAGTTCCATGACCTGCCATCCATTTGGTAAGCGAATGAACAATGATGTCAGCTCCTAAGTCAAATAAATTACATAAATAAGGGGTATTAAATGTTCCATCAATAATAACTGGGATCCCAGCATCCTTAGCAATCTTAGAAACTTCAGGTAAATTCATTATTTCAATGCCAGGGTTTCCAATTAATTCACCAAAGATACATTTAGTATTAGGCTTAATTGCATTTTTAAAACCATCAATGTCTCTAGGTTTTACAAATGTAGTTTCAATACCAAATCTTGGAAGTGTTAGCCTCAACAAATTAAAACTACCACCATACAATTGCGATGAAGCGACTATATGATCACCTGCACTGCATATAGTTAGAAGAGATAGCATCATAGCACTCATCCCTGATGCGGTAGCCAATGTAGCTGAACCACCCTCTAATGCTGCAACTCTTTCTTCCAGCACAGCAACGGTAGGATTTGAAATTCTTGAATAAATATGACCACCCTCTTCTAGATTAAAAAGAGCAGCAGCATGGTCTGCATCTTGAAATAAATAGGATGTAGATTGATAAATAGGAACAGCTCTAGAGCCAAAATTTTTATCTGGTTGGTGTCCACTATGAAGAGTTTTTGTATTAAATTTATATGTTTTTGGATCGGTCATATTCAAAATATAGCAAAATATGAATTTTGTTTAAAGCTCTTATCAGTGCATTAAGGTTGATAATTTTTCCACCAATGATTAGTAGGAATTGTCATCAAATCAAAAATCTCTCCTATCATTGGTGAGCCGATTGTTTGATCTCTATTTTTGGCCTCATTGGTTACTCTAATTATGGGTTCATCCCATGAATGAAGAGAAAGATCAAATTTTGCCCAACTAATAGGCACAAATACTTCAGACCTCAGATCTATATTTGCTTGGACTACCTCGTATGGAAACATGTGCACATCAGCCCAATGAGAATTATAACCCCCACATTCTATAAAAGCTAAATCAAAAGGTCCATAGTCATTGCCAATTTTTTTGAATAAATCTGTATATCCACTATCACCACTAAAAAATAAATTTAGATTTTTTGATTGTATTACCCATGAACCCCATAATGTCTTGTTATGATCAGATAGTCCTCGACCACTAAAATGATGTGCTGGAGTAAGAACGAAATTAATATCTTTATGAAAATATTTTTCGTACCAATCTAATTCTTTTATTTGATCAGGATCTATGCCCCATCGAACTAGGTGACCTTTTACTCCTAGAGGAACAATAAAAAAACCAACTTTATTTGAAAGTTCTACCATAGCTTTAGCATCTAGATGGTCATAGTGATCATGAGAAATCAAAACAACATCGATTTCAGGTAAATCTTTATATGATGTTACATTATTATAAAGAAATGGTTTTCCAATAATAGGTATTGGCGATGCTCTATTAAACACAGGATCTGTCATGATTATGGTACTATCAGTATTAATTAGCACTGTTGAATGCCCTAACCAGGAAAATTTAGACTCTGTTAATAAATCTTTCTTAAATTGAATAGAAGGAAGGGGATTAGAGGGGTTTTTATCTTCTGGAGGAAAGAACCAATCTTTCAATGATGGATCTATTTGTTTTTTTTGATTTTTGTCTAATTTAAATTTTGGAATATCATAGATATTAACAAAACCGTCCTCATTAAAATTTTTAGAATTAGTAATTATTTCTTGTGAATATTTGTCAGGACTACCACCAAATTGATAATAATAATTTAAAAAAAAATAAACTGAAAAAATTAAAATAATTACAAATAGAATTAAAAATTTAATAAATTTTAAAAATTTGAACATTAATTTATTATTTTAATAGTTTGTTATCCAAACAGTCTGATAGGCTTTTAATGAAATTATTGCCTTAATATCTATTATGATTTCATTTGAAATCAAGTCCCACCATTCATTAGACTCAATTAAATTAAGTTCTGAGAGATCTAAATATTGAAACACATTTGAGACATTAGTTACGCTAAAAATAGACTGTTTTTTATCTAAACTTTGCCTCCAAATACCAAAGAAATTTGGCCCTAAATTAAAAGTAAATTGAGTTGCATTTGGATGAAATGCAGATTGTTTTTTTCTGATTTCAATTAATTTTTTTAAATTATTATAAATAACAAAATTTTGAGATTTTGAGTCAGATAAAAGTTTATCAATATCCTCATAGTTCCATGATTTTCTATTTATTGATCTTTTATTTTTAGTTTTTTTAACTAATTCGTAATCATTTGAAGTACCAATAACACTGTGAACATAAAAGGCTGGGATTCCTTCAAGACTTAACATTATTGCATGCGCAGCGATAAATCTTTCTGTTTGCATATGATCAATGCCCTTAAAAGTTCCTTTCATAGCATCGATTAAAGCAATATTTAATTCATAAACCGACTCAGAATTATCAGATTTTCTTCTATAAGAAATTTCACCACCAAAATCTTTGATAATATTCACCAAAGTTGATCTTTCATTGTCAGTTAATATTCCCTCAGTGGGTCTTATACCAATACCATCGTGAGATGCTATAAAATTGAAATATGTTGTATGATCCTTAGCAGGTGGCATACCCATAGACCATTTACGAATAGCTGTACTATCTCCCATTAGAAATGTCCATAAAAGCAAAGGTGGTAATGCAAAATTATAGATTGAATTTGCTTCATCACTATTACCAAAATAACTAAGGTTTTCTAAATTTGGTAAATTAGTCTCAGTAATTAACAAAGTATCTTTGCTGTAAGCGTTTAATAATGTTCTTATTAATTTGACAATTTCATGAGTTTGTAAAAGATTAAGGCAAGACGTATTTTTTTCTTTCCATAAAAATGCTATTGCATCTAATCTAAAAACTTTAATTCCATTCTTTAAATAAAAGTGAATTAATTTAATAAAAAAAAATAATACTTTTGGGTTTTTAAAGTTAAGATCAATTTGATCATGGCTAAATGTACACCAAAGCTTTAAAGTTTCTTGATTAATTTCTACTTCTTGAAATAGATCAGAGCTTCTTGGTCTAATTACACTCTCATAACCATTTGTATCATTAAGAGTTATGAAATAATCTTTAAACTCTTCATTGCCCTTAATAAACTCTTCAAAATATTGACTTTTTTTTGATGCGTGATTTATCACAATATCTGACATTAATTGGTATTTTTTTGATAATGATTGAACATCATTCCAATCTCCCAAATCATGTCTTACTTTTTCATAATCTTTAATTGAAAAACCATCATCAGAGCTATAGGGAAAAAAAGGTAAAATATGAAGATTATTAAAATTAGGATATGCATATTTATCCATGAATTTATTTAAAGTTTTTAGTTTTTTTATTTCATTTTCAAAAAACGTATCACCATATGAAATTAGAAATATATCTTCTTGACTCCAATAAGGGTCAGATTGATCATAATCTTTCATGTCATATAAATTTAAGACATCGTTAATTAGATTTAAAATTTCATTTTGATCTAATATTTCACCGTAGATAGTTTGAAAGTGGATGTTTAAATTAGTCTTAAGAGATTCATTCATATTTAAGAGAAGAATTTAAATTAGTTATAAAATAATTATAAATGAATATTTAGCATAAAAGCTATAAATGGCGCGCTCTGCAGGATTCGAACCTGCGACCCTCTGCTTAGAAGGCAGATGCTCTATCCAGCTGAGCTAAGAGCGCACAATTCAGATTTTTATCATTACATGTTTGATAATTCTACTCTAATATATTTTTTTTTATGAAAACTAGCTTAGTAAAAGTCCAAAATATGAATAAATCCTTTGGTGGTTTAAAAGCTATAAATGACTGTTCTATTGAAATTAAAGAAAACTCAATAACAGGAATAATAGGCCCAAATGGATCTGGAAAAAGTACCTTGTTTAATCTTATAACAGGGAATTTAAAACCAGATCAAGGAAGTGTCTTTTATAATGGATTAGATGTAACTGGCAAAGAACCATATGAGCTTTTTAAATTAGGAATTCTAAGAACTTTTCAAATAGCTCATGAATTTTCTAATTTAACTGTTGTAGAAAATCTAATGATGGTTCCTGGTAATCAATTAGGTGAAAATTTAATTACATCTATTTTTTCAAGAGAGAAATTTAAAAAACAAGAAAATGAAATCAAAGAAAAAGCTTTTGAGGTATTAAAATTCTTAAAGATTGATCATCTCATTAATGAAAAAGCTGGAAACCTCTCTGGAGGTCAAAAAAAATTATTAGAATTAGCTAGGACTATGATGGTTGATGCTAAAATAGTTTTTCTAGATGAAGTTGGTGCTGGTGTAAACAAATCCCTACTTAAAGAAATAAGTGATTCAATATTAAAACTTAATGAAGAACGAAACTATACTTTTTGTATTATAGAGCATGATATTGATTTTATTACGAAACTTTGCGATCCAGTAATTGTTCTTGCTGAAGGAAAAGTTCTTTTTCAAGGCACTGCGAAAGAAGTAAAAGATAATAATGAAGTTATAGACTCATACTTAGGTAAAAGTAGCTGATGTATTTTAATGCAAAAAATTTAACAGGTGGCTATGGAGAGGTAAAAGTAATAGAAGACTGCAATTTTAATGTTAACAGAGGTGAAATTGTATCTATTTTAGGACCTAATGGTGCGGGAAAATCATCTGCAATGAAAGCTATTTTAGGAATGTTAAAATTAGATAGTGGTAAAGTAATATTAGATGGCACCGATATATCTAATTTTAATACGCAAGATAGAATTAAACTTGGTATTTCTTTTGTTCCACAGGTTAATAATATTTTTTCAGAATTGACAGTGAAAGAAAACCTTGAAATGGGTGCTTTCACATCATCTGATAACATTGAGGACAAGATTGAGGAAATGTATGATCTATTTCCTGCTATCAAAGAGAAAAATCAGCAATTTGCTGGAGAGCTATCAGGTGGTCAAAGACAACAAGTGGCAATTGCAAGAGCTTTGATGAATAACCCATCTATTTTAATGTTAGATGAACCAACTGCTGGTGTGTCACCAGTTGTTATGCAGGAAATTTTTGAACATATAATACGAATAAAAGAAAAAAATATTGCTATTTTAATGGTAGAACAAAATGCTAGTCAGGCCTTAAAAATTTCTGACAGAGGTTATATCCTTGTAACAGGACAAAATACTTATCAAGGCACAGGTGACGATCTATTAAATGATCAAGAAATTAGAAAGACTTTTTTAGGAGGATAATGGATTTTATAAATGCAATAATTTTGTTATCAAATTTCGTTATAGTTCCCTCGATAACATATGGTTCTCAATTAGCTCTCGGTGCTATTGGCGTTACATTAATTTATGGCGTCTTGCGATTTGCAAATTTTGCTTACGGAGATTTAATGGCTTTTGGAACTATGTGTGTAATTTTGTTTACATGGCTTTTTAAATCATTGGGGATAAGCTTGGGAATATTACCAACAGCTCTACTAGCACTTCCATTAGGTATAATTTTGACAATAGGTGTGAGTTTGTTTTTTGATAGAACAGTCTTTAAGTATTATAGAAATAAAAAAAGCAGTCCAGTTACTTTCATAGTTGTGAGTTTAGGGATTATGTTTGTTCTGAATGCAGTAGTAAGAATAATCATTGGCCCAAATGATATTGTATTTATGGATGGATCAAGATTTATAATTAGTGCTGTTGATTTTAAAGAAACTACAGGCTTGTTAGAAGGCCTAACTATCAAATCTACACAGGTTATAACTCTTATAACAACATCCATAACCTGTTTTGTCCTATTTAATTTTTTAAATAAAACAAAAACAGGAAAATCCATGAGAGCCTACTCTAATAATGAAGATTTAGCCTTATTATCAGGCATTGATCCTAATAAAATTATATTGATAACTTGGATTATAGTATCAATATTAGCAACAATAGGTGGTACTTTATACGGCTTAGACAAAAGCTTTAAGCCTTTCACCTACTTTAACAATCTCCTTCCTATATTTGCGGCTACAATAGTTGGAGGTATTGGAAATCCGTTAGGGGCATTTTATGGGGGTTTTGTTATTGCCTTTTCTGAAATTGCCTTAACTTATGCATACAAGAAATTTATTTTTTACCTGTTACCTTTTTCATCAGACTCAACAAATTTAATTCAATACATTTCCACCGATTATAAATTTGCAATATCTTTTGCGATACTGGTTGTAGTTTTAATTTTTCGACCTCAAGGAATTTTTAAAGGTAAGGTTATTTAATGCATAATATTGACACTAAAACATCTTTTACAATTATGGGATTTTTGCTTTTGATTGTGGGTATTCTTCAATCATGGGGTGTAGCTTTCTCAATTTTAAATTTATGTCTAATTTCTGCAGTTATGTCCATGGGTGTAAATATTCAATGGGGATTTGCTGGTTTAATTAATTTTGGTGTTATGGGTTTTTTAGCTATTGGAGGACTAGCTACAATTTTAGTGTCAGTGCCACCAGTAATTGAGTCTTGGAATGTGGGAGGTTTAGGAATTATATTTTCACTTCTATTCTTAATTTTTATTATTTTTTTATGCCTGTTTATTAACAAGAGATTTTCAAACGCCAAATATAAATATCAAATAATATTTTTGATAGTCGTATTGACAATACCAGCTGTAAAACTAATTTCAGGACCTTCGATAAAGCTTATTGAGTCTATAAATCCTGCAGCTCAAGGTTATTTAGGTGGTCTGGGACTGCCTATAATTCTTTCATGGTTTGTTGGTGGTATTATGTCTGCTGCTATTGCTTATGTTATCGGTAAAATATGTTTGGGATTAAGATCCGATTACCTAGCTATTTCAACATTATTAATTTCAGGAATTATTGTTTCAGTAATAAAACACGAGGAATGGCTATCTAGAGGAGTTAAAAATGTTATAGGTTTAAAAAGACCAGCACCGTATGAGGTCAATCTTCAAAATTCTGAATGGTTCATCAAAATGATAGAAACAATTCGTTTTTGGGGACCTACAACAAAAGATATTATAATTTCTAGTTCAGGAATTTTCGTCAAACTTTGTTTTACAGTCATTTTCTCAATAACTTTATTAATACTCCTATATTTATCAGAGAGAGCAGTGAATTCTCCTTGGGGTAGAATGATGAGGGCTATTAGAGACAATGAAACAGCAGCAAAAGCGATGGGAAAAAATATAGTTAAACAGCAATTAAATATCTTTATGATTGGATCAGCTATCATTGGCTTCGCTGGGGCGATGCTGGTGACTTATGATGGTCTATTTACGCCATCAAGCTATCAACCTTTGAGATATACTTTCTTAATATGGGTAATGGTCTTACTTGGAGGTAGTGGAAATAATTACGGATCAATTCTCGGGGGATTTGTGGTCTGGTTTATATGGATAGAGTCCGCTCCAATAGCCTTATTTATAATAAATTTTTGCACGTTTTTTTTAGAATATAATAACCCTATAAAACTTCATCTAATTGAGAGTGTTCCTTATTTTAGATATTTAATGATGGGAGTTGGGCTTTTATTGGTAATGAGATATAAGCCAGAGGGCCTACTACCTGAGAAGAAAATTAGCTTTTAATTTTGACATCTGGGACAATTTATTGTCCCAGATTAGATTTAAATTGAATTAATTTATCTTTGGGAAACGTTTACAAACTTACCGTTTTCAATTCCCTTTTCAATAAATAAACCAAATGCTTCACCGACATCAGTAAAACTTACGTCAGTTGCACCCTGATAATCAATAGATTTACCATCTGCTAATAATTTCAAACCTTTAGAAAGTTCACCAGCCATGATTTTTTCACCAGGACCATTAGCAACATCCATAATGTTTGAAGCAATAGATGACTTATCAGTTGACTCACCTGCTTGCATTGCAAGAACAATCAGAGCGGCTGCATCATAAGACTCACCAACGTAGACAGATGGGTTAACACCATTTTCTTCAGCGTACTTCGCAAACATCTGAGCACCCTCACCTAAAGAACCAGGCATTGAGCCAAATGATTTATCCAGATCACTTCCAAAGGTATCTGTTAACGAGTCACCAATCATACCATCAGATAATACAAAAGTATCAAAAGCACCACTATCTAGTGAGCCTTGAATGATCTGATTTCCACCTTGATCAAGATATCCTAAAACAGCTAAAGCGTCTCCACCAGCTGATGAAAGAACACCTACTTCAGCACTATAATCGGCCTTATCACCTTCATGAGCAGTTGTGGTTGTTACAGTAATACCATGAGCCTCAAGTGCAGCTTTATATACATCAGCTAGACCAACACCATAGTCAGTATTTACATATGTGATAGCTACGCTTGATACGCCGTTATCTTTAGTAATATCAGCTAATACTTCACCACCTCTAGCATCTGATGGAGCGGTTCTAAAAAATAAACCATTATCATCTAAATCAGTTAATGCAGGAGAAGTAGCAGATGGTGATACCATTACAACACCATTTGGAACTGCTACATTAGATGCGATAGCTCCAGTAACACCAGAACAGTCTGCACCCATTATCGCAACAATACCCTGAGCAATTAGGTCTTCAGCTGCAGTAGAAGCAGCAGCTGAGTCAACACAAGTTGAGTCTGCTCTTACAGGAATTATATTCGCACCACCTAAAAGTTCACCCGAGTCTGTAGCTTCTTTAAAAGCTAATTCAGCACCAGATGCCATATCAGGAGTTAATGATTCAATAGGACCGGTAAAGCCAAGAATAATTCCAACTTTAATATCAGAAACTTTAGTTTGTTTTTGAGAAAAGAAAAAGGCAGCAACTGCCAAAACAACCAAAGCACCAATTATTAATACTCTTTGATTTTTCATAGAAAACCTCCACTAATTAAAGTGTGGATTTTACAGAATTTGAAATTAATAAGACAGTAAAAATTTATTAATTTAGGCTAATGCGTCCAAGATGTTCTTCTATTACTGAAGAAATTACTAGCATAACTCTTTGGTTTAATCTTTTTTAAGGACTGTTCAACAACTCTATAAGTGAAGTTATTGTTATTACACCAGTTAATGGCATCATCAAGATTGGCAAATGATAATTTGACTTGTTTTTCAGTATTTGCAGAGCTGTTCCATCCCATCAAGACGTCTTTTTTAAGAGTAGAGTCGAATTCAAACTCAACTATCCAATCTTTAGTCTTTTTGAGGCCAGATTGCATGTTCGTCTTACAAGGTCTTTTGATAATAGCTTTTTTCATTTAAACAAGTGGTCGGGGAGACAGGATTCGAACCTGCGACTTTCTGCTCCCAAAGCAGACACTCTACCAGACTGAGCTACTCCCCGAGTATTGAATATATATACTTTTGTCTTATAAATAGTCAAACGGTAAAATCATATATGCAAATTATAAAATTAATAAAAAAGGCTCAGCTTTCAAAAGGTTTTTTTCCTTTCTGGAAATATCAATTTTTGATTAAAAGCAAAAATAAAGCAATTAAACCATATAAAATTTTTAGAGAAATTTTGAATATTGGTGATGTTGTATTTGCTCTTTGTTATTCACCTGAAGAAAAAAAATTTTACTTAATCAAACAATTTAGACCTTTTTATTTTGTAAGAAAGAAACCTCTTAAATATGAGATCGTTGGTGGATTAGTGGATAAAGGAGAAACACTTATTCAAGCTATTAAAAGAGAAATAAAAGAGGAAATAGGTGTTAAAACAAAAAAATTAAAAAAACTTACTACTTACTGTCCTGTTCCTGGATATGCAGATGAGATAGTACACGTGTATTATGCTGAAGTTGAAAAAATAGAAAATAAAAATACATACAACAAATTTGAAAATGAAGAAATAAAAATTTA
>SGZV01000028.1 GCA_004321805.1 alpha proteobacterium HIMB59 | reverse complement strand
CAATGTTCTCAAATAATTTAAATTTTGCATTCTCTTTATTTTTTATAATTTCAAAGTTATCAGATGATTTTTTATCTAAAATAACTTGCTCATATGAATATTCTTTATTAGATGTAAATTTATTAATATTTTCTTCATAATATTTATTAAGTATTTGTTCAGAAATTAAATTATCCTCTAAATATGTTCTGATATCATATTCTTCAATAATAATTTTATAAAAATTATAATTATCTAAATATTCTTGAGTGAAATTACTTTGAATATTCTTTTGTTTTTTATCAATCTCGTAAATGGTAAGATTTTTTTCGATTAAGAGAGAGTCATTTATATCCATTGATACTAATTCTTGTACGTTTAAAGAATTATTAAAAATATCTTTATTAATTCCAGATGAAATTTCTTTTAGGTAGTTTTGTAAACTGGCTTCATCAAGATTATTAAACATTTCTTCATTATTTAGTGATTTTTTTAAAACAACTTTTTTAGAATTATCACTTACTTGAATTTTCTTATTAAGATATTCCTCAAATACCAGCTGATTCACATATTGATTTACAAATTGAATTTTGGAGTAGAGTTCTTCTTCTTCACTCAATCCAGATAATTGTTTTTCTATTTTGTAATTTTCATATTGTCTTGAGAATTCAGTAGTAGTAATTTTAATATCACCAACTTTTATAGCATGGCTTTGTCCAAAGTAAGAGCCAAATCCAATAAATAAAAAACTTATACCTAAGGCAGCGCTAAAAAATAATACTATTAGTTTTTTCATTTTATTTGTATTTATTATCTGATATCAGTAAAACATCATGAAATATATAATATTTAATTGGAAATCATATTTAAATTTAAAAGAAACAACTTCTCTATCTATGCTTATAGCTTCTTTTTCTAAATCAAAAAAGCACAAAATTATTAGCGCTCCTAATAACTTTTTTCATTTAATGGTGCAAAAAAAATATCCAAAAAATACTCTATTTGCTCAAAATATAGACTTGCATGGATTGGGAGCAAGCACAGGTTCTTTGGATATAAGTTATTTGAGAGAAAATAAAATCAAATACTGCATTTTAGGCCATTCAGAAGTTAGATCTAATTTTAAAGATAATGACCAAACAGTATCTAAAAAACTCAATCTATGTATAACCAACAATATTACGCCAATAGTTTGTATCGGTGAGTCTAAATCTGTTTATGAATCCAAAAAAACTAAAAAATACTTAAAAACTCAAATAGACAATATTTTTAACAAAAAAACTTCTTATAGAGAAATTATAGTTGCTTATGAACCTTTATGGTCGATTGGAACTGGTTTAACCCCCAAAATGTCTGAAATTGATGAAATTAGCAATTATTTACATGATATTTGTAAAAAATACTCTTTTAAAAAAATAAAAATTTTATATGGTGGTTCGGTAAATTTAGACAATGTATCTGATATTCTAAGTTTACAAAAAGTGAATGGTGTTTTGGTTGGATCTGCATCTACCAAATCTGATTTCATAAAATATTTTAAATAAATAATAATGATAAACTTATTTTTGATTGTTAGTGCTGTTATAGGGGCTGTACTTATACTTATCATTCTTTTCCAGAAAACAGAGGGTGGTAGCTTAGGTCTTGGTACCCAAACTTCACTTACAGGTGGTATGACTGCAAATAAATCTTCATTCTCAGGTATGACAAAAATAACATACGCTCTTGGATTTGGTTTTTTATTTTGGTGCTTGTTTATGGGTGCTGTAATAACAAAACAATATTCCTCATCAACTGATTTAGAAGAGACTCAAGATGAAATAGTTATTGATGATTCAATAGAGGAGCAAATTCCAGAAGTGCCTAATCAGTGAAATTAATTTTTGTTACCGGAGGTGTTGTATCATCACTTGGTAAGGGAATAGTCACTGCATCACTAGCTTCATTACTCTGCTCTAGAGGAGTTAAGCTTAAAATTAGAAAGCTCGACCCTTATCTTAATGTAGATCCAGGCACTATGAGTCCTTATCAACATGGTGAGGTTTATGTTACTGATGATGGATATGAAACAGATCTTGACCTTGGTCACTATGAAAGATTTACAGATATAACATGTTCAAAAAATGACTCGATTTCATCTGGTAAGATTTATTCAACAATCTTAGCTAAAGAGAGACGAGGCGAATATTTAGGATCAACAGTACAAGTAATTCCACATGTCACTGAAGAAATTAAAAAATCTATTACTAAATCATCACATAAAGACGATGTTGTTATATGTGAAATAGGTGGAACTGTTGGAGATATTGAAAGTCTTCCTTTTCTGGAAGCTATCAGACAATTTAAAAACGAAAGTCAATTTGATACTTTACTAATACATTTAACTTTACTTCCATATATTGAAACCTCAGGTGAGGTTAAAACAAAACCAACTCAGCATTCTGTAAAGGAATTACTAAATTCAGGGATACAACCAGATGTCATAGTTTGTAGAAGCAATCAAAAGATTAGCAAAGAAGAAATTCAAAAAATCAGTCTATTTTGTAATGTACCCTCAAATGCTGTTATTCCCTCTTATGATGTAAACAGCATTTATCAAGTACCTCAACTTCTTTCAAAATCAAAACTCGATGACTTAGTTATTAAAAAATTAAAGATTAAACCAATTAAAGCAAAAAATTTAACAGTTTGGGAAAATTTTGAAATTTTAGAGTCTAAAACAAAAGAAGATTTAAAAATTTTCATTATAGGCAAATATGTTCACTTAAAAGATAGCTACAAATCACTTTATGAAGCAATTTATCATGCTGGCATCCACAATCAGGCAAACGTAATGATTAAATGGATTGACTCAGAAACCATAAATAAAAAAAATGTTAATGAATTACTTAAATCTGCTTCCGGTATACTTATCCCTGGGGGTTTTGGAAATAGAGGAATACCTGGAAAACTAGAAGCTATAAAATTTGCTCGAGAAAACAACGTTCCATTTTTAGGTATATGTTTAGGAATGCAACTAACAATCATAGAATATGTGAGGAATGTCATTAGATTAAAAAATTCAGGAAGTTCTGAATTTGGTAAATATAAAAACAATATCATATCACTTATGACTGAATGGAATTTAAAAAATAAAAAAATTAAAAGGTCTAAAGAAAATGATCTTGGAGCAACTATGCGCCTTGGTGCTTATCCTTGTTTTATTAAAAAAAACTCACTTGCTTCTAAAATTTATAGAAAAAAGATGATTAGCGAACGACATAGACATCGTTATGAAGTAAATCCCAAATTTAAATCAATCATTGAAAAAGGGGATTTAATATTTTCTGGTTTTTCAAAAGATAAAAAACTTTTAGAAATTGTTGAAAATAAAAACCACAAATGGTTTTTAGCTGTGCAGTATCATCCTGAATTAAAATCTAAACCTTTTAAACCACACCCAATATTTTTATCTTTCATTAAGAATAGTCTTGCTCATAAAAATGTCTAAAAAAGTTACTTTAGGTAAAATCAATATAAAAAATGATAATGAAAAACTATTACTTATTTCGGGCCCATGTTTATTAGAAAGTGAAAAATTAGTAAGACAAGTAGCAACTAAATTAATTAAACATTCTACTAAAAATAATTTTAATTTTGTTTTTAAATGTAGTTTTGATAAAGCTAATAGGAGCTCTGATAAGACCATTAGAAGTAAAGTTTCAATTGAGAGGTCAATTGATATTTTAAAAAATTTAAAAAAGGATTTAAAAATTCCTATTACTTCTGATGTTCACGAAACAAATCAGATCGATAAACTAGAGTCTTTATTAGACATTATACAAATACCAGCTTTTTTATGTAGACAAACAGATCTAATCAGAGTCGCTGCACAAACAAAAAAAATTGTAAATGTAAAAAAAGGTCAATTTTTATCACATCAAGAAATTGAAAATATTATTTTAAAGATTGAAAACCAAAATAATAAAAAAATTCTTATTACTGAAAGAGGCAATTCTTTCGGTTATAACTACTTGATTAATGATTTTAAAGGTGTTCATTTCATGAAGCATTTTGGATATCCTATAATTTTTGATAGTACCCACAGTGTTCAATTACCCGGTGGGATGGGTATAAAGAGTGGGGGTGCTAGAGAATACGTTGTTCCTTTATCAAAATCTGCTGCCTCTTTAAGGCTAGCTGGTTTTTTTATTGAAACTCATCCCAATCCAGAAAAAGCATTAAGCGATGGCCCAAATATGATGCATTTGCATAATATGCCAAAGCTTTTAAATTCTATTAATAAAATAAATAAGGCAGCAAAATAAAATGAAAATACAAAATATTATAGCAAGAGAAATATTCGATAGTAGAGGTAACCCAACTGTTGAATGTGAATTAATGATTGAAAATATACCTCTTTCATTCAGGGGTATGGTTCCATCTGGTGCCTCAACTGGAAAATTTGAAGCACTAGAATTACGAGACGGAGACAAAGATAGAATGAGTGGTAAGGGTGTTTTAAAAGCTGTATCAAATGTAAATGATCAAATTAAACCCAATATAGTTTCAAAAGATTTTTCAAACTACCAAGACTTTGATCAATTTTTAATAGAATTAGACGGAACTGACAATAAGTCTAAATTTGGAGCAAATGCTATTCTCTCATTGAGCCTAGCTTTTTACAAAGCATGGTCTCATATAAATTTTGGAAATGTTTTTCTTTCTCAAGGAGACAGTAATTTAATTATCCCCGTACCTATGCTAAACGTCATTAATGGCGGTCAGCATGCAGACAATGATGTAGATTTCCAAGAATTTATGATTTTACCTATAGGTTTTAATTCTCTTAAGGAAGCACTTGCAGCAACACATGCTGTTATATCTAATATTAAAAGTGATTTAAAAAGTAAATCTTTAAATACTAATTTGGGAGATGAAGGTGGGTTTGCTCCAAACTTAAAATCCCATCTAGATGTTTTGGATCTGATTTGCAATTCTATAGATAAAGCTGGATTTAAACAAAATGATCAATTTAAAATATCTCTTGATTCAGCTTCAAGTGAATTTTACTCAGATGGAAAATATAATTTTGAAGGTAATAGTTATTCAACAGACCAAATGATTGATGTTTATAAAAATATTTGTAAAAATTATCCAATATTTTCAATTGAAGATGCTTTAAACGAAGAAGACTATGATGGTTGGACCGAAATAACTAAACAGCTAGGTTCAGAAATACGTTTAGTTGGAGATGATTTATTCGTTACCAATTTAGAAAAGTTGAAAACTGGTATTGATCAAAAACAAGCCAATAGCATTTTAATAAAACTTAATCAGATTGGTACCGTAACAGAGACACTTAAAGCTATTGAAATGGCTTCAGATAATAACTTTGCTTCAATTATGTCGCATAGATCTGGTGAAACTGAGGATTCTTTCATATCTGATTTAGCTGTTGCTTCTGCATGTCCTCTTATCAAAACTGGCTCTCTTGCTCGTTCGGACAGGGTTGCTAAATATAATCAGCTTCTTAGAATATCAGAAAGTAATAAGATTCAGGGCTATGCTGGTAAATTAAGTGAAGTTTTTAAAAGCTAACAGTATTATTAATTTATTTTTTGCATTTGTATTAATTTACCTTATTTATCATACTATTTATGGAAAGTTTAATATCGGTAATTATCTAATTCATCAGTTTGAACAAAAAATGTATATAAAACTTCAAGAGACCCTTAAAAAAAATATGATAGACTTGAATGTAGACTTACATTCTTTCTATTCCAATAAAGATGATTATATTGATGAAATATCAAAACAAAAAAATACTAATCCAACAGACTCCGAGGTAATTATTAAATTAGATTAAATGGTAAAAAAAATTAACAATTCTTTTTCTAATGATGAACTAATTAAGTTTTATGAGAAAATGTTTCTCATACGAAAGTTTGAAGAAAAGGCAGGACAATTATATGGTTCTGGGAAAATTGGTGGTTTTTGCCATTTATACATTGGCCAAGAAGCTGTAGTTATAGGCATCCTGTCATCAATAAAATCTGAGGATACTGTTGTAACCTCTTACAGAGATCATGGCCATATATTGGCACGTGGTGTTGATCCAAAATTAGTTATGGCTGAGTTGACCGGAAGAAAAGATGGAATTTCTAAAGGTAAGGGTGGATCTATGCACATGTTTTCAAAAAAAAATAGATTTTATGGTGGTCATGGTATTGTTGGTGCTCAGGTTCCCATTGGTGTGGGCCTTGGGTTTGCGCATAAGTATAGAAATGAAAAAAAGATCAGCAGAGTTTACGTTGGTGATGGTGCAATGAGCAATGGACAGGTGTTTGAAGCTTTCAATTTAGCTGCATTGTGGGAATTGCCTGTTTTATTTATTATTGAAAATAATAAATATGGCATGGGAACTGCTGTTAACAGAGCAGCTGCTGGAAATGAATTATTTGAAAGGGCGACGGTCTTTGGTATTAAAGGTGAGAAAATCAATGGTATGAATTTTTTTGATGTTAGCCAAGCAGCAATTAGAGCCAGAGAGCATATTTATGAAACCTCTAAGCCTTATGTAATTGAAATGGACACATATAGGTACAGAGGACACTCTATGTCAGATCCGGCAACTTATAGGTCTAAAGAGGAAGTTAGTGATATGAAATCCAATGATCCCCTAATAAATATGAAAAAGGCTTTAATTGATGACTTTAAGATAGATGAAGAGAGTTTATCTAATATAGAAACTGACATAAAAAAACAAATAAAAGAAGTTGAAAAATTCTCATTGGAGTCACCTTTGCCTGAGTTAAATGAGT
>SGZV01000027.1 GCA_004321805.1 alpha proteobacterium HIMB59 | reverse complement strand
TGTCAGCGTCTGTTGGTGAAGATTTAATCAAAAAAAAAATATTTAAAAATTCTAAAGTTACTCCAGCAATTCGTATGAATGATACTTCAGATATCTGGTTAATGAGAAATGGTAATTACAGATCTACCAATCCAAGACCCTTTAGATCTGCACGTCTAAATAGTGTATCAAAATTTGCAAACTTAGGATTATTTTCAATGACTTTCTCTAAGAATGTAGATTTTGATTTGTCAATGTTAAATGCTTATCGGGATTTTCGTATCGAAGCTACAAATTATAAATTTAAACATTTCTTAGAAGTTTTTAATCCTCCAATCAACATTGGCTTAAAACCAAAAGAACTAGGCGATTACATAAATGACTGCATTATTAAGGCCATTGCAGGTCAAACTAAAGATGAAAGACCCTTATTTCTTAAAATTGCTTATAATGGCCCTAAAGCTATGGAAGACTTAGCCACTTACGATCCTACTAATTTGATTGTTGGTATATTAGGTGGAAGCAAAGGAACCACCAGAGACTGTTTAGAATTAATTAACAAAGCAAGTAAATATGGTGCAAAAGTTGCTCTTTTTGGCAGAAAAATAAATCTTTCAGAAAGTCCCAAATCACTTGTCAAAATCATGAGAGCTGTCATTGAAGAAAACTTAAAAACTGATGATGCAGTGAAATTGTATCATGATGAATTAAAACAAAAAAATTTAGTTCCAGATCGACCTCTAAAAAAAGATCTTCAAATTACAGATCCAATTTTAAAGTTATAGATTTTTTATATTTGGTAAATTACCTGAAGATGTATTAATTTTCATCATAGCTGATCCCGCAGCATGAGACTTCTTTAATGTAGTCTCTATATCCCATTCCTCATGAATACCAAATATAAAACCTGCACAAAAAGCATCTCCAGCTCCAACAGCATTTTTGATATTTTTTTTTGGGATTTTTTTAGATTTGGAATGGTAATTATTATCTTGAGAAATATACAGTGACTCTAGGGGGCTATGAATAACTAGGGCCTTTTGTAAACCTTTTTGAAAAACTTTTTTAGATAATTTTATTATCAATTTTTTATTTAATTGGTTATTAGAATTTAAAAGTGAAGAGTTAAATAGCAATTCGGCTTCAATTTCATTTAATAAAAGATAATCGGTATAAGGAAGAGCACTAAAAATAATCTTTTGAAAATTTGGGACATTATTTGAAGCTAAATCAAGAATAGTAATTAAATTTTTTTTTCTAGCCTCTTTTAAAACTTTACAAAGCCTTGTCTCTTTGCCATCAAAATAATCTAATTTTCCTAAAAGACTAAGGTATCCAACATATAAAATTTTAGGATTATTTTTAATTTTTTTTATTTTAAAATGCTTAATATCTAATAATTCATTTGCACCAGAGTAATATAAAAAAGTTCTTTCCTTGTGTTTCTCAGACATACACAACGAATGAGATGTTGGGACATTAGAGGATGATGATAAGTATTTTGAGATAATCCCATTACTTCGACAATGATTTTTAATTAGTATTGAATTATTATCTTTTCCTATTGAGCCCATAGCAATCAAATTAGATTTAAATCCTAAAGAGAATAGATCAGTTAAGACGTTGCTAGGGCCCCCACCAACACATTGATTACTATCTATTATAGACTCAAGTGTGCCTCTTTCAGGAAGCTTATTTATTTTGTAGGTAGTATCAACACACCAAATACCTAAACCAATCACTCCACCATGCATTAGATTTCATTCCAAAGGGGGTGAAGAGGTAGTTCGTCTTCTTGTATTTCACTAAACCTACCTACTGGCTCAAGAAAATAGTTATCATTATTGTCATCATTAACTTGGGATACTTCTCCTGCCATTACCATTCCAGATCCTTTAACTGCATAAAATCTGTGAAAAATATTTCTTTCTACAGTAACGCTTTGACCTTTTTTTAAAATCAATGGCTCATGGGGATCAAGTAGAATTTTTTCCCCATCAACTAGAACATTTATTTTATTTGATAATTCTTGATCTTTTTCATCAACCTCTAAAAACTCAATAGCTAAATCTCCACCACCTCTGTTGATAATATCTTCTAATTTAATTTTATGACTATGAAAGGGAATTTCTTGCCCCTCCTGCATAAAAAGTAATTTTTCTGCATAGGGTTTATCATTTGCATCACCTTGAATACCATTTCTTATACAAAATAATGTAATACCCTGTTCATGAAATATTCCTTTACCAAAATCAGTAACATCCCATCCCATTTGATGTTTATTTAGATATTTTCTTAATTCACTTTTATTTTCATAATCACTCTTTGACCAATATGCCCAATGTGGAAGAGTCCAGGAATATTTCTCCATCATTTCTTTAGCAGTTTGGATTGCTATATTTATTTCAGATCTTTTCATTAGAAGTTAGATTATCAAAAATATAAATAATTGATATAATCATCTAATGAAAACTATTCTTATTGACCCTTACCCAAGAGAGATGAAATTAATTTTTACGAAAGAAAAACTTAATCTTTTAAAAAAAAATTTTGAATTAATCAATGTCCCTAAATCCAATAAACATAAATTCTATAAACAATTTATTAGCAAAGCTGATTTTATCATTGGACAGCCCGATCTTCCAACTGACTTAATTCAAAAAGCATCCAAATTAAAAGCTATTTTTAACGTTGAAAGTAACTTCATGGTCAATATGGATTATGATTATTGCTTTAAAAATAATATCTACGTCCTCTCAACAGCTCCTGTGTTTGCACAAACTGTTGCTGAAATTGCCTTAGGATTTACCATTTCTCTAAAAAGAGATATTCATACTTCACACTTAGACTTTATTAATGGCAATGAAAAATATGGATTAGAGGGAAATTTAAATTGCAGTCTTTTACAAAACAACAAAATTGGTTTTATTGGATTTGGAGATTTAGGGAAAAATTTAAAACCCTTGTTGCATCCTTTTAGCTCTGATTTTTTAGTATTTGATCCCTGGTTACCAGAGAAATTATTAAAAGACCAAGGATGTAAACCCGCATCCTTAAAGAAAATTTTTAAAGAATGTGATGTTATCTATGTATTAGCTTCCATAACTACAAAAAATAAAAACATGATTGATAAAAAACTTCTTAATTCCATGAAGGAAAATTCATGTCTTTTACTTTTAAGTAGGGCAAGTGTAGTAGACTTTAATGATTTAAATGATGTTTTAAAAAAAGGTAAAATTAAGGTTGCTACTGATGTTTTTCCAGATGAACCTGTAAAAAAGACTGACATCATAAGAAAACAAAAAAATATTCTTTTGTCTGCTCACCGTGCTGGTGCATTGGATAGTGTTTTCTTTGAAATGGGTGAAATAGTATATGGAGACTTACAACTAATAAGCAAAGGATTACCTCCACGATTATGCAGAAGAGCTGAGTTGGAAACCGTCAAAAGACTTAGATCAAAGCCCATTGAGGTAAATTAAATTTGTTGAATAAGTCTCATTTATTTAGTTCTATATTGATATGCTAATAAATATTGATCCAATTTTAAGCCCTGAAGTGCTTTACACTTTAAGAGCAATGGGGCACGGTGATAAACTGATCTTATGTGACTCTAATTTTCCAGCTTACTCTATGAACTCACGTGTTCACAGAATAGATGGCGTAGATACAGCTAAAGCTGCCAAAGCTATCTTTTCAATTTTTCCATTGGATAGTTTTATAAAATATCCAGTGGTTCGAATGCAGATAGATGATAATCCAGAAGAATTAAATGATGTTCACAAAGAATTGAATAACATAATGCACGAAGTAGCTGGTACTAACTGGGAAATGGGATCCATAGAAAGATTTAAGTTTTACGATGAGGCTAAAAATGCATTTGCAATTATTACAACAAATGAAACTAGGCCTTTTGGATGTTTTATTTTAACCAAAGGAGTTATTAAACCAGATGGCTCTGTTTGGGTACTAAATAAGTGAGCATTTGTGTTTTTGGAATTTTTGTTGCTGATCTCTGTTTTTTTTCAGACAGTATTCCAATTAAGGGGCAGACTATACTTGGAAAAAAACACATAATCGGTCCAGGGGGAAAAGGGTCCAATCAAGCAATAGCGGCTGCAAGATCTGGAGGAAAAGTTTCTTTCATAACTAAATTGGGAAAAGACAACTATTCAGATTTAGCGATATCTTTGTATAAAAAAGCAAAAATAAACTTTGATGGAATACAATTTGATCCTATCAATTCAACCGGTGCAGCTGGAATAATGATTAATGAAAAAACTGGTGAAAATGCCATCAATGTTGTACCTGGGGCTGCGGGAACCATAGATGAAAAAATGATCGATGACTGCTTGCCAATTATAAAGAAGTCAAAAATTTTCCTAACTCAATTAGAAACTCCAAAAGATGCAACATTCTATGCCCTTAAAAAAGCAAAAGAATGTGGCGCAACTACAATACTAAATCCAGCTCCCGCAAGTGCATTTTCAAAAGATTTTTTTAGATTAATTGATTTTTTTACACCTAATGAAACTGAGGCCAGTTTTTACTTAAATAAAAATATTGAAAGTGAAAAAGATTGTAGAGAAGCTGGGAAAGAATTTTTAGATATGGGAGTTAAAAATATTTTGATTACATTAGGTGATAAAGGATGTTTTTTTAAAAATGAAAATGAAGAATTTTTAATTCCTGCTAAAAAATTGAATAACCCTGTAATAGATACTACCGGTGCTGGTGATGCTTTTAATGGAGCTTTTTGTGTTGGACTGTCAGAAAATAAAAATTATAAAAAGAGTATTGAATTTGCAAGTCTGGTTGCAGGAATATCAGTTACTAAAGAAGGTGCAGCCAACTCAATGCCTAATCTTAGTGAAATAAAGGAAAATACTAATGAAATATAAAGCTAAAAATAAAAGATATTCATCAATGCAGTATAGATATTGTGGGAATAGCGGATTAAAACTCCCTCTTCTTTCTGTTGGTCTCTGGCATAACTTTGGTGGCAAGAGCATGTCTTCAGAGTCAAAAAAAATATTGTTTAAATCTTTTGATTATGGAATCACGCACTTTGACTTAGCAAATAACTATGGGCCTCCCTACGGAAGTGCTGAGAGTAATTTTGGAAAAATTATTAAAAGCGACTTGGGAAAATATAGAGACGAGCTCATTATATCTTCAAAAGCAGGGTATGATATGTGGGATGGTCCATATGGAGAATGGGGATCTAAAAAACATGTTATTGCAAGTTGTGATCAAAGTTTAAAAAGAATGAAATTAGACTATGTAGATATTTTTTATTCACATCGTTTTGATCCTAATACCCCCTTGGAGGAAACAGCTGATGCTCTTGAAAGCATATATAGATCTGGTAAAGCCCTTTATATTGGGGTGTCTTCTTATTCAGCAAAAAAAACTAATGAAATGATTAAAATACTTAAAAATAGAGGTATTAAATTATTTATTCACCAACCTTCCTATTCCCTACTTAATAAATGGATTGAAAAAGATTTAACAAAAACACTTATAAATAATGGTGTAGGATGTATTGCTTTTTCACCTTTGGCACAGGGATTTTTATCAAATAAATATTTATCAGGCATTCCAAAAGGTACTCGTGTCAGTGAAAACAGTTCATTTGATAAAACTTTGATCACAAAAAATAATACAAAAATTATTAATGACTTAAATTCAATTGCAAAAAAAAGAGGACAGTCATTATCCCAAATGGCATTAGCTTGGGTTTTAAATAACAAAGCAGTTACCTCTGCTTTAATTGGCGTCAGAACAACTCAACAATTAAAAGAAAATATAGAAGCACTTAAAAATTTAGAATTCTCTAAATCAGAACTCATTGAAATAAATAAAAGAGCTAAAGAGGGAAATATTAATTTATGGTCTCCCTCAAGCGCTCATTGAAAAATATACTAATATTTGGTGACTCAAATAGTTGGGGCTACGTTGATGAGGATAATGGCAAACGTTATGAGAGTCGTTGGCCAATAATATTTGAAAGTAACCTTAATAAAGTTGGTATAGATTGTAAAATTATTGAAGATGCCTTACCTGGAAGAACAACTAATATAGATGATGGTGAAGATGGAAAACATTTAAATGGTACTGTCACCTTTAAATCAACATTATTATCACACTCCCCTATTGATATAGTCATAATTCTCCTTGGCACAAATGATCTAAAAGCAAGATTTGCCAGACAACCTAAAGATGTAGCTAATGGCGTATTGGATCTAATATCAATTGCTAATGATACAAACTCAGGAGAAGGAACATGGCATGATGAAAAAAAATCTGAAGTAGTAATTCTTATTCCACCAATCCTTGGAAAATTATCAGTAGATGAAAGTTGGATTAATTATAAAGAGTGGATTGGAGCTTTTGAAAAATCAAAAAAATTAAATGAATTTTATAAGGACATATGTAAAGCTGAAAAAATTGAATTTATTGATACTAGTGAATTTATTGTTTCTTCAGAAAATGATCCCATTCATTGGTCAAAAAAAACACATAAAAATTTTGGCGAGATATTGGCAAAAATATTTGTCAAAAAAATTAAACCTTAACCCAAGAACCTTTTGTAGAGGATTTAAAAATAGCATCCAAAACTTTCATATTTTTTTTTGCATCTACTAAATCATAGTCAACTTTAGTTTTCTTTAATAAATGATCTGAAAATGCAGTAACTTGCACTTTATATTGATCAATTGGAGGGAATGTCTTGATAGTATTGTCTTTTCTGTAAATAGAGTTTCCGTTATAGATCACTATGTTTGTTGATTTTTTAGGTTCCGCATTAAATGGATTTTCAATAACGATTGATTTTTTTGTACCTAATATAAAAACTTGTTGTGATTTATTACTTTGAGTAGCAACAGTAAAAGATGAATAAATACCACCAAAGTCCATGAGCACAGAAGACAAGATGTCCGTTTTGAAATTCTTATCTTTAAAATTACTTGCTACTAATTTTTTAGGTTCCTTATCTAAGAGATACCTAGATATAACTGTTGGATAACATCCAATATCATATATTGCACCACCTCCATATTTTGGAATATTTCTAATATTTTTAGGATCTTTATTATTGTATGAAAAAACTGAGGAAATGTTTGTGATCTTACCTATGTTGCCTGATTTAATATATTTTTTGATCCATTGCCATTGTGGATGATGTCTTACCATAAAGGCTTCTTTAATTATGACTTTATTTTTTTTTGCAGCTTTAATTAAAGGATCAATATCTTTTGAATTAAGAGCAAGGGGTTTTTCTAGCAGAATATGTTTTCCATAATTACAA
>SGZV01000026.1 GCA_004321805.1 alpha proteobacterium HIMB59 | reverse complement strand
TTTATGGTGATGGATCTATAATTATTATCTTCACTCCTGGCCATGCTCCTGGCCATCAATCTTTTTTAGTGAGATTGAATAACTCAGGATACATTTTATTAACAATTGATGCAGCTTACACAATGGATCATTGGAATGATTTAACTCTTCCAGGCTTAGTGTGCTCAGCTGTTGATACTGTTGACTCAGTGAAGAAACTTAAAAAACTCGCAAAAGAAAAAAATGCGTTAATAGTTACAGGGCACGATCCTCATGCATGGGAAGATTTTAAAAAAGCCCCAATGTTTTATTACGACTAATTTATGTCGGATTATTTCCAAAATATCCCACATATTCCTTTTGAGGGTAAGGACTCATCAAACCCTTTATCTTTTAAATATTATGATGCTCAAAAAAATGTTTTAGGTAAACCTCTCGAGGAACATTTAAGAATGGCAGTTTGCTATTGGCACACTTTTAATTGGCCTGGTAGCGATCCCTTTGGTGGACAAACATTTCTTAGACCATGGATGGAGTCTGGTGATCCATTAGAACAAGCAAAAGATAAATTAGAAAATGCCTTTAGTTTTTTTGAAAAATTAGGAATACCATATTTTTGCTTTCATGATGTTGACATTGCTCCAGAGGGTGAAAGTTTTTCTGAAACTGAAAAAAAACAAAAAATTATTATTGATGAAGTTTCTAAAAAATTAGAAACCTCAAAAGTTAAATTACTTTGGGGTACGGCTAATCTTTTTAGTCATCGTAGATACATGGCAGGTGCCGCCACAAATCCTGATCCAGATATATTTCAATATGCTGCTGCTCAAGTAAAAATGTGTATGGATAACACGAAGCAATTGGGTGGGCAAAATTATGTTTTATGGGGAGGTCGTGAAGGTTACGAAACTATTTTGAATACAAATATGAAACAAGAGCTTGACCAACTTGGTCGTTTTCTTAGTATGGTGGCTGAGCATAAACACAAAATAGGCTTTAAAGGCAATTTATTGATAGAACCTAAGCCTCACGAACCAACTAAGCACCAATATGACTTTGACTCTGCAAATGTCTTTGCTTTTTTACAAAAGTTTAATTTAGAAAACGAATTCAAATTAAACGTTGAGGTTAATCATGCTATTTTGGCTAAACACTCTTTTGAGCATGAGATAGCATATGCCCTCTCAAATAACATACTTGGAAGTATTGATATTAATAGAGGTGACTATCTTGTAGGGTGGGACACAGATCAATTTCCTAATAATGTTGAAGAATTAGTATTACCCTTTTATTACATATTCAAAAATGGTGGGTTAGGCAATGGTGGCTTGAATATGGATGCTAAAGTTAGAAGACAATCAATTGACCCCGAGGATTTATTCTTTGCCCATATTGGTTCCATGGACACTTGTGCAAGAACATTAATTGCAGTTGAAAAGATGATTAATGATGGATCTTATGATGATTTCCTACAAAAGAGATATCAAGGATGGGATAATAATAAAGAACTTATGAACTCTGACTCTCTAGAAAATATTTATCAAAGAGTGAAATCAGAAAATATTAATCCTCAACCTCAATCAGGAAGACAAGAATACCTTGAAAATCTCATCAACTCTTATATTGAATAATATATGCAAGTAAAAAAATATCTATTTGACTTAGGTAATGTATTTTTTGACTGGAATCCCAGACATGTATTCAAAGATATTATCCCAAATGATGAACTATTAAATAAGTTTCTTAGTGAAATTGCTTTCCCTCATTTGGATATGAGATGTGATGCAGGAGTTAAAATTAGTTTAGCTGTGAAAGAAGCTGTCGAAAAATTTCCAGAATTTGAAAATGAGATAAAATCATATTATCCCAATCATAGAAGAATGGTTAATGGCTCCTATCAAGATACTATTGATATTTTTCAAAAAATTAAATCTTATGGTTTTCCTTGTTATGTTTTATCTAATTGGTCTGATGAGACTTACGAGGGAATGGAGGAAGAATACCCTTTCTTAAAAGAATTTGATGATAAGATTATTTCTGGTAGAGAGTTTTTAGTGAAACCAGATCCTCAAATTTATAGATTAGCTATGTCAAGATTTGACTTAGTGCCTGAGGAAACTTTATTTATAGATGATAGAGAAGATAATATACATGCAGCACAAAACTTAGGCTTTCAAACTATTCATCTTACAGATCCATCAACTATTAAATCAGATATTCAAAATTTTTTAGTTGTTTAAACTTGATAATAAAATTGGGTTAGGCCTTGCTGCCCTAGGTAGGCCAGGGTATATCAATATCGGACATGACAATGATTTAGGTTCTGACAAATCTAAAGCATCAATGAGAGATTACTGTCATCAAGTCTTAGATTTTGCATATAATAATGGAATAAGATACTTCGACACAGCAAGAGTATATGGTGATGCTGAGGAATTCTTGTCTAGTTGGATAAGAAAACAATCACAATTTAATGGATTTGTTGGTTCAAAATGGGGATATGAATATTTAGCTAATTGGGAGATCAATGTTGATAAACACGAAAGAAAAGACCATTCTGCAGCCTTTTTAAAACAACAATGGGTTGAGACAAGGATGAATTTAGGAAAAAATGTCGATTTATATCACATTCACTCAGTTACTCCTGATAGCTCAGTTTTAGATGACCCTACGGTAATCAAGGAATTAGAGAGTATAAAAAAAAGTGGACTAGAAATTGGGATTTCTACAAGCGGACCAGAGCAGAAAAAAACAATTGAAAAGTTATTAAAGATAAATGAAAAAATAAAATTATTTTCTTTTTTACAGTCCACAGTTAATATTTTCGAGCAATCTTGTATTTCAATTCTAAAAGAAGCCCATAACCAAAAAATTAATATTATTGCAAAAGAGGTCTTTTCTAATGGGCTCCTCACAAATGCTAATAAGGATTATCATCAAGAGCAGCTACAAAATTTACAAAATATTGCAAAAGAAATAGATTTAACTTTAGAGCAAATTTCATATTTATGGGTGTATCAATTACCATTTATAAAAATTATATTAACTGGAGCTTCTACAGTAAGCCAATTACAGGAAAACCTTAATTGTCTAAAAAAACTAAATACAACTATACCCAATTTAGATAATTTAAATTTAAGCGTTGAGGATTATTGGTCCACTAGAAAATCACTTAGTTGGAATTAATACCTTTTAAAAATTAATCCAACTAGAGTCAGAATTACTTGAGGCAATTGATCTCTCGATAAAACGAATTCCTTCTAGTCCATCTTCTACAGTGGGGTAGTGATATTTATTTATATCAAACTCATTATTTTTTTTATCTATTAAAGCATTTGCTACATCACTATAAATATTTGCAAACCCCTCTAAATATCCTTCAGGATGTCCAGGTGGAATTCGAGAAACTTCATTTGCAGCTGAAATAGCACCAGCTCCCCCACGTGTAATTTTTTGTTTTGGCGAACCATATTTTGTAAAATATAGATAGTTAGGATCCTCTTGGCACCATTCTAAACCTGCTTTTTCTCCATATATTCTTATTTGAAGATGATTTTCATTTCCCGGAGCTATTTGAGATGACCAAATGGTTGCCTTAGCTCCCCCATTTAATCTTAAGGAAATTTGAGCGTTATCATCTAATTTTCGTCCAGGTACAAAACTTGTTAATTCTGCTGATATTTGATGAGGTTGAAGTTGAGTTATATACCTTAGTAAATTATAAGCGTGTGTACCAATATCGCCAATACAACCACCGCTACCCGATTGTGAAGGGTCAGTTCTCCAAGAAGCTTGTTTGTTTCCACCACTATCAGGTTGATTTTCCAAATCAAGAGTAAGCCAATCTTGGGCATATTCAGCTTGAATAACTCGAATGTTACCTAAATCTCCTTGCTGACACATGGCTCTAGCTTGTCTTATCATTGGATAGCCTGTGTAATTATGGGTAAGGGCAAAAATAATATCTTCTTCTTTTTGAGTTCGCACTAATTCTTCACATTCTTTTATATTCATAGCTAAGGGTTTATCGCAAATTACATTAAAGCCTTTTTTCATAAAAGACATTGAGATTGGATGATGCATATGATTTGGAGTTACAATTGCAACGGCATCAATTTTATCTCCTCTTATAAACTCTTTTTCTGCCATCTCTTCATAGTCTGAATAGTTTCGGTCTTCACTTATTCCTAATTCTTTTCCTGAGGCTAGTGATTTTTCAGGATTAGATGAAAAAGCACCTGCAACTAATTCAAATCGATCGTCTATTCGAGAGGCAATTCGATGAACTGCACCAATAAATGCACCTTGGCCTCCTCCAACCATTCCTAATTTAATTTTTTGGCTCATGTTAATCTATTCCCATCATTTTTTTATTTGCTTGATCGTCGGTTCCGGAGTCAGCAAAATCATCAAATGCTTTTTCAGTAACCCTTATTATATGATTTTTGATGAACTCAGCACCTTCTCTTGCGCCATCTTCAGGATGTTTTAAAGCACATTCCCATTCCAATACAGCCCATCCATCAAAACCATACGAAGTTAGTTTAGAAAAAATAGACTTAAAATCTACTTGACCGTCACCTAAAGATCTAAATCTCCCAGCTCTATTTATCCAAGATTGGAATCCCCCATAAACACCTTGTCTACCAGAAGGATTTAATTCTGCATCTTTAACATGAAACATCTTTATTCTCTCATGATAGATATCAATATTTTCTAAATAATCTAAGTGTTGAAGAACATAGTGACTAGGATCGTAGAGCATATTACATCGCTCATGATTTCCCACTCTCTCTAAAAACATTTCAAACGTAATACCGTCATGAAGATCTTCCCCAGGATGAATTTCATAACAAAGATTAACACCGCATTCGTCAAATTTATTTAATATAGGCTTCCATCTATTTGCCAATTCATCAAAAGCTGTTTCAACTAATCCAGCAGGTCTTTGAGGCCATGGATAAACATAGGGCCATGCTAGAGCTCCTGAAAAAGTTACATGATTAGTCAATCCAAGATTAAAAGATGCTTGTGCGGCTTTTACAAGTTGATCTGAAGCCCACTCCTGTCTTTGCTTTGGATTATCTCTGACTTCAGGGGCAGCAAAGCCGTCAAAAGCAACATCATAGGCAGGATGTACAGCAACTAGCTGACCTTGGAGGTGTGTTGAAAGTTCAGTAAGATTTAAATTGTGATTTTTAAGAGTTCCGATAATTTCATCACAGTAATCTTTACTCTCGGAGGCTTTTTTTAAATCAAAGAGTCTACTATCCCAACTTGGTATTTGAACTCCTTTGTATCCTAATTCAGATGCCCATTTAGAAATATTTTCTAAGTTGTTAAATGGAGCCTCATCTCCAGCAAATTGTGCTAAAAAAATAGCAGGTCCTTGAATAGATTTCATTAATCCCTCCCAATTAATTTATAATAGTACATGAAATTTTTTATTTCAAACTGCTAAAATAAATCATTTATACACATGTGAAATTTTTATGGAACGATATTCATAAATAACATGAAAAGAATTTAAATTTTGTTATACTTATTAGTTAATAATTAGGAGGATATAATCATGAAGAAAATACTTACTGTATTTTTAATTCCAGTATTTGCTCTATTTTTCTCTCTTAATGCTAAAGCTGAGTCTTTGACTCTAGGTTGGGCCGCTTGGGATCCAGCTAACGCTTTACAAGAGTTAAGTAAAGAATTTACAGCAGAAACTGGTATTGATATGAACTTTGAGTTTGTTCCATGGACAAGCTTCGCTGATAGAATGTTAAACGAATTAAACAACCAAGGTAAAACTTTTGATTTACTTATTGGTGACTCTCAGTGGATTGGTGCAGGCGCAACTTATGGACACTATGTAAAGTTAAATGATTTCTTTGATGCTAATGGTATTTCAATGGATGACTTTAATCCAGCAACTGTTTATGCATACTCTACATGGCCAAAAGGAACACCTAACTACTATGCGCTCCCTGCTATGGGCGATGCTTTAGCTTGGGCTTATAGAAAAGACTGGTTTGATAGACCTGAACTTCAGGCTGAATTTAAATCAAAACACGGTTATGATTTAGGCGTTCCAAAAACTTGGGATGAGTTATATGACATGTGTTCTTTCTTCCAAGGAAGAGAAATCGATGGCGTTGTTCGTTATGGTGCTGCAATTAACACTGAGCGTGGATCAGAGGGTATTACTATGGGTGTAACCGCTGCTATGTACGCATGGGGCATGGAATATGAAGATCCAAATAATCCTTATTCAATGGATGGATACTTCAATTCTGCTGAAGCAGCTGAAGCTGTTGAATTTTATAGAAAGATGTATGAGGATTGTGCACCTCCAGGACACTCAGATGCATACATGGTTGCTAACCTAGATGCTTACAAATCTGGTCAGGTTGCTTTCCAAATGAATTGGTATGCTTTCTGGCCTGGTGTTTACAAAGAAGACAGTGATGGCCGTGAGTCAGGTTTCTTTGCTAACCCATGTCAAAATGTTTGTGCTGCAACACTTGGTGGTCAGGGTATCTCAGTTGTAAGCTATTCAGATAAACAAGACTTAGCTCTTGAGTATATGAAATGGTTTGCAAGACCTGATATTCAGCAAAAATGGTGGGATTTAGGAGGATATTCATGTCATATGGATGTTCTAGGATCTCCTGATTTTGTTGACTCAGCTGTTTATGCTCAAGGTTTCTTAGACTCTATGGGTATCGTTAAAGACTTTTGGCAAGAGCCAACATTCGTGGAATTAATGCTGCCAATGCAGGAAAGAATTCACGATTATGTTGTAAACGGAAAAGGTTCTGCTCAGGAAGCTCTCGATAAGATTATCGAGGACTGGGAAGAAGTATTTGAAGCTGACGGTAAAATATAAAATATAATCTAAAGGGTGGGAGTCATCCCACCCTTCACAACTTTTATTAGAAATCATTTACCATGAAGGGTGCTGTGAAAAAATTTAAAGGCCTCTCTGATAAGGCTATTGCCTGGCTTTTTATTACCCCAACACTCATATTATTACTTGCAATAAATATTTACCCTCTGATCTATGCTATCAGGATGTCCTTTACTAATTTTTACGCAAACAAAATTGGTAGAGAGCCTAAGTTTGTAGGCCTTAAAAATTATAAAAAGATTTTAGGAAAAGAAGAGATTTGGGAAAAAATGCAAATAACAGCACATTTTGTTTGTTGGACTTTAGTTCTGCAAGCTCTTATTGGTCTTGGCTTAGCTCTTCTTTTAAATAGAAAGTTTAAAGGAAATGAATTATTAACGACATTAATTGTATTGCCAATGATGCTATCACCTGCTGTTGTAGGGGTTTTTTGGACATATTTATATAATCCTCAAGTAGGTTTATTTAATTATGTCGTAAATTTCTTCTATGACTTTGGAGTTTTTGACATGATTGGATCTAGTACGCTAGCACCTTGGTCGATTGTTATTGTTGACACCTGGATGTGGACTCCTTTTACTATGTTAATTTGTTTAGCTGGTTTGAGATCTATACCAAATTATCTTTATGAAGCAGCTGAGGTGGATAGGGCGAGTAAATGGCAACAATTTATTCATATTACTTTACCCTCTGTTTTACCCTTTTTGTTACTAGCACTATTGTTTAGGGGAATAGAAAATTTTAAGATGTTTGATTTAGTCGTGGAACTCACCTCAGGTGGACCAGGTTCGGCAACAGAACTTGCCTCTATTAACTTAAAAAGAGAAGCTTTTGAGAAATGGAAAACCGGCTACAGCTCCGCTTTTGCGGTCATATTATTTGTAACAATTTTTGGTTTCGGGAATGTTTATGTCAAAGTCATGAACAAAATTAAGGAAAGATAAATGGATACCTCAAGATCTCCGCTAGAACCCTCAGGTTTTTCAAGGAAATTAGCTGCTACGATTATCATTGTTTACATGGTTGTCACTTTAATCCCAATTACCTGGATTGTGGCCACAAGCTTCAAGAGTGTGGACAGTGCTATTTCATACCCTCCAGAGGTTTTCTTTGAACCCTCTTTAGAAGGATATGTAAATTTATTCACTAATCGCTCTCGACAGCCACAAGAATACTTAGACTCACTTCCGCCCCCAGAGAATTGGTATGAAGAGTTA
>SGZV01000025.1 GCA_004321805.1 alpha proteobacterium HIMB59 | reverse complement strand
TTCAGAACAGCGATGGTCTTGACAGCGTCCACGGCGCGGGAGAGCTGATAATCTTTTTCTAAAATATCAGTCGATGTCGCTTCTTCCTCACTGCCATCTGTCGTTTCATTATCCAGAGCGTCTTGGTAATCAGACTCTCGGAAGGTAAAATAGTTATCAATGATATTGAGTTCTGCTCGGGGAACCACTACGTCAGGTTCAATACCCACCGCTTGAATCGAGTCCCCACTGGGGGTGTAGTATTTGGCGATCGTTAACCGGATGGCCCCACTATCAATGGGGACGATTGTTTGAACGGACCCTTTGCCAAAGGATTTCATTCCCATGATGACTGCTCGATCATGATCTTGTAGGGCACCTGCTACAATTTCAGAAGCTGAGGCAGATCCCTCATTAATTAATACAATTAAGGGTTTTTGATTAATTAAATCACCCTTTTTGGCAGAATAAACTTGAACATCTTTCTTTTCACGACCTCTGATGGAAACAATTTCTCCTTGCTCTAAGAAAATATCACTTACTGAGACAGACTCTGCTAGTAAGCCTCCCGGATTATTTCTGAGGTCTAGCACATAGCCAATAGGTGGATTGTCACTACTTTCAAGTTCTTCAATAATTTTCTTCAATCCAGGTGTTGTTTGTTCATTGAAAGTACTGATACGAAGAACACCGACATTATCAATAAAACGATGCTTCACAGATTGAACTTTAATTATGTCTCTTTTAATCTCTACATCAAAAGGATTTTCAGCTCCTCTGATGATAGTAAGAATAATCGATGAACCTACCTCGCCCCTCATAATATCTATTGCTTCTTTTAATGTCATATCAACAACAGAAACACCATCTAAATGAGTAATATAATCTCCTGCTTGCACTCCTGCTTTTTGAGCCGGTGTATCATCTATAGGAGATACAATTTTTATAAAACTTTTATCAGTAGTAATTTCAATACCTAATCCGCCAAAAGCTCCAGCTGTATCAACTTGCATTTCTTTATAAACTTCTTCATTCATATAACTGGAATGAGGATCAAGGGCTTGTAGCATTCCATTAAGAGCCTTTTCAACAAGTTCCTTATCAGTTAGTTCTTCTACATATTGATTTTTGACTCGATTATATACTTCATTGAAAATACTTAGTTGTCTGTATGTTTCTTTGGTATCAGCAAAGCCCGATTGGCTGCTGACAATGAGGATTAGGATTAAAAAATATCTTACCATAATTGATTTTTAAGATGCTGAATTAACAGTGGAGAAATCCTCTGACCATAATTTTTCTAAATCATAGACTTCTCTAATTTCATTTCGAAAAATATGAACTAATACATGGCCAGCATCTATGACAGTCCAGTCACATAGAGGTCGACCCTCGGGTTTAGTGCAATACATTTTTTTAGTTTTAAGATCTCGAAAAACCTTCTCTGAAACAGAGTCAACATGTTTGTTAGATCGACCGGAAGCCACGACCATAAACTCGGCAAATTCAGCTTTTCCTTTTAAAGAGATCACAGAAATATCTTCTGCCTTGTTATCCTCAAGGCTTTCTACAATCGCGTTAACCGATGGATCTTGATGTTGGATACTAATAGCGAAGCTCACTAGATGAAATATCTACGCCATCGTTTTCAATAATATGGATGCAAGGCATAGAATTGTTGATAAATTTATCTAAATTAGGCATGAATAACTCAGGATTTTCTTTTTGGACTTGTGAATTTTCAATATAGTCATCATATCTCGGTCTATAAATAACGCAAATACTAATATTTTGGATTATCCATTGATATTCTTTCCACAGGTGTAATTTTCCAAGTTGGTCCAATCCAATAATTAGATAACAAGAATTGAGAGGATATTTGTTTTGGATTTTTCTTAATAATTCCTGTGTGGAGGTTATTTGATGAGAGTGTTCAAAATCTGAGATTTTGACATTGGGTAAATCTATCTCAGATTGTATATTAGAAATTTGTTGTTCAATAGACTCTGTGTGGGAATTATTTTTTAAAGGATTACGAAAAGTTGGTAATACAACTAGCTCTTCGAGACTCAAACTGTGAAGTGCTGTTTGGATAACATGAAGGTGTCCTTTGTGAAAAGGATTAAAAAATCCACCATAAAGTCCAATTGTTCTAGGCATCAATTTTGACAATAAAATTATTTGATGCCTTATTATCATTTAACACTTTGATGAAGACATTATAAAATTGGTTTTGTATATCTGAAGAAAGATAAACCATTAGTGGTGTTCGGAATTTAAAATACAATAAAACAGACACCATAAATTCGAGATCATTTTCTTCTTCAAGAAATATTACGCCGCGTGTGTTTAATCGCTCTTTATTGTATTTAAAATATAGATTGTTAAATGGCTCGTTAGTTAAAATTACTTTGTTAAGTTGAGTAAGCTCTTCTTCTGATAAAATTTGAAGATTTTCTAATTCAAAAATACATGCCTTAATTAAAAATGTTATTTCTTCTTTGCTGATACTGTTCAAAAAATCATTTTGGTGTTTTAGCTCTTGAGCGGTTTTTTGTAGGTTCATTAGGGTCTTGGTGTATTATTTCCACTTACTTGATATTTGAAAGTGGTTAAATGCTTTGCTCCCACTGGGCCTCTAACGTGAAGCTTATCGGTAGAAATTCCAATTTCTGCTCCAAACCCAAATTCCCCACCGTCAGCAAATTGTGTTGAAGCATTGTGCATAAGAATAGCACTCTTGCAATTTTTAAAAAAATAATCGATTGAAGATTGACTTGAGGTCAAACAACTTTCTGTATGGCCACTAGAATATTGATTAATATGATCAACAGATTCTTCAATGTTTTCAATAATTTTCACTGATATTTTTTTATCTAAATATTCTGTAGCCCAATCTTCTTCTGTAGCTAGTCTATCAATTGCATATATCTCTTGAAGTCTTTCACACCCTATAATCTCACAACCGTGAGATTTTAGCTGATCTAATACATAAGAAATATTTTCGGAAGTATGATCTTTATGTATTAATAAAGTTTCTGTAGCTCCGCAGATTTCAGGTCTTCTTAATTTAGCATTAGTAATAACTGTGGCTGCATGATCTTTGTCATATCCTTTATCCCATACAGTATGACAAATACCTTCTAAATGTTTTAACGTAGGAACTTTAGAATTTTCAGAAATAGTTTGTATAAGAGATTTCCCACCTCGAGGAATAATCACATCGATATCCCCTTCAGCTTGAAGCAATTCTTGAACAAAGCTACGATCAGTGTCATTAATGAAACATACTAGGTAAGGACTAAAATCTAAATCTTTAAGCGCCTCTTGAATACACTCATATAATTTTTTATTTGTTTCAATGCATTCTGACCCTCCACGAAGAATAGACACATTACCAGATCGTAAACATAAACTAGCAGCATCAATCGTAACATTAGGACGAGATTCATAAATAATACCAATTACCCCAATGGCAACAGATACTTTTGAAAACCTAAGACCATTGGAAGGATTATCCCAAATTTCTAACTCTTGATTTAAAGGATCAGGCATTTGGGCAATTTTTTCTACATCGCGTGAGAGATGATCAATTTTTTTTGATGTTAAAATTAATCGATTCAACATTGGCTCTGATAGATTGTTTGATTTCGCACGTTCAACATCAATTTGGTTTGCTTTAAGGATGTCATCTTTATGAGTTAACAAAAACCCACTTATATTCATGAGAATTTTACTGCGATCCTCAGCTGAGAGTTTCATCATGGCTCTTGCTGCTTGCTTTGATTGAGAAATTATTTCTTTGAAGTACTCGCTCATCGTGACGTCACCATATTATCTTTATGAATAATTTCATCTTCACGCACAAAACCTAAAATATCGCTAAAATCCTTGGATTTTTTACCTTTTATCTTTTCCATTTCTTTATAATCATAATTAATCATTCCACGAGCCAACTCTTTTTTATTGTAATGTATCGACACAGTATCACCACGATAAAACTTTCCTTCAATAGATTTAACTCCAATCGCTAACAAACTAGAGTTCTTTTTTAAAGCTTTTGATGCACCCTCATCAATATGAACAATGGCTTTTTGAATAGGCCTATTCCAAATCCATTGTTGACGACTTGTGAGAATATTTTTTGCAGGATGGAACCATGTTGAAGACTTGTGGTGAATATTATCTAAAGGATGATTAACTAGTCCATTAGCAATAATCATAGTTGAGCCAGATTGCATACATAATTTTGCAGCATTTACTTTTGCTAGCATCCCACCAGAGCCAAATTCACTTAAATCTTTATCAATAAATTTTTCTAAATCTTGGTTAATTTCTTCTACATCTGTGATTAGTTTTGCTTCTATAGATTTTTTTGGATTTGAAGTATAGAGTCCGTTGACATCTGAGAGGAGAATTAAAAGCTCAGCTGACAACGCGTTGGCAATCATTGCAGATAGTTTATCATTATCACCAAAACGAATTTCTTCAGTCGAGGTTGTATCGTTCTCATTAATAATTGGAATTACATTTAAATCCATTAAAGAAAAAATGGTATTACGTATATTTAAATATTTACGTCTTTCATTTAAGTCTTCTGCTGTAATTAAAATTTGAGAACTTTGTATCTTTTCTTTAGCAAAAGCTTTTTGCCATTGCTGAGATAATTGAATTTGACCTATAGAGGCTGCTGCCTGTTTTTCATGAAGGTTCGTTAATTTTTTTTTAGAGAGAATATTTCTTCCTAAGGCAATAGCACCTGAGGATACAATGATAACCTTAGAACCTTTTTTGCGAAGCTTTTGAACATCGCTGACAAGTGTCCCAAGCCATTTTTTTCTGAGGCTGTGCTTATCGTTCACTAAGATATTAGAACCCACCTTTATTACAATCACTTTTGATTTCTTTGCAATATCAGTAAATTTTTTATTCATCTTGTAAGTATTCTAAGCATAAATTTGTTAATTGATCGAGTTGATATCCCGTAGCAGCAGATATTAAAAGCACCTTTTGATCTAAATTTTTTTCAAATTCTTGTCGAATTTTGGCAATTTTCTCTTCATTCACAATTTCAGTTTTATTTAGGGCAATTATTTCTTTTTTATTTTCTATCGCAGCTCCGTAATTAATTAATTCTTTTCGAATGATTTGATAGTTTTCAAATGGTTTATCTTCAGTAGTGTCAACAACATGTATCAAAATTTTACACCGCTCTATATGTGAAAGGAAATCATGACCAAGTCCTTTACCATCACTTGCTTTTTCAATAAGTCCTGGGATATCAGCAAGGACAAATTCGAGATCTTCTTTTTGGACCATCCCTATGTGTGGATGAAGAGTTGTAAATGCGTAATCTGCTACTTTTGATTTTGCATTTGTGACAAAATTTAATATTGATGACTTTCCTGCATTTGGCATACCTACGAGGCCCACATCCGCTAAAATTTTTAATTTTAATCGTACCGTGGCTTCTTGACCTTTTTCTCCTTGTTGGAATTTACGAGGAGCTCTATTAGTGGAGCTTTTAAAGTGAGCGTTCCCTTTACCTCCTTGACCTCCTCTTAAAAAATAGAAAGTCTCATTATCTTTCATGATCTCATAGATCTTTATGCTCATGTCTTCATTATAAATTTCTGTGCCACATGGAATGTCTAAAATAAGGTCTTTGCCACTAGAGCCTGTTTTTAGTTGGCCAGCGCCTCCCATGCCATTTTGTGCTTTATGATGTTGATTAAATCGATATCGCTGGAGAGTATTCATACCTTTGTTCCCACGAAAAATGACATCTCCACCTTTTCCACCGTTGCCCCCATTAGGGCCACCATATTCTATAAATTTTTCTCGTCGGAAACTTAAAGCTCCATGACCACCATTGCCAGATTTAATATATATTTTTGCTTTATCTATAAATGCCATAACAGTTTAAGTTGAGAGTGGTTTAGGAAATATTAGTTAACGCAAACAAACTGTCTGTTACGGGATTTTTTGAACAGAACTTTGCCTTCAACTAAGGAGAAAAGAGTGTGGTCTTTTCCAATTCCAACGTTGTCGCCCGGGTAAAATTTAGTTCCTCGTTGACGAACAATAATGTTTCCAGGAATTACGTGTTCTCCGCCAAACTTTTTAACTCCAAGCCTTCTACCGGCCGAGTCTCTTCCGTTTTTGGAACTTCCACCTGCTTTTTTTGTTGCCATAGTTCTACTCTTTTACCTCAGTTGTTTCTTTTTTCACAGTCTTTTTTTCTTCAGCTTTAGCTGTAGTTTTTTCTTCTACTTTTGTTGCAGTTGTAGCTTTGGTCACTGTTTTTTTTGGAGTTTCAGTTTTTTTAGCAGGAGCCTTTTTAGTTGGCTCTTTAAAGCTTTCTTCACCAATAGCAGACTTGATGGATAATACTTTTAAAATAGAGATATATTGTCGATGACCTTTTGTTCTTTGAAAGTGTTTTCTTCTATTCTTTCTAAAAACCCTGATTTTATCATCACGAGTTTGATAAAGAAGTTTTGCAGAAACTTCTGCGCCTTGAACAGCAGGTGAACCTAGCTCAAACTTATCGCCATTTCCAACAGCAACAATATCTTTGAAAGAGATCGTATCTCCGACATTTCCTTCAATTTTATCCATTTTAAGAGTATCACCTGGTGATACTTTAAACTGTTTTCCGACTGATTTTAAAACTGCGTACATAATGAGGAGCACAATATATATAGGTCTTTTTCTATGTCAATAGACAAAAATTCAATAAATTGGCTAATAACTGGAAGATTTAATTGTTGTTTAGTTCGTTTTACAGCTGCTACAAGTAACATAAAACTCAAGATTATAGCGAGTAACACTTAATCGATACTTTTTGGCTAGAGCATTCACATCTTCAAAAAGTTTACTATTTTTAACCTCTTTTACATCTCCGCATCTATTGCAAATTGTAAAAGCAGTATTTCTCGCACAATTAGAATTATTACAAACAATAAAGGAGTTTTGGCTTTCAATTTTATGAATTTTACCTAGTTCAACTAGTTTATCTAATGCTCGATAAACCTGCAGAGGTGATTTTAATCCCTCATTTTTAAGGCTATCCAAAATAGAGTATGCTTTTAAAGGCTCCCCTGAGCTTTGTAGTAAATTAAAAACAATTTTTTGATTTTTGGTAAGCGTTTGAACAAAATCTTTTTTTTCTAAAAATTCAGAGCGAGACATTATTTACCTTATGATTTTATTTTTTTTTTGGAGATTAGCAATTTTTTCCATGGAAGAAGGGTTAAAATAAAAATTATTAATGCAAGGCTTAAAATAGTGGGGCCAGTTGAAGAATTCCAAGTCATAGAAGAATAAAGACCTAAGACTACTGATATGACTCCTATTATACTTGCAATAACTGCCATTTGAATGGGAGTTGAAGAAAGATTTCGTGATGCAGATGCAGGTATAATAAGTAGACCGGTGATTAAAAGTATACCGACTATTTTAATTGATATGGCAATAACTGCTGCGATTAATAGAGTAAAGATAGTATTTGATAATTCTGGTTTCAAACCCTCTGCTTTGGCAAGTTCTAAATTTACTGTCCCAGCAAATAAAGGCCTCCAGATTAAAACTAATATGCATAAAACTATTATTCCCCCAATCCAAATTATTAAAAGATCATTGAAATTTACGGAGAGAATATCTCCAAAAAGTAAGCCCATTAAATCTATTCTTATAAAAGAAAGGATACCTAAAAGTACAAGCCCTACCGCTAAAACTGAGTGAGCTAAAAGACCAAGGAGGGCATCATTAGGTAGATACGTTTTTTTTTGTAAATATATAAGGGATAAGGAAATAACTCCTGAAATTATAAAAACTGATAATACGATATTAAAGCTTAATGCATAAGCGATCACCACACCTAATAAGGCTGAATGCGCGAGAGTGTCTCCAAAGTAAGACAGTCTTCTCCATACAATAAAACATCCCAAAGGTCCTGTAATCAATGCTAATCCAATGCCGGCAACAAAAGCTCTAAAAAGAAAATCTTCAAACATTTTTCACCTTAGTGGGAGTCATCAATGCTTCCATCTGGAAGGTGATCGTGATCATGATGATGTTGATAGAGGGCAAGAGTGGGATCAATGTTTTTGCCAAACAGTTTGATATATTCTGGTTCTTTTACAATTGATTTGGGGGCACCTGAACAACAAACATGACCATTTAAGCAAATCACATGATCTGTTTGTGACATGACTACATGAAGATTATGAGAGATTAAAAGAATACCACATTTAATATTGCTCACGATTTCTTGGATTATTTTATAAAGTGC
>SGZV01000024.1 GCA_004321805.1 alpha proteobacterium HIMB59 | reverse complement strand
ATCTATACCTTGATAACAATCTTCGTATAATGTTGCCTAAAAAAATTGATCAAAAATTGCTGATATTTCTTGAAGAAAATTTTAATCTCCTAAAACAAAATTCTAATTTTCAAGATTATCTTGATTTAAGAAATTTTCATGAAAAGACTATTAGGGCAAAGTAAATAATGAAACAATTTAATTCTATTATAGAAATTGGCTCTTTTTCAATTAAAACTATTATATTTTCAAATGAAAATAATGCTCCCAAAATCGAGGGTGTTGGAAAATCAAACACCCAAGGATTTGATGGAAATAATGTTACGAGCTTCGACGAGTTTATCGATAGTATAAAAAAATCTGTCGTTCAAGCTGAAAAACAGTCAAACTTCATCATCAAAGAATGTTTTATTCTGCTCGCAAATAAAAGTATTAAAATCAATAAATTTAAAAATAGTCTTATGCTTAATTACTCTATAATTGAAAATAATGATGTGCGTAAATTATCAAAAATAAAATTAAAACCCCAAAAAGATTTTTTACAAAATATTCATACTTCTCATTACCAAATAAATGATGACCTTATAACTGACAATCCAATTGGTTTAAGTTGTAAAAAAATTTCAAGAATATCACTTGTTTCAATGATTGAAAAAAAACAGGTTGATTTGATAGAAAATATTTTTCAAAAGCTTCAAATTAAAATTATTAATTTTATGGACTCTACAACTTCATATTTTTTATATTTAAAAGGAAAAAAATTAAGCAAAAAAAATTTAATATTAATTGATTTTGGTTTTAATCATATCAATATATTAGTCATAAAAAATAAACAGATTTCATTTATTAAAACTTTACCAATAGGTTGTCGTTTGATTTCAGATGATCTTGTAAAAATGTTGAACATTAGTTTTGATTTTGCTGAAAAACTTAAAATTTCTACAATTGATTTATTTGATGATCGAAACCCTGTAATTGAGATACCAGTATGGGAAGAATTTGGAAATAATATAAAAAATAAAATTGAACACGATTATATAAAAAAAATAATTACATCACGTCTTGATGAAATATTTAATTCAATTTTTAAAATCCTCCCTCAGGATAAAAACTTCTTCTCATATCTTTTTACAGGCGGTGGGTCTCAAATTAAAAATTTTCAGCTTTATTTTCGCTCTAAATTTGGTCATGAAATACAATTTTTAACACCTCCTAGTTCCTCTGGTATTCCTAAAGTTTTGAATGACTCAAGTTTTATGTCTATATATTGTGCCTATTACCTTCAAACGTTAAAAAGTACGGAAAAAGATGACTTTTTAAAAAAAATTGATTCTTTTTCTAACAAAATATGGTACAAAAGATTCGTGGACATACTATAGGTAGATTTTTGCGGGGATAACATGACACTAGATATAGAACCAATACTTGATCAAAAAAATTTAAAACCTTCCTTAACTGTAATGGGTGTAGGTGGTGCTGGTAGCAATGCAGTAAACAACATGATTCAATCTAATTTAAACAATGTTGAATTTATAGTTGCTAATACTGATGCTCAGGCATTAGAAAATTCTTTATGTTATAACAGAATTCAACTTGGTCTTGAAAAGACAAAAGGTTTAGGCGCTGGTGCTGATCCTACAATTGGTAAAGAAGCTGCCGAAGAAAGCATAGATATAATTTCTGAAGAATTAAGACACACTAATATGCTTTTTATCACTGCTGGTTTAGGTGGTGGAACTGGTACTGGAGCATTGCCTGTTATTGCCAGCATTGCTAAAAAATTAGGTATTGTTACAGTTGCTATAGTTTCTACGCCATTTAATTTTGAGGGTACTAAGAGAATGAATCTTGCACTTCAAGGTCTTGAAGAAGTTAAAAATAACGTTGATACACTTTTAATAATTCCCAATCAAAATCTTTTTAAAGTTTCAAATGAACAAACATCATTTGCTGAAGCTTTTAAGAAAGCAGATAATGTTTTGTTTGATGGGGTTAAAGGTTTAACAGACTTAATTACGCAACCTGGTCTAATTAATTTAGATTTTGCTGATGTTAGAACAGTCATCAAAGAAATGGGATTTGCCATGATGGGAACTGCTGTTGCTGAGGGGGATAATAAAGCCGTCGAAGCTTCAAATTTAGCACTTACAAATCCTTTAATTGAAAATATAGACATGAATACTGCAAAAGGAGTTATTGTAAATATTTCTGGAGGAAGTGATATGACCCTTCTAGAAGTAGATCATGCAGCTAATATCATTAGACAGAGCGTTAATCCTGAAGCAAATATTATCTTTGGATCTTTAATTGATGAGAACTTACAAGGAAAATTAAAAATTAGCATCTTTGCAACAGGTATTGAGGCTAATGGAAAAAAAATTCTTTATTATTCTGAGTCAGAAAATACATCCGGTTTTACCTCTCTTCAAAGCAAAATAGACTCAAATACTTTAGAAAGCCAAAACAATATTAAAGAAGAAGATATCGAGTCTACAAATGAACAAATTGTGGAAAAAAATAATTTAGACGAAATGATAGACAATGATAAGTCTAACGATATAAGTGATGAACTGGAAAATGTTAAAGTTTCAGAGGTTTCTCAACAATCTACTGAAAGCAACGTAAATTACACAAATTTAGAAGAAAAGAAAAAAACAGGTTTTTTCAGTATGTTATCTAGTCTTATGTCTTCAAGCGACAAAGAAAAAGTTAAAGAAACTGATATTCCAGCAGCATCTGAAAAGAAGCAAAAAGCTAAGAAACAAAAGACAGACCCTAATCTTTTCTTATTCAGTGATGTAGTTGAAGATGATGCGACTACAGATGATGATAGTAGCTTAGAGGAAATTTCTACAATTTCCGAAAATAGCCAAGATAGTAGCCTTGACGAAGATATAGATACGCCATCTTATTTAAGAAAAGGCACAGGGCATTAATTTATCAAAATACAAAGCTTTACAAATATAAAGTAATACTTTTCATTATTTTTAATAATAATTAACTATATGAAGAGTTTTACACTTTTAAACTCAGTTTCCTTTAGTGGGATCGGACTTCATTCTGGATTACATGCTAATGTCACTATAAATCCATCACCTCATAATTCTGGAATTATATTTAAAAGAGTTGATAAAAATGTGGTAATTCCTGCTAAATGGGATCATGTAATTTCTACTAAATTTTCAACAAATATTGGCAAGAATGAAATCGAAGTTAAAACAGTTGAACACTTGCTTAGCGCTTTAGCTGGGCTGCATATTAATAATTGTGAAATTTTAATTGATAATTGTGAAGTACCAATTCTTGATGGTAGTTCCAAAATTTTTGTTGAAAGTATTTTAAGGGCAGGGCTAAAAGAACAGTCCCTTAGTCAGAATATTTTAGAAATCAAAAGACCTGTAAGGTTTGAATGCAATTATGGTTTTGCTGAATTTATTCCTAATGAATTAAGTCAAGAGGGCTTGAATATTGATTTAGAGTCATCTTTCGAGGGAAAATATAAAGATCAAACAATTGAGGTAAAAAACTTAAATGGAAATTATATTGACTCTATAGCTCAAGCCAGAACTTTTGGTTTTTTTCATGAAATTGAATACATGAAATCACAAAATTTGATCAAAGGGGGATCGCTAGAAAATGCGATTGTTATTAAAGATAAGAAGCCTTTAAATAAAGAAGGACTAAGATATGAGAATGAATTAATGCGCCACAAAGTTTTAGATGTTGTAGGTGACTTATATTTATCTGGTTATCCTATTATTGGAACCTATAGAGGTTTTAAAACAGGTCATTTCATTACCAACAATCTTTTAAAAGAATTATTTAAATCAGAAGATAATTATTCAATTCATCAAATAAACTAAACCATATTTTTTGGATTAGTATACTTATCAAACTCTGACTCACTTAAGTCAGTTAATTCCAAACAAGACTCTTTAAGAGAAATATTTTTGTTATAGGCATTTAAAGCAACTTTTGATGCCAAATCATAACCAATGATTTTAGTTAAGGGTGTAACTAGCATTAATGAATTATTCAATAGCTCCTTAATTCTTTTTTTATTAGCTTTGATACCTATGAGGCAATTTTTATTGAATGAATTGATGCCTTCACTAATTAGCCTAATAGCATCTAAGGTATTGTGAATAATTATGGGATTATAAACATTAAGTTGAAAATGGCCTTGTGTACATGCAAAAGTAATTGAATTCTTTAATCCAAGTATATGTGCACAAATCATAGATAACGACTCACATTGTGTCGGATTTATTTTTCCAGGCATAATTGAAGATCCAGGTTCATTTGCTGGTAAAATGAGCTCTGCTATTCCACTTCGAGGACCAGATGCAAGAACTCTTATATCATTAGCCATTTTAAAAACTGAACTTATTAGAATTTCAATTCCTGACATTACCTCTATGAAAACATCATGAGACGCTAAGGCTTCAAATTTATTGTTAGCACTTTTAAAAGGAAACTTTGTAATTTTATTTAAGTGTTTGATAAATTTTTTATCAAACGTTTTTGGAGCATTTACCCCCGATCCTACAGCTGTGCCTCCTTGAGCAAGATAATAAAGTTTATTAAGACTATTTTTGATATTTTTTTCAGCATAAGATACTTGATCATAAAATGCTTGGAACTCACTTGATAATTTTATGGGAGTAGCATCTTGCGTATGAGTTCTTCCAATCTTTATAATTCCTTTGAATTCTTGAACTTTTTTTTTAAGAGATTTTTTAATTTTTGAAATTGAAGGTAGTAACTCCCTATGCAATGCCAATACTGTTGCAATATGCATAGCTGTAGGAATAGTATCATTAGAAGATTGAGATTTATTAATGTCATCATTGGGGTGAAGCGGGCTATTGGTTGGAAGTTTTTTACCAAGTAGTAAATTGCATTTATTTGCAATTACTTCATTAAGGTTCATATTAATTTGTGTGCCAGATCCAGTTTGCCATACAACTAAAGGGAAATGATCATTTAATTTTTGATTAATTATAAGATCACATACTTTAGAAATTGTAAAAGAATGTTTTTTGGTTAAAAGATTAAAATCACTATTCGCCAAGGCACATGATTTTTTTTGTAATGCAAGAGCTTCAATAAAAATTTGTTGAAAATGAAATTTTCCAACTCCAATATTAAAATTTTTTATTGACCTCTGTGTTTGAGCCCCCCACAGCTTAGAGTTTTCTACTTTGATTGTGCCTAGGCTATCTTTTTCAATTCGAAATTTGACCATGATTAATAAATACTATATATCACTCTCAATGAAAAATATTTTATTAATTCGTCATGGAGAAAGCGAGTGGAATAAACTTAATCTCTTCACTGGATTTAAAAATGTCGAACTATCAGAGCAGGGCATAGAAGAAGCCAATAAAGCTGGTCAAAATTTTAAAGAACTTAATTTAAAATTTGATTTGGTATTTACTAGTGTATTAAAAAGAGCTCAAGAAACAGCAAAAATCATACTTAATAATCTTGACCAGTGGGATGATTTAAATTCTCAAAAGAAAATAATAGAAAGTTTTAATTTAAATGAGAGAGATTATGGAGACCTTACAGGCCTTAATAAAAAAGAAACTGCAGAAAAATTTGGTGATGAACAAGTACATAAATGGAGACGAGGCTATTCAGATCAACCGCCTAATGGAGAAAGTCTTGAAGACGTCGTGAATCGAGTTCAAAATTACTTTGACAGTGATATTCTTCCTGCAATTAATAAGTCAGAAAACAGTAATATATTGATCGCTGCGCATGGTAACTCATTAAGAGCTTTATTAATAGTTATGAAAATTTATTCACCTAAAGATATTAATTCTGTAGAGCTCTCTACAGGTGTGCCGATCCATATTCATTTTGAAAACGATATATTCTCAATAAAAGATAATTGATAGACACAGCGCTTATTCTCGCTCTTACTTCATATTACATTGTTATGTTTGTAACACCTGGTCCTAATAATACTATGCTTACTATTTCTGGTATTAAATTCGGTTTTAAAAAAACCATTCCACATATTTTCGGAATTTCCATCGGTCATGCTCTTCAAATTTCAATAGTCTGTTTAGGATTTGGATATATTTTTCAAAATTATCCTATAGTTCAAAACTATTTAAAGTGGATTTGTCTTGTCTATTTATTTTATTTAGCTTGGAAAATGATTGGTTCTATAAAAAACCATGAAGTAAATGCAGGAAAGCCTCTAAAATTTATTGAAGCATCATTATTCCAATGGGTAAATCCTAAAGCATGGACAATTGCAATTACTGTATCAACTGCTTTTTATCCAAGTGAAGAAAATTATATTGTTGCTTTTTTGTTTTTGGCATTCTTTGCTTCATTAGTAAATCTCCCATGCATAAGTTTATGGGCTTTATTTGGTGCTTCATTAAGAAAGTTCATAGACAATAAAACTATAAAAAAAATAATTGAATACTTTTTTGCTTTATTACTTGTGCTTACAGGTATTTATCTAGCCATCAATTAAATAGTTAAGTAAATTAAGATAGCGATAATTTAAATAACCTTTTTTAGAGATAAAATATTCCTCAATAGTATCTTGATTTAATGACTTTATAATTTTTGGAAGCAATTTTAATAATCTATTGCTGAAATATTTAGATGTTTCTAATGGAAGTGCGCTAGGAAGATTATCAACAGCCATAATTGTTACATTCTGATTTTTATAATAAGGAGATTTCAAATTAGTTGATTTTATAGTTGTAGGAATAGAGCCATTAATATCACAAGTGATATCTCCAATAATTTCAAAAAAATTTTCGTCGATTTCTTTTACATTAAATAGTTTTGGAAAATTTTCATTCCAGAAATGACATGCTAATAAAATATTATACTTGCCTAGATAGCGATCAAAAATTGATTCATAGACTCCTTTTCCTTTTAATAAATCATTCAAATTATATTTCTTATCCATGCGTTTATAAAATTTATTAGGAGGGATAATTTGGTAAAAAGAATTAAAATAACTTTTATTTTTTGAACTTTTATTTGAGAGTCCTATTTTCTTTAAGAAATACTGTGCTCCTTTTGAAGCTTGACCATCTCCTGTCACAAGTATCTTTAAATCATTAAGTTGGTACTTTTTAATTTGTGAAATTAAATCATTAATTGTAGGCTTTTGATTGAGTATATTTTTAATTTTTAGCTTTTTTGAGAGTGTTAAGTAGCAACCTACAACTCCAGCATGCCATCCAAATCCAATTATCCTATTACCTTCTTTAGTTTTAAATAGCTCATAATCAATAAGAGAACAGTCATTATCTAATATCTTCTTTAAAAGAGATAAATTTTGTTTTTGTCCTTTTATTGTGTGAGAAAACATCAAATAGTTTTGATTTTTTTTAATTTTCCTTATGGACACTTCCTTGACAGAAATAAAAAGATCTATTTTTTGAGAGGCATATTTTTTACAGCCAACATTATAATATTCTTTATTTTGAACTATTCTGTTCGAAGAAGGTTCTATATAAAAGATCCAATCAGGAAATTTCTTCTTTAATTTTATTATATCTTGTGGAATGAGGGCTGTTCGTTTTTCATCCTCTCTTTTTTCTTTTAAAATACAAATATTCATACCTCTTTTACAGCGATACCTAAATTATCTAAATTTTTCAACATATAAGAAACATTTTTATCATCTTGAAATATTCTTTTTATTCCTGAAATATCTTTATTGTTTAATAAACACTCTACCGTTAAAGCCAAAGTCAATGAAACACATTGAGACATAGCAGATTTGGTTATGTCTCTTGCCTCATCAATGTAGAGTATTTTATCATATACTTTTTTATTTTGTTTATCTTTTGCAATAAGTTTTACATAAAGTAACACTCTGTCTTTTTCATTCCTTTTATACTGATTAACTTCCCATAATTCATTACTTAAATTTTCTAAGTCTTCATCGTTTTTTATTTTTAAAAAGATTTCCTTCCAAGCATTACTCCATCCATCAAGTCTTATAGTCCCCCTGACGAATTTTTCTAATATGCTCAGATATTCGGTTAATTGATAAGCTTCTATATAGGGAATGGAATCTCTATTAGGATAAGTCTCAAATTTTTCATTATTAAATTTTATATTTTCAATTTTTTGAAAAGGAAATGGGGCTTCGGTTTTTTGAAAATCTTCTATGTATTTGGCAGTTGATTTAAGTGCCTTTAAGACGCCTAAAGGTGTCCAACTAAATTTATATTTAAATTTATTGGGTATTAGTGGAAAGCCCCCGCACATACTTGTAAAATTCAGTGATGATAAATCATTTTTTTTTGTAGTATTTTTAAAATCTCTTATTAATTTGGAGGCTAAAATATGGTCTATCCCAGGATCTAGCCCTGCTTCACACATAAATACTTTTTTATTTGTAACAAAATCCTTTTCTAAAATTGCATATTTAGAGTCATAGTAGCTCGAATTTAAAAAATGACATTTTCGGTTAATTGCAATCTTAGCTATATCTAGATGCTTGTCGGCAGGTAGCATTGAAATTATTAAATCATCAGGATTAAGAGCTAATCTTAATTTCTCTAGATCAAATTTATTAATATTTATCTTATGATTTAATAATCTGGAGGCTTTCTCAGTAGTGCGATTCCAAACTTCTAAATTATGACCATGTTTTATCAAATGTAATATACCAGGAGGAGAGGAAAGACCTACTCCTATCCAATGGATCTTTTTTACATTCATTATTTAAAACATTAGAATATTAATAATATTATTTATATAGATAATTTGCACATGAGACTAATACCTGAATGGAATAATCATACTAACTGTTTAATTGCCTGGCCATGTAACCAAGATTTATATGGTACTCAATTACATCAAGCTAGAATTGAAATTGCAAATCTTGCAAATCATATCTCTGAAGAGGAAGAAGTTTATGTATATTGTAATAAGATAGATTACAAAGAATGTTACGAAATAATCTCAAATAAAAATATCTCTATATTTGAGGCAAATTTAGATGACTCTTGGATGAGAGACATTGCACCAATTTTTTTTAGAGATGGAAAAAATCTAAGCGCTGCAGAATTTAATTATAACGGCTATGGCAAATATCCTAATTTTAACAATGATAATCAAATTTCTAAATATATATGTAATCAATTTAATATTAAATCTGTTGAAGTAGATATGGTCCTAGAGGGTGGTGCTATAACATATGATGATAATAGCAATTTATTTACAACTGAAAGTGTTTTACTAAATCCTAATAGAAAAAACCTTTCTAAAAATTATATTAATCAAACTTTAATTGATTTATTTGATTTAAAAAATATTGTTTGGTTGCCAGGTGGGCTGGATGAAGATGATACTGATGGACATATAGATAATATATTTGCACCAATCGGGAATAACAAATACCTCTTAGCTAGTTCAAAGCTAGAAGATAAAAAAAATTATAATATTTTGAAAAAAAATAAAAAAGCTTTAGAGCAATTCTTTTTAAGTCAAAATATTAATGCTGAGATAATACAGGTTCCTTTACCATCAGAAATAGTAATTGAAAATAAAAGGTTAGTTGCATCATATATAAATTTTTATTTTTCCAAAAAATCTATTTTTATTCCTAAATTTAATGTTAAAGAAGACGAAGAGGTATATGATATTTTTAAATCATTATTTATAGATAAAAATATTAAAATGATTGAAACAAAAAATATTAATTATGGTGGTGGAAATATTCATTGTGTTACAATGAATGTCCCAAAAATATGATAATTAAAATTGGCACATCCCAGTTTTCTTGCATTAAAGATAATGTAAAAGAAAACATTAATAAGTCTTTAGATTTAGCATCTAAGGCTGTTTCTCAAAAAGTTAATGTATTTTTACTCCAAGAGTTGTTTCAAACTCAGTATTTTTGTTCGACTCAAAATTCTAAATTTTTTGATTTAGCAATATCATTTCCTAATAATGAAATTTTCGAAGTTTTTTCTAATTTTTGTAAACATCATAAAATTGTAATACCAATAAGTTTTTTTGAAAAATACGGTCAAAATTATTTTAATTCATTAATTGTAATTGATTCTAATGGGAAATTAAGTGAGGTTTATCGTAAATCTCATATCCCGGATGGACCTGGTTATAATGAAAAATTTTATTTTACTCCTGGTAACACAGGCTTTAAAGTTTTTAATACTGAATATGGAAAAATTGGTTGTGGAATTTGTTGGGACCAATGGTTTCCTGAATGTGCAAGATCTATGACTTTGATGGGAGCAGATATTCTCTTATATCCAACTGCTATAGGATCTGAACCACATGATCCTAATATTAATTCTAAACTTCATTGGCAGAACGTTATGATAGGTCATTCTGCAGCAAACCAAATTCCTGTTATTGCATCTAATAGAATTGGAATAGAAACTGAACAAGATATTAGCCTTACTTTTTATGGAAGCTCTTTTATTACTGATCATATGGGTAATATTATCAAAACTATGGATGAAAAATCTGAGGGTATAATTTTTCAAGAATTTGATTTGGAAGAAATAAAAAAATACCGCCAATCTTGGGGAAATTTTAGAGATAGAAGGCCTGATTTATATAAAAAAATCTGTGATTTTTAAATAAAACTATAATATCATTAAGTTATTTAAAATTATATTTTAGAGGAGAGGTCGTATGAAAAAAATTTTATCAATTATCTTTCTTTTAGCGTTACCATTAAGTTCTAACGCTGAAGAACTTTTTATTTATAACTGGTCCGACTATATCGCAGAAGACACTATTGCTAATTTTGAAGCAGAGACAGGTATCGATGTAACTTACGATATGTATGACTCCAATGAAGTACTTGAAGCTAAATTATTAGCTGGAAACAGTGGATATGACTTAGTATTTCCTTCAGGTTCATTTATGGAAAATCAAATAAATGCTGGCGTTTACCAAAAACTTGATAAATCGCTTTTATCAAATCTTGGAAATTTAGATCCTGTTATTTTAGAAAAAGTTGATGCTCATGATCCCGGCTCAGAGCACTCTGTCGTTTATATGTATGGCACAACAGGAATTGGTTATAATGAAGATGAATTAGAAGCCAGAGGAGGCAATGTCGAATCTTGGGACATAATATTTAAACCTGAAGAAATTTCAAAATTTGCAGACTGTGGTGTTGCCATTTTAGATGCTCCTAGTGAAGTTG
>SGZV01000023.1 GCA_004321805.1 alpha proteobacterium HIMB59 | reverse complement strand
ATATAAATTGAAAGAAAAGGTAATAGGAAAACCAGTGGCGCATAATTGGTATTTGGATTTAAGATAAAAAATAAAATTGATGCGCAAATAATAAATAAAAAAGATAAAAGATCTGTATTCCAATTAATTTTCTTTAAAAAATTGAAAATAATAGAAATGATAAAGACTCCAATTAAAGGTAAGAGAAGTATCGAACCCGCCATGATCCTAGATAAAATATTTTCAATCGAAAGATTTATTTTAAAATCTATATGGTTTTGATTTATTTGGTTAATTACTAGTACTGCGATAGCAAAAATAAAAATAAATGAAAGATTTGAAATTAAACTAAGCTTTTTTTCTTTTTGTAGATTTAGATTAATTAACTTAGATAAACTAAATATTGATATAACAATTAAAAAGAAAAAATTTCCCATTAATAAAGCTAAGATGCAAAAAAAGGAAAACAAAATATTATTAATTATTTTTTCTTCTTCAAATATTTTTAAATAGAAATAAAAAATGATTAATGTAATAAGGCCCCCAATAAAGTGGTATTCTAGAGTTAGCGAGCAAAAAAAGATAATTCCACTAAATATAATTATACTCAATGGACTCCATACTTCTAAATCATAAAATTTTAATTTGATAATTTTATATGAGGTAAAAATTAAAACTGATAGATAGATTAAATTTAGAAATTTTAAAATTTCATAATTAGCTATAGAAAAATAGCCTAGCAATGAATCAAACATCATCAAAAAGAAAAAATGAATATTTAAAACTTCTAAAAAGCTCCATTCATAACTGCGGATTAAATTTACTGAATTTGTTAAATCTGATGTCATAAAAAGAGGGAAAACAAATACCGTCAAAGCCAGCAGTAAAAATCCATAGATGAGGTAAACAAGATTTGGAATTTTTTCAGGGAATCTAAAAAGGGACATAATTAAAATTTTCTAAATTTAGTAGCATATTGGCTTGGAGAATTCTATATATAGTGGTTATTTCAATTTTCTTGATGTTATGATTCCGCCCAATTATAGTGATTTAAAGAGATAAAATCTCTATTTTTACAGCCTTATAGAAGCGGCTTTTTTCTTAGTGGGCCACTTCTTTCTTAAAAGGGTTAGGACAATAAGTTCTAACCCTTTTTTAATTTCTATATTATCTTTTTACTAGAATGCTTAAATTAGCTTTTATGGTAATGTTTTTTTTTCTGGGGTATTTTCTTGCTGATACTAATTTAGTTGAAATTCCTTTTAGAGAAATGCCTTACTTAGAAAAATTATATGAGGTTGTAGATGATTAATACAGATAGCGTTTTACACGGCTTTACAGACTTAAGAAACTTAGATGATCTAGGGCCAATAGTTTTAAACCAAGCCAAAGGAGTTTATGTTTATGATCAAAATGGAAAAAAATATTTAGACGCTAATTCTGGTCTTTGGAACTCTGTTGTTGGATTTGATCATCCAAGGATGATTGAAGTTGCAAAAAAACAATATGAAAAATTTTCAGGCTATCATTCTTTTTTTGGAAGAATATCAGAACCAGCAGTACAATTAGCTGATAAACTAATAGAGATATCTCCATTTTCACGCGGGAAAGTATTTTTTACAAATTCTGGATCTGAGGCAAATGATACTACTGTAAAGCTTTTATGGTTTATAAATCGTAGAAAAGGCAGGCCTCAAAGAAGAAAAATTATTACTCGTATCAATTCATATCACGGTGTCACAGCGGTTTCGGCATCTATGACAGGCAAGCCGTATAATAGTGAATTTGGCCTACCTCTTGATGGATTTATTCATGCTGCATGTCCACATTTCTGGAAAAATTCTCACAAAGATGAAAGTGAAGAAGAATTCACAAAAAGAATGGGAGAAGATTTAGAAAATATTATTCAAAAAGAAGGACCAGATACAATTGCTGGTTTTTTTGCAGAGCCCGTTATGGGAGCGGGTGGGGTCATACCTCCATCTAAAGGATATTTTGCGGTAGTTCAAAAAATTTTACAAAAATATGATATTCCCTTTATTGCTGATGAAGTAATTTGTGGTTTTGGTCGAACAGGAAATTTATGGGGATCGCAAACATATGATATCCAGCCAGATATCATCATCGCCTCAAAATGTATTACTTCAGGTTTCTTTCCATTAGGCGCTGTAATTCTAGGAGAAAGACTAACGGAACAAATGATGGATGCCTCATATGAAGCAGAAGAATTTTTTCATGGTTTCACAGCAGGGGGTCATCCAGTAGGTTGCGCTCTAGCATTAGAAGCTATTGATATCATCATAAATGAAAAGATGATTGAAAACGTTCAAAGATTGGAGCCTATATTTATGGGCGGATTGAAAAAATTTGAAGAGCTTGAATTTATTGGAGAAGCGAGAGGTGTTGGATTAATGGGTGCACTAGAGATGGTTCAAAATAAAGAAACAAAACAATCTTTTGATGGGTCTATATCTATTGGGGAAAGAGTTGCTAATAAGTGCATTGAAAATGGTTTGATATGCAGACCCTTAGGTCCTTCAATTGTTTTATGTCCACCATTTATTACCACAGATGATGAAATGGATATCATTTTTGAGACATTAGAAAAGACTTTGAAGAAAGTTTTTAGTGACGTTAAGTCTTTAATATAACTGAGCCGGTAGTTCTACGATTTTCAATATCCAAATGAGCCTGCCCTACATCTTCTAAGCTATATACTGAAATCTCATTTAACTTAATTTTTTCTTGTGATATCATTTCAAAGAGCAAAACACTTGCATCTACTAGCCAGTCTCTATTTGCATAAAAATGAAATAGTGTTGGACGAGTAAGATGAAGAGACCCTGTCATTAAATCAGTCATTTGTAAATTTTTATATATACCTGATGATTGTCCAAAGGAAACAACAGTGCCATGTTTTTTTAAGCACTGAAAAGAGTCGAACATCGTGTCTTGACCTACGCTGTCATAAACAACATCTACGCCTTCCATTTGAGTGAGTTGTTTTACTTCTTTTAAAAAATTTTGATTAGAATAATTGATCATTTCATCATATCCATAGGCTTTTGCTTTTGTGCATTTTTCATCTGAGCCAGCTGTTCCTATTAAGTGACATCCAATTTGGCTAATCCACTGACCTGCAATTAAACCAACTCCACCTGCGGCTGCATGAAAAAGAACTTTATGATGTGTTTGAAGCTTAAAACTATCAGTTACTAAATACTTGACTGTTAATCCTTTAAGAATAGATGCCGCAGCTTGATCAAAAGTTACATTGTCAGGAATGGAAACAATCAAATTTTCATTGATAATTCGATGTGTTGCATATGCGTTATTTGGTTGAGCATAAGCTACGCGATCTCCTACTTGAAAATGTTTTACTTCAGACCCAACAGCCTCAATTTCACCAGCTGCCTCAGAACCAAGGACTAAATCTTTTTCTTGGGGCCACGGGTATAATCCCTCACGAAAATAAATATCTATAAAATTGACACCGATTGAGTGGTTTTTCACTAATACCTCATTGGGTTTTAGAGACGGAATTTCAAAATCATTCTTTTTCAGAACGCTGGTATCCCCAGGATTAGAAGCAATTATTGAGTACATTTGGGAAATTTATACTATCTCAATGAGTGAATAAATATGAAATTCAGGAAGACTTGAAATAATTTTTTCAATTACTAAATAATTAATAAGAGAGTTGCCAGTTGGGACTTTCATTAAAAACGCAGAGTGTTTCTGCAAATTACAATTAACGCTTAAGGAGGTTAATTATGACTACATTTGACTTATCTCCTCTTTGGAGATCTTCAGTAGGATTTGATGAGTTTGATAGACTTTTCGACTCCGTATTTTCAACTAATAATAAGGGTTCTTCTTACCCCCCATATAACATTGTGAAGCACGATAAGAATATTTATCAAATAACAATGGCCATTGCTGGATTTGATCAAGATCAAATCAATATCTCACAAGAAGGCAATTTACTCACTGTACAAGGAGATATGGGATCCGATAAAGAAAACGATAAAACAGAGTTTCTATATAGGGGCATTGCTAACAGAAACTTTGAGAGAAAATTTGAATTAGCAGATACTGTCAAAGTTGTTAAGGCAGATTTAAAAAATGGATTGTTGAGTATTGATCTTGAAAGAGAAATACCCGAACATCAAAAGCCAAGAAAAATAGAAATTAATACAGAGAATCTATTAACCGCTTAGTATAAAAAAGGAGGGCGTTACCCCTCCTTTTTAAAAAAAAATTTTTATTCAAAAACTGTTTAGAGAATAAATCTCTATAATAAATTAATCTAATTGAGAAGCAACAAACTCCCAGTTAACTAAATTATCTAAAAATGCTTTAAGGTAATCAGGTCTTTTATTTCTGTAATCAATATAATAAGAATGCTCCCAAACATCACATCCTAAAATAGGCTTCATTCCATCCACTAAAGGATTAGAAGCGTTCGCTGATTTAGTCACAACTAACTTACCATTATCTATAGCTAACCAAGCCCAACCAGATCCAAATTGTGTTGTTCCTGCTTGAACAAAAGCTTCTTTAAATTGATCAACACTACCAAAGTCAGAATTAATTCTATTTTCTAATTCAGAGGGCATTGCTCCTCCGCCATTAGGTTTCATACATTGCCAAAAAAGAATATGATTCCAATGCTGTCCTGCATTATTAAATATACCTGCCATAGATGAGTCTTTGCAGGATTTTACAACAATATCCTCTAGTGAGGCGTCTTGCATGTCACTGTCTTTTACTAAGTTATTGAGATTAGTTACATAAGTTTGATGATGTTTGCCATGGTGAAAATCAAGTGTTTCAGAAGACATATAAGGTGCCAATGCATCCTTTTCATAAGGCAAACTTGGTAGTTCAAAAGCCATAATTTTTTCCTTTTATTAATTTCTTATGCCTATTTTCTATATTATTGTATCTAGATTGACAACCTTTGACCAAAAGTACTAGTCTTTCCTAAATGACCAATATAATCAGCATACAATCTACAGTTTTAAATGATCTTGTTGGAAATCAAGCGGCTCGGTACGTACTAGGATCAAAAAAATATAACTTTTATGAAATTCCTACAATAATACTGACCTCACATAAAGCTCATAAGAATTCTATTCAGTTAAATTCAAAAAATTTAAATCCGTTGGTAGTCTATAATTATTTAAAAAAAACTTATCCCTTACGGTCAAATGATCTTACCATCATAGGCTATACTCCAAACTTAATTACTGCAAAAGCAATACAAAAGATAATACGAAAACAAAAAAAAATATTATTAGATCCTGTAATGGGGGATGTGGGAATTGGATTGTATATAAACACAGAAGTTGCAAATTTTTTTAAAACAATTGTTTGTGAAGCCTCATACATCTCAGCAAACTTTTTTGAATGGTCTTATCTTAATGATAAGAATACAACTAATTATACTTTAGATGACTTGTGTAAAGATTTAAAAATATTTTCTAAAAAAAATAAAAATACTGTTTTCGTTAGAAGTGTGCCTTATAAGAAAAAATTATTAAATATTTTGTGTAAAGGTAATAAAGCTTGGGGTATTGCTACGCCTTATATTAATTTCAAAAATCGCTTTCATGGAGCAGGAGATTTATCAACTGCACTTTTTGCTCATAATATAGTTCAAAAAAATCCATTAAAGGAAACGTTAGAAAATGTTACTAAAGAAATTTATTCATTTTTACAAAAAAACAATAAAGGACCTAAAAATAGAGTAAATTTTAAGGCTAAGAGCTTAGATAATCTTTAATTAGAATTTCTGCTATTTGAACTGTATTTAAAGCTGCACCTTTACGTAAATTATCAGAAACACACCAAAAATTTAAACCATTCTTAATTGTAGGGTCTCTTCTAATTCTACTAACATATACTGGATCCAAACCAGCTGACTCAACAGGTGTTACATATCCCTCATCAGCGCGATAATCAATCATCTTCAAACCTGGGGCAGTTTTGAATATTTCTCTAACTTGATCTTCATCATATTCATTTTCAAACTCAACATTAACCGCTAAAGAGTGAGAAACAAATACGGGAACTCTTACACAAGTAGCCGTTAACTCAATTTGGGGATCTAGAATTTTTTTTGTTTCGTTGTACATTTTCCATTCCTCTTTCGTTTGTCCATCATCTAAAAAGACATCAATATGAGGAATTACATTAAATGCTATTTGCTTAGTAAACTTTTCTTTCACTATAGCTTCATTAGCATAAATCGACTTTGTTTGATTAAAAAGCTCATCAGCAGCTTCTTTCCCCCCTCCAGAAACTGATTGGTAAGTAGAAACAACAATCCTTTTTACTTGAAACTGGTCATGTAAAGGCTTAATGGCAACTAACATTCCCATTGTGGAGCAATTAGGATTGGAAATAATATTTTTATTTCTAAAATTTTTTAAGGCCTCAGGATTGACTTCTGCGATTACTAATGGGACATCAGGATCAGTGCGAAAATGTGAGGTATTATCAATAACAATACATCCCTGTTTGGCTGCTTTGGGAGCAAACTCACTAGAGATTTTTGCACCAGGAGAAAAAATCGCTATATCAGTATCTGAAAAATCATATTCAGCTAAATCTCCAACGGCTACAGATTTATTTTCACCAAAATCAATAGTGCTTCCTTTGGAACGAGACGAGGCTAAAGCCACTAAATCTGAATATTGAACTTCTCTTTCATCAATTATATCTAAAACTTCTCTTCCAACATTTCCTGTAGCTCCAACGACAGCTATTTTAGGTTTTTTTGAAGAGGCCAATTAAATTCTTTCAATAATAAGATCACCCATTTTAGAACAAGATACTAACGATTGATTATCATCAGTATATATATCACCAGTTCTAAAACCATCTGAGAGAACTTGTTGAACAGCATTTTCAACTTTGTCAGATAATTCAGGCTTATTAAGGTTATATTTTAGCATCATAGATAAACTGAGAATGGTTGCAATTGGGTTTGCCTTATCTTGTCCAGCAATATCAGGTGCGCTACCATGAACTGGTTCAAAAAGACCATACCTTTTACCATTATTTTCAGCGCCTAAAGAAGCAGAAGGCAACATACCTAAAGATCCTGTTAGCATTGCAGCACAATCACTTAATAAATCTCCAAATAAATTGTCAGTTACTATGACATCAAACTGTTTTGGGTTTCTTACTAATTGCATAGCACAATTATCAGCTAGCATATTTTCTAATTGGACATCAGAAAAGTCTGAGTGAGTTTCTTTCACAACACTTCTCCATAAAACACCTGTTTCCATCACGTTTGCTTTTTCCACTGAAGTAACCTTATTATTTCTTTTTCTTGCCAAATCAAAAGCAACTCGAGCAATGCGATCTATTTCATAATCATAATAAATTTGAGTATCAATGGCTTTTTTGCCATTTTCTGTATCTTCAATTCCTCGAGGTTGACCGAAATAGACACCACCAGTTAATTCTCTTACGATCATAATATCTAAATTATTTACGACTTCGTTTTTTAGGGTTGATGCTGAGACAAGAGCTTCAAAAACTAAGGCTGGTCTCAGGTTTGCAAAAAGTTCTAATTCTTTTCTAAGTCCTAAAAGGCCAGCCTCTGGACGTTTAGATCTTTCTACATTGTCCCATTTAGATCCACCAACTGCACCTAAAAGAATTGCATCAGATTGTTTAGCTTTTTCTAAAACGGCTTCTGTTAAAGGCGCTCCGTTTTCATCATAAGAAGCACCCCCAACTAAATCTTTTTCATAATTAGCATTAAGCCCATGATCATTTAATTTATCAATTACTCTTATTGCTTGATCAGCAACCTCTACTCCAATTCCATCGCCTGGTAATATTAAAATTTTAGAACTCATTATTTATTTTGAAACAACCAAGGCTTTTTAATTTTTTGTTCTTCTTCATATACAGCAATATCTTCTTGGTAGCCTAAAGTAATCCCGATATCGTCTAATCCCTGAAGAAGTCTGTCTTTTCTATGTTCTTCGATATCAAAGTTAATAGATATGTCTCCAACAGTAATTTTTTGATCAGGTAAATCAATTTGAAATTCTTGTTGATTAGAAGCAGCAGCCATCAGTTCATCTAATTGTTTAGCTGAGACAACAATAGGTAAAATTCCGTTTTGAAAACAATTATTATAAAAAATATCAGCAAAGCTTGTTGAAATTATGCATCGTATTCCGAAATCTTTTAAAGACCATGGTGCATGTTCACGACTTGAACCACATCCAAAGTTATCGCCAGCTATTAGTATTTTTGATTGATCATATGGTGAAGTATTTAAAACAAAATCGTTGATTAATTTTCCATCATTATCATATCTCATTTCATAAAAAAGACTGACACCTAAGCCAGTTCTTTTAATGGTTTTTAAAAATTGTTTTGGAATAATCATATCTGTATCAATATTTACAATTGGCAAAGGTGCTGCTATTCCTTGAAGTGAAATAAATTTATCCATTATTTAAAATCTCTAATATCTGCAATAGCTCCAGTAATAGCAGAAGCTGCGGCAAGTTCAGGACTCATCAAATGAGTTCTACCACCGCGACCTTGACGGCCCTCAAAGTTTCTATTTGATGTTGAAGCACATCTCTCTTCAGGTTTTAATTGATCCGGATTCATTCCTAAACACATAGAGCATCCAGCTTCTCTCCACTCAAAGCCAGCGTTTACTAAAATGGAATCTAAACCTTCTTCTTCAGCTTGTTTTTTTACCAAGCCAGAACCAGGAACGATCATTGCCTGAACATGGGATGCAATTTTTTTATCTTTTACAATTGATGCTACTTTTCTTAAGTCTTCTATTCGACCATTAGTACACGAACCAATAAAAATTTTATCTAATTTTATATCAGTAATTTTTGTACCAGGTTGTAATCCCATATATTCTAATGATCTCTCGATGCTCTTTTTTTTATTCTCATTCTTAGCACTATCAGGACTAGGAACTAGGCCTTTTACTGATACCACATCTTCAGGGCTTGTTCCCCAAGTAACCATAGGATCGATTTCTGTGCTATTGATAATAATTTCATGGTCATAATTGGCCTCTTTATCAGATGGGAGAGAAGACCAATATTCAACTGCCTGATCCCAATGTTTGGCTGAAGGGGCATATGGTCTACCTTTGATATAATCAAAAGTTTTTTGATCGGGGCTTATTAAGCCCGCTCGAGCACCGGCTTCAATGCTCATATTACAAATTGTCATTCGACCTTCCACAGAAAGACCTTGAACTGAGGAGCCGGCATATTCAATAACATGACCCGTACCCCCTGCAGTTCCAATTTTACCAATGATGTAAAGAATAAGATCTTTTGAATTAACACCAAAAGGAAGCTCTCCATTTACAGCTATTCTCATATTTTTAGCAGGATTTTGGACTATAGTTTGTGTTGCTAAAACATGCTCAACTTCACTAGTGCCTATACCAAATGCTAGTGCTCCAAAAGCACCATGCGTAGATGTATGACTATCACCACAAACAATTGTCATTCCAGGTTGAGTAATTCCTTGTTCAGGTCCTATTATATGGACGATCCCTTGACGTTGATCCATTAAATCGAAGTACTGTATACCGTGTTGTTTTGTATTTTGAGCTAGTGTTTCAACTTGAATTTTGCTCTGTGGGTCTTCAATATTTTGTCTATTGATTGTTGGAACATTATGGTCTGCAACAGCTACAGTTGCATCAGGGCGATGAACAGGGCGATTAGCAATTTTTAATCCTTCAAAAGCCTGCGGGCTAGTAACTTCGTGAACTAAGTGTCGATCTATGTATAAAAGATTAGTTCCGTCCTCTCGCTGTCTTACAAGATGTTCTGACCAAATTTTATCAAAAAGAGTTTTTGGGCCTTGATTGCTCAATTTAAAAATAAATTAGCTTTTAGCTTCGGGCTCAGCTGCTTTCTCTTCAACAGGAGCTTCTTCCTTAACTTCTTCTTTATCTGTCTCTACTGGAGCAGCTTCTACTTTTTCTTCTGTGGCTACTTCCGCAGGTGCTTCTTCTGAAACTGATGACTCTGATGAAGGTGCTGTCTCTTGAGATGGCTCTTCAACTTTTTCTTCATCTTTAATTGTTGAAACAAATTGTTCATCATCATACGCACGACCATCTGTTCTTTCAGCGATTCTCGCTTTTTTACCTGATAATTCTCTTAAATAGTAAAGCTTAGCTCTTCTTACATCACCGACTTTGATTCTTTCAATTGAATCAATGACATTGCTATATAAAGGAAACACTCTTTCAACCCCCTCTCCGCTAGAAATTTTTCTAACAGAAAAAGATGAGTTTAAACCATTATTCTTTTTTCCAATACAGACGCCTTGAAATGCCTGCACTCTTTCCTTGTTTCCTTCTTTAATTTTTACATTAACTTTAACTGTATCACCTGGGCCAAAGTCAGTTATATTAGAATTTTTTAAAATTTGTTGGATTTGTGTTTGTTCGTAATTTTTAATTATTTCATTCATTTTGTGCTCCATCCAATACTAAAAAGTGGGTGGTATTAGAGCGGGTATTCTACTCATTTTTGTTTTTTTTTAAATACTTTTTAAATAAATCTGGCCTATTTTTTTGAGTATTTTTCAAAGCATTTTCTCTTTTCCAAGTTTCAATATCCGCGTGATGCCCGCTTGTTAAAACTGATGGGACGTCAATAGTGCTTTTATCTGGTGCAATCCAAGGATTTGGTCGAGTATATTGGCTATATTCTAATAAATCTTCACTAAATGACTCCTGAAGGTGAGTTTTTTCATTATTTAGTACTCCAGGCTGAAGTCTCATAAACGATTCAATAAAAAGCTGAGATGCCACTTCTCCTCCATTTAAAATTACATCACTTACAGATATTTCATCAAAATCATAAAAATCTATAACTCTTTGATCAATTCCTTCATATCTTCCATTAAGTAAAATGAAATTATTACTGCTAGACTCTTCCTCTAAATATTTTTGTGATAGTTTTCTTCCTTTAGCTGAAAAACAAATTTTAATACACGAGTCAATATAGGATTGAGAAAAATTCTTTTCAATAGCGTTAGATATAATGTCTGGTCTTAGAACCATACCCGCCCCCCCACTAAAAGGTTTGTCATCAACAGAATTGGCTGAAAGACTACTGTAGTCTCTAATATTGATTACGTTCATATTAAATATTTTATTTGCAAATGCTTTTCCTAAAAGGCCTGTCTCTTTTAAATTAGTAAAGCTATCAGGAAATAGAGTTAAAATATTAAAAACAATCATTAAGATTTAATGGTAATAACTTTATCTTTTATATTTACGATTGGAAAATTTTGTTCAGTAAATCTAAAAAATTCATTTTTTTTACTTTTATGGAAAAGTATTTCCAATAAATCTCCAGCACCAAAATTTACAACAGATATAACTTTTCCAACTTTTTCATTTTTATTATCGATAACATCTAATCCTTCAAGGTCATGAAAATAAAATTCGTTATCTTTGGTCGGTTGTAATTCTTCTTTTTTGAGATAAATATTTTTATTTACAAAAATTTCTGCATTCGTTCGATTGTCAATTTCATTAATAATTATTATAGGGCCTTTTTTATCAAAAGAGACTAATTTTAATTTAATTAGGGATTCATCATCCAAGTAAAACGATTGGAATTGATTAATATCTCTGTCGTCATTGAGATAGCAATGAAGTCTTAGCAAGCCCTTTGTTCCTTTAGGCCTGCCAATTTTACCAACTTGAATAAAATGACTTGAAGGAAGAGACAACTTAATACTTATTCTTTTGGTTGTTCTTCTTCTTTTACCTCTTCAGCTTTTTCAGGCTCAGCAGGTGTTTCAGTTTCAGGTGCTGCTTCTTCTGCAGGTGCTTCCTCAGCCACTGTCTCAGTCGATGCTTCTTCTTGAGATTCAGCAGCCTCTGTTGGAGCAGGAGCCTCTTCAGCTGGTTTTTCTGCTTCAGCCTTTGCAGCCTCTGCTGCTGCCTTAGCATCTTCTTCAGCTTTTAATGCAGCCTCTTCTTTTGCTTTAATTCTTTCTTGAGCTTTAGCTTTGGGCAAATGTTTTTTTGTTTTTTCAGTAATTTTAGGTGCTTCCATCATTCCTAAATCAAAGAGTATTCTCTGAACTCTGTCAGTGGGCTGCGCGCCTACTTTTAACCAATGCTCTGCTCTTTCTTTGCTAATGACCACTCTCTCCTTGTGATCTTTTGGGACCATGGGATTAAAATTACCAATTTTTTCAATGAAATTTCCATCTCTTGGTGCCCTCTCGTCTGCAATTACTATTCTGTAGAAGGGTTTTTTTTTAGAACCTCCTCTTGCTAGTCTTATTTTTGTTGCCATGATTTCTCCTTTCTCATTTTATTCAATCGTTGGCATTTGATTTCCACCTAATAAATTTTTCAATTTATTCGCAAAACCGGGTTTTTGAGCTTGTTTCATTAATTTTTTTGTTTGCTCAAATTGTTTTAGAAGTCGATTTACTTCATGAACCTGTCTTCCTGAACCTGTGGCTATTCTCCTTTTTCTGGAGGCTTTTAAAATATCAGGTTCAATTCTTTCTTTTTTTGTCATAGATCGAATAATTGCAATTTGATGATCAATTACTTTTTCATCAAAATCATTATTTTCCATCATGTTTTTAATTTTACTTACTCCTGGCATATAAGACATCATTCCGGACATCCCACCCATCTTTTTCATTTGAAAAAATTGTTTTAAAAGATCATTCATGCTAAATCTGCCACTCATCATTTGTGACTGCAAAGCTCCCATTTCTTTTTCATCAATATCTTTTTGAGCTTTTTCAACTAGCGAGATAACATCTCCCATACCTAAAATTCTTGATGCTATACGATCAGGATGAAAAACTTCAAAATCTTGAATATTTTCTCCAGATCCAAAAAAACGAATGGGTAGACCAGTTTGATATTTTGCAGAAAGTGCGACACCTCCTCTAGGATCAGCATCTAATCTAGTTAGGATAAATCCCGATAAAGGAGTTGTTTTATGAAATGACTCAACGACACTTAGGGCTTGCTGACCCATTAAAGAGTCTAGAACTAATAAATTTTCTTGAGGTTGTGCAATACTGTAAATAGTTTTTAATTCTTGTAAAAGTTCTTCATCAGTACTAATACGACCAGAGGTATCTATAATTAATATATCTGATAGAAGTTTTATACTTTGTGATAAAGCATGTTGCACAATTTTTTCAACACTTTCACTTTCTGGTTCGATAAATTGGATATCATTATTTTTGGCTAGAATACGAAGCTGATCTATAGCAGCTGGTCGTCGCAAGTCAGTGGAGACAAGAGAGACATTTTTATTTAGCATTTTCTGGCAATAATGAGCTAACTTTGCGACTGAAGTTGTTTTACCAGCACCTTGCAAACCACACATAACAAATACTGATGGTTTATTTTTTAAATTTAATTCACTACTTTGACTTCCAAGAATTTCTGTTAATTCATCGCTGACTATTTTAATAATTTGTTGACCGGGTTGAACGTTTTCAATTACTTTCTGACCCAAGGC
>SGZV01000022.1 GCA_004321805.1 alpha proteobacterium HIMB59 | reverse complement strand
CCATAATAGAAGCACCATCATTCATCTTTGGAGCCAATAACCTCGTCATCTCTGTAAGAGAATAGGCAGAAATATGTAAAGTTTTTAGAAAATTTTCTTTTGAAGTATGTAAGTACTTTCCTGATAATTCATTTTTATCAGAGTACGCAACAGCATGAACAAAAAAATCTAATTTGTCTTTTATTCCATCACAAACACTCTCAAGTGAGGCTGTATCGGAAACATCACAGGGCATAATTCCTAAACAGTTAATTTTTTGAGATAAGGGCTCCACTCTTTTTTTAATTGAGTCATTTTGGTAAGTGAGATACATACTGGCACCTTCTTCATGCAAAGACCTTGCTATACCCCAAGCAATAGAGTGGTCATTAGCAATGCCAACAACTAATCCTTTTTTTCCTTCTAAAACTTTAGTCATTGAAGCTAGTTATATAGATTGATGCGTTTGTACCACCAAAACCAAAACTATTAGAAAGAATAGAATTAATCGTTACATCATTTTTATTTTCCCTTAACACATTCATTCCTTCAGCTTGTTCATCTAAGGTTGAAATGTTAGCAGACTCAACCATGAAATTATTTTCCATCATCAATAACGAGTAAACCGCCTCTTGAACTCCAGTGGCACCCAAAGAGTGACCGGTTAATGATTTTGTAGAGCTGATAGGAGGCACATTATCTCGAAAGACCTCTCTAATACCTTTAAGTTCAATCATATCTCCAACAGGTGTAGATGTTCCATGAGCATTAATATAGTCAACGGGGCGTCCTTGAGTGGCCATTTGCATACAGCGAACAGCACCTTCGCCTGAGGGTTGAACCATGTCATGACCATCAGAAGTTTGTCCAAAACCTTGAATTTCAGCAATAATACTGGCACCTCGAGACTTCGCACTATCTAAGCTCTCTACAACTAAAACACCGGCACCACCACCAATGACAAATCCATCACGATCAGCGTCATATGCACGTGAAGCGACAGCAGGTGTATCATTATATTTACTAGAAAGTGCACCCATCGCATCAAATAAAATAGACATTGTCCAATGGGTCTCTTCTCCACCACCAGCAAAAACTATTTCTTGTTGTCCGTGGCGAATTAAATCATAAGCGTTACCAATACAGTGCAAACTTGTAGAACAAGCAGAACTAATTGAATAGTTAACACCTTTAATTCCAAAAGGAGTTGCAAGAGTAGCAGAGTTGGTTGAAGACATAGTACGAGTGACCATATAGGGTCCAATTTTCTTTACACCCTTTTCACGAGCAATATCAAAAGCTTGTTGTAATTGATATGTAGATGGACCTCCAGATCCCATTACAATTCCTGTATTAGGATTAGAAACTAATGATTGATCAAGTCCAGAATGTTCAATGGCTTCTTGCATCGCAATATGATTGTAAGCAGCACCTTCACCCATAAAGCGTAAAATTTTTCGATCTACATGTTCTTCGGTATTAAGATTAGGTTTGCCATGAACATGACTTCGCATACCCATTTCTTCATATTCTTTGCAGTAACTAATGCCTGACTTAACTTCTTTGAGACTGGTTAAAACTTCACGTTTGTTATTTCCAATACAAGAAACAATGCCGTATCCAGTAATAACAACTCTTTTATTACTCATTAAATAAACCCACTTTGAGATCATTGGCATGGTAGATTATTTTATCTTGATGGATGATCTGACCATCGCCATAACCAATCGAGAAACCTTTTTTGCTCATCGATTTTTTAATATTGACTTTGTACTGAATGAGCTGCTTGTCGGGTTTAATTTCTTCAACAAATTTTATTTCACCAACACCTAAAGCTCTACCTTTTCCTGGATAGCCAAGCCACCCTAAATAAAAACCTAGCATTTGCCAAAGTGCATCCAGTCCTAAGCAGCCTGGCATAACAGGATCACCAATAAAATGACATTCAAAAAACCAAAGATCTGGCTTTATATCTAATGCAGCAATAATTTCGCCTTTTCCATGCATTCCCCCATCTTTGTTGACTTGTGTAATACGGTCAAACATAAGCATAGGCGGTGCAGGCAATTGAGCATTACCTGGGCCAAATAGATTACCTTTGCCACATTCAATTATTTCTTCATAACTAAAACTAGATTGAGGAGTAAAATTGTTCATTTCTAATGTGGGCACTTAATGCCGGCTAATTGTAGTTTGTTTATGTCTGATGTCAAAAGATCAATCAGACAGATTTCACTCTTTAATCTTAAATCTTGATTAGCAAGTGCAAAAATAATTTTTGTACATGCAAGACTAGTTACAAAACCTGCAACTGGACCTATCATAGCACTGTTGAGGCACCGGTGATCATATTTACTTTGAGGGAATAAGCATTCAAAACATGATGAAGTCTTATTTTGATTTTTATAATTTTGTGAAAAATATATACCATCACTAGAATTTATTGATATTGAAACAAAAGAAATAAATTTCTTTTTACAATACTTCGAAGAAAATATTTTATTTTGATGACTGTCTGTGCAATCAAATATTAAATCAAAATGATCAATAGCTTGTTCCTTTAAGTATTCTTCAAAAGTAGTTGGGAAACTACTAATGGTAGTTACATCATTTATACTGTTTAAAATATTTTGAGATATTTCTGATTTATATTTGCCAATATCATTCAAGCTATAATTAATTTGACGATGTAAATTAGACTCTTCAACAGTATCGGGATCAATTAAATGAACTTCTCCTATGCCTGACCGCACTAAATATTGAGAAGCAATAGTTCCAAGTGCTCCCATACCTATGATACATATTTTCCTTTTTGATAGTTGTAACTGTCCTTGTTCGTCAATACCAGGTACTAATATTTGTCTTCCAAATTGTTCTAAAAGTTTATCATTTGGTTCCTGTCGATCCAAAGCCACCACCTCCTCTCTTTGATTCTGTTAGTTGCTCTACAAGTTTAAATTGAATTCTCTCGTATTTAGCAACAACCATTTGTGCAATTCTCATTTGATGTTCAATTTCAAAAGCTTCATTTCCATGATTTATTAAGAGAATTTTGATTTCTCCTCGATAATCAGCATCAATTGTTCCAGGACTATTTAAAACAGAAATACCATTTTTATATGCAAGACCACTTCGTGGTCTGATTTGAACTTCAAAACCCTCAGGTATTTCAAAAAATAAACCTGTACCAATTAATTTCCTTTCTTGAGGTAAAAGAGAAACACTACCTTCTGGCAAATATGCTCGAAGATCTAGACCTGCACTTGATAGAGTCTCATAAGAGGGTGTTATGATTTCATTGTTGGATTTTTTGATCTTAATTTCTGTCATTTGACTATTTTAGTATATGTCTAATAATTTGATTAGCAAAAGATGTCTTAGTTGCCTTACCTATTTCAATATAATTACCATCGAAGTTTAAAATTCCTCCATTGTTATATCTACTATTAAAAATAGGATTTTTATCGAAAGGGAAATTTAAGATTAAATAATCACACTTTTTATTTTTCAATTTTTTTTTAGCATTACTCAATACGTCGTTTGTTTCATATGCAAATCCAACAGTTGTTTTAGGTCTTTGCTTTGAGTTACAAATTGATTTTAAAATATCTGGATTTTTTCTGAGTTGAATATTTAATTCAGACTCTTTTTTTATTTTCTGTTTACTATAATTTTTAACTTTATAATCAGATACTGCAGCATTGAATATAGCCAAATCAACTTTTATATTTTTTTTTGCCTCAACTAACATACTTCTAGCATTTGGAGTAAAAATATATTTTATCTGTGAGGAGATAATGGGTTTTACTTGCAGATAGCCATGTAAACACACTATATGAAATTTTTTTTTCAATAAAACTTTTATAAGAGCCATTCCTTGCTGTCCAGATGACTCATTAGAAATATATCGTACTGGGTCTATGTATTCTCTAGTAGAACCAATGGTTATTAATGCTTTTTTCAACTACTTTATTTGATTAAGAATTTCATGAGGATCAACAAGTCGACCACTACCGTACTCTCCACATGCTAAAGAGCCATTATCAGGTCCAATAAAATGATGCCCAAGATCTTTTAATTTTTGAACATTATTTTGTATTAAAGGGTTGGCCCACATTTCTTTATTCATAGCAGGTGCTAAATTAATTGGTTTATTGGCTGCAATCATACATGTTAGTGCAAGGTCATCACAAAAACCATGTGCAAATTTTGAAATAATATTTGCAGTAGCGGGATAAACCACAATATGTGTGTTGTCTCTTGCAAGCTGAATATGGCCAATATTTTTCTCCATATCTAGATCAAAGAGTTCGCTATAAATTTTTTTTCTACTAATGCTTTCTAAAAGTAGAGGTGAAATAAATTCAAAAGTATTTTTTGTTGCTATAATTTCAAAGTCGATAGATTTTTTTTGAAACTCTCTTATTAAGTCCAAGGCTTTATAGCAACCTACGCTGCTAGTTATAACAAGTAAAATTTTCATTTTTTCTGCAATATATATATGTTGTTAGCGCCAGAAATGAAATCAATAGTTTCAATGTGATAAAAACCAATATTTTCTAGTTCATTTTTAATGAGCAAAGGAGTAGGAAAGGCTTTAATGCTCTCTGCAAGGTATTTATAACTATGTCGATCTTTTGCTATGACGCTACCACTGAAAGGTAAAAAATAATCAAGAAAAGCTTGATAAGGTTTTTGTATGAGTGAAGCATTAGGCATGCCAAATTCCATAAACAAAAAAAAACCATTTTTTTTCAAGCAACGATAAATTTCAGAAAAGCCTTTTAATCGATCTGCAAAATTTCTTACTCCATAAGTACAAGAAATAACTTGGAAAAAATTATTTTTATATGGAAGATTTTCGACATAGCCTGTTTGATAATTAATTTTTTTCTCAAAATTTTTTTCTTTAGAGATTTCATGCATTTTTTCAATAGGGTCAATGGCATATAAGTTATTTTTGTAAGGAAATAAATGGAATATATCACCACTGCCACTTGCTATGTCTAAAATTTTTTCTTTCTTATTAAATTTATCAAAAAGTAAATCTACATAATATTTTTTCCATAATCGATGAATGCCAAAACTCATAATGTCATTCATCAAGTCATATTTTGCATTTGATACATTCTCAAAAATATCTGTAATATTGTATTGATTTGATTTAAATTTATTTTTCATGCCAGAGCTACCAGAAGTTGAAACCACAATAAGATATTTAGATAAAAAAGTTAATGGAAAAAAAATTCTCTCTATTAAAAAATCTAATAAAAATTTAAGAAAAAACCTTAATTTAAAAGATTTAAAATCAATTAAAGGTAGTACAATTAAAGAAATTAAAAGAATTGCAAAATATATCGTTATAAAATTAAATTCCTCTAGTTATTTGATTGTTCATTTAGGCATGAGTGGTCGTTTAAAATTTTATAAAAGAGATAGCTTTCAAAAAGAAAAACATGATCATATTATTTTAGAGTTCCAAAAATTTTATATTGTTTTCAATGATCCAAGAAGATTTGGTATGTTTTTTTTCTTGGAGAATCTAAATGATGTAAATAATTTCTTTAAGAATTATGGATTTGATCTTTTAACAAGTTCAATTGACAACAACTTAATTTATAAAATCTTTCAAAAAAAAGCAGTGTCTCTTAAGCAAGTATTGTTAGATCAAAGGGTCTTTGTTGGTATTGGCAATATTTATGCAAATGAGGCTTTATTCCACTGTCGTTTGAATCCTCAGAGATTGACAAATACACTTTCAAAAAGCCAGGTAGGCAAATTAATCGACTCATGCCGACATGTCATGGTACTTTCGTTAAAGAACGGCGGATCTTCTATTAATGATTATAAATCCCCTGATGGTACTTTGGGTAGTTTTCAAAACATGTTTGAAGTTTACCAAAGAGAAGAAGTGGTATGGAAAAAACAATCATTTCCAGTCAAAAAAATTATCCAAAATGGACGTTCAACTTTTTTTTCACCCGCTTTACAAAAATAAAAAAATCTATATAAGTTATTAACGCAATTAGAAGAATAACCTGTTAATAAATATAATACGATGCCACAACATAAATCTGCTAAAAAAAGATTAAGACAAACTGTTAGAAAAACCGCTGTTAATAAAAGTGTTAAATCAAATGTAGCGACTCAATTAAAGGCAATTGATAAGCTCATTAAAGATAAAAAAGTAGATGAATCAATGGCAAAATTAAAGCAAGTTATGTCAGTGTTGCATAAATCTACTCAAAGAAAAATCATGCATCTTAATAAAGCTTCTAGAACAATCTCTAAGCTTCAAAAAGATATTTCTGCAATTTCAAAATAATAACTTTTTTCAAGAAGTTTATTTAAAAAAAAACATTTTTTTTTATTCTTCATTTCAAATTTTCATGCTTTAATGCATCCTCTTATAGAGGAAGGGCTTAAAAAAAGTGAAAGAAGATATTGATCAAGATGTGAGTATTTCTTGGAGCAAAATTACATCCGAGTTAAAAAAATCTCTTGATAAAGACACTTTCCAAAATTGGATAAAGCCCATTAACTTTGAAACTCAGTTAGATACTTCTCTTACACTCTCAGTTCCAACTAGATTTTTACGCGATTGGATTATTAAAAATTATGCATCTGTAATAAAACGTGTCTATCAAGATCAAGGAATAACTGTCGAAAAGCTCTCTATTATAGTTAAAGAAAATAATAACCGAATTATACCTGGCACTGAGGTTGTTTATCAAGATATCGACAATGACGAAGATACATATTATGATGATATTTCTGCTCCCTTAGACCCTCAATTTACTTTTGATAATTTTATTGTAGGTAAGCCTAATGAGCTAGCTTATGCTGCAGCACAACGTGTTGCCCAATCAGAGGTTGTCAGTTTTAATCCTTTGTTTCTTTATGGAGGAGTTGGTTTAGGTAAAACACACCTGATGCATGCAGTGGCATGGAATATTAAAAAAAGAAACCCAAAAAAAAATGTAGTCTATTTAACAGCTGAAAAATTTATGTACCAATTTATTAAAGCTCTTCGCTTTAAAAATATCATGAGCTTTAAAGAGCAGTTTCGTTCAGTTGATGTATTAATGATTGATGACGTTCAATTTATTATTGGCAAAGACAACACCCAGGAAGAATTCTTTCATACTTTCAACACTCTTGTTGATAAGAAAAGACAAATCATTATTTCAGCCGATAAGTCTCCAGCTGATCTAGAAGGATTAGAGGATAGATTAAAATCTCGACTAGGTTGGGGTCTTGTTGCTGACATTCACCCATTAACCTATGAACTACGCCTTGGAATATTACAGGCTAAAGCTGAACAAAAGTCTATGAAACTAACCAGTGAAGTTTTAGAGTTTCTTGCTGATAAAATTACTAATAATGTTCGAGAAATGGAAGGTGCCTTAAATAGACTAGCCGTTCACGCTTCTTTACAAGACTCTGAAGTAAGTGTGGATTTAGTCAAAGATGTTTTAAAAGACCTTCTTCGCACCAATTCACGAAAAATTACTATTGATGAAATTCAAAAGAAAGTTGTCGAGCATTATAATATTAAACTTTCAGACATGCACTCTCCTCGTAGATCTCGTTCTGTTGCCCGTCCTCGTCAAGTAGCTATGTATCTGGCAAAATCTATTACAACTAGATCTTTACCTGAAATTGGAAGAAAATTTGGCGGCCGAGATCATACTACCGTGATCCACGCTATTAAAACCATTGAAGAAATCATGGTTAATGATCCAAGCCTTGCAGAAGATATTGAACTTTTGACCAGAATATTGCAAACTTCCTAAATGGATTTTAGAGTTAGTCGTGAAGCCTTCTTGAGGGTTCTTACCCATGTTAGTTCTATTGTAGATAGTCGTTCAACTATTCCTATTTTATCTAATATTTATATTAAATGTGAAAATAATCAGATTGAAATTAGATCTACTGATATGGATATCTCCATACGTGAATTTGTTTCTGCTGATTCAACAAAAAATGGTGAAGCTACAGTCAACTCTAGAATTCTGACTGATATTATTCGTAAAACAAAAAAAAATTCTATTGTTAAATGCAAATTAGAAGGTAGTCGATTAATTATAAACTCAGATAATTCAGTTTTTGAGTTAAATGCTTTATCAGCAGATGAGTTTCCTAAATTTGTTCCCCTCGATCCCACTAATGCATTTGAATTAACAATCCCTCAAATTAAAAGATTATTTAATAAAACTAAGTTTGCAATATCTGCTGAGGAGACTAGATATTATCTAAATGGTATTTATTTCCATACAATAGTTAATGGATCCAAGACTACTTTACGATGTGTTGCAACAGACGGCCATCGTCTTGCAAAAACAGAATTGGATTTAGACAATACTGTCAATATTGCAGGCATTATTTTACCAAGAAAATTTATTTTACAACTAGATCGAATTTTGGGTGATTTTGAGGGGAAAGTAAAAATTATATGTTCTGATACTCAAGTGAGCTTGGAGGCAGATAATTTTATAATTATCAGTAAACTTATCGATGGCACCTTTCCTGATTATGAAAAAGTTATTCCTGTTTCAAACGACAAACTTTTACAGGTTGAGGCCGATCCCTTTTTTAATGCTATTGATCGTGTTTCAACAGTAAATCAAGACAAAGCACCTACGGTTAAATTACAATTTGAAAATAATAATATTAAAGTCATGGCTACAAGCACAGATAGCAACAAAGGAGATGAAGAGGTTGCTGCCAGCTACGCTGCCGAGGCATTAGAAATACTTTTTAATTCTAAGTATATTCTTGATTTACAAGATGTTATTGAAGGCGACACTATGATGTTAGAACTTTTAAATCAATCATCTCCAGTTATTGTAAAAGATCCGAAAGATACAACTAGTTTGTATATTTTGATGCCAATGAGAATATAAGTGTCGCCACCTCTCCAGGGTATTCACTTATTTAATTACCGTAATTTTTCTCAACACTTCGAAGATTTTCATCAATACCACACACTTTTTAAAGGAAGAAATGCTGTTGGCAAAACTAATTTATTAGAAGCAATTAGCTTTCTTTGTCCAGGAACAGGATTTCGCAAAGACTCCATGATTAACTTCTCTAATGATAATCGCAAAGATGATTTAACTTCTATTGAGTATAAATTTAATCATGAACAACTAACCAATTTATTAAGAATAGAACTTAAAAAAAATGATGATCGATGGTCGAAACAATATTTATTAAATGATAAAAAGATACAACAACAACATCTCTTAAAAATTTTTCAATTATTTTGGTTTACTGAAGCAGACAAAGTTTTTTTTATTAAAGATATCCAATATCAAAGAAATACAATTAATCGAATTGCTTGTTACTTTGAGCCCTCATTGTTTCAACAGCTCAATAGATATACAAAACTTCGTCGAGAAAAGAAAAAAATTTTGCAAACAACAAAAGAATTATCGTGGTTACAGTCTTTAGATAAACAACTTCTTGAGCTAGGTGAAAAAATCATAAAAAGTAAAATTCAATTTTTAAGTCAATTTTCAAATTTTTTAGGTGCAGAGAATGATAATTTTTTTCAATTTGACATCATTCCTAGCCTGGGTCTATCTCGAAAAGAGGAGTTTATGAATAAATTTGAGCAAAATTTAAAAGATGAGAATCAGTGGCCTCAAGATCATAAATTACGATCAGAAAATGATCCCTTAAAATCAATTTTTGAGATCACCCATCAAAACAAAACTTTAGGCCGGTTATCATCGGCGCAATCTAAGCTACTTATTTTGAGCTTTTTACTTCAATGTGCAAAATTTCTTAATCAAAATAAGATCACAATTTTTTTAATAGATGAAATATTTGATAACTTTGATATGATCAATATAGAAAAAGTTATTCAATACTGTGCAGAAAATAAATTCCAAACCTTTTTCTCAACCACCGATAACTTTGTGCTCCAAGGGGCCATTAAAGATTTAGAAATTAAAGAAATTACATAATGACAGATCAATATTCCGCATCCTCTATTAAGGTCTTAAAAGGTCTTGAGGCTGTTCGCAAAAGGCCAGGGATGTACATTGGAGATACTGATGACGGTACTGGATTGCATCATATGGTCTATGAGGTTTTGGACAATTCAATTGATGAGGCATTAGGTGGTTATTGTGACTCTATTCAATTAATTATTAATAAAGATGGCTCAGCTACAATATCTGATAACGGCCGTGGTATTCCTGTAGATATGCATAAAACTGAAAAAGTGCCAGCTGCAGAAGTTATTATGACTCAACTTCATGCAGGAGGTAAGTTTGATGACAATAGTTATAAAATATCCGGAGGTCTTCATGGTGTTGGTGTGTCTGTTGTCAATGCATTATCAGAAAAATTGTCATTAACTATTCGTCGTAATGGAAAAATTTACAATATGGAATTCAAAGATGGCGTTACTTCCAAAAAACTTAAAGAAGTAGGATCCATGAAAAAAACAGAACGTACCGGCACAATGGTGCAATTCTGGCCCTCTAAAAAAATCTTCACTGATATTACCTTTGTATTAAAAACTCTTGAAAATCGAGTTCGTCAATTGGCTTTTTTAAATTCTAATGTCCGTGTCACTCTAACAGATATGCGTCAAGCAAAAGCAGAGCCTATTGAATTTTATTACCAAGGTGGTTTGTCATCATATGTTCAATTTTTAAATGCACGTAAATCGACACTAAATAAAATTATTCCTTTTGAAGGAGAGAGTGGAGGTATTAAAGTAGAAGGAGCCCTACAGTGGAATGATGGCTATTCTGAAAACATGCTGTGTTTTACAAATAATATCCCACAAGGTGATGGTGGTACACACCTTCAAGGTTTCCGATCAGCTTTAACTCGTTCATTGGTTAGCTACTCCAGTAGTGTTGCTGTAGCTAAAAAAGGAAATATTACATTATCTGGTGATGATGCAAGAGAGGGAATGACTTGTGTGCTTTCAGTCAAAGTTCCTGATCCAAAATTTTCTTCTCAAACAAAAGATAAACTAGTCTCTTCTGAAGTTCGACCAATTGTTGAAAAAGTTGTAGCAGAACAATTAAGTTCCTGGTTAGAGCAAACTCCTGGTGAGGCAAAAAAAATTGTATCTAAAATTGTGGAAGCGGCTAGTGCTAGAGAAGCAGCCCGCAAAGCCCGTGAGTTAACGAGAAGAAAAAATGTTTTAGAGTCATCATCCCTCCCAGGAAAGCTAGCGGATTGCCAAGAAAAAGACCCTGCCAATTCAGAATTATTTATTGTTGAGGGAGACTCTGCGGGAGGTTCCGCAAAGCAAGGACGCGATAGGGCTACTCAAGCTATTCTTCCTCTTCGAGGTAAAATTTTGAATGTTATTAAAGCTAACCCTCATAAAATTTTAGAAAATAACGAAATTTCAGCATTAATTACAGCTATTGGTGGTGGCTACGGCAATCCTCCCAAAGACAAAGAATTCAATAAATCTGATTATTTTAATGCGGACGCAATGCGATATCATAAAATTGTTATTATGACTGACGCAGATGTTGATGGAAGTCATATTCGAACTCTTCTTTTAACTTTTTTCTACCAATTCATGAGAGATATTATTACTGAGGGAAGACTTTACATAGCACAGCCCCCTCTTTACAAAGTTAAAAAAGGCAACGCTGAAAATTATCTATTAGACGATAAAGAGTTAACTAAATTTTTACTGACTAACAATAAGGATGATTTAGATTTTAATATATTTGAAAAAAAGAAAAAAATTCAATTAAAAGAAGATCAACTAAATGAGATTATTGATTTAGCATCTCGTGCAAATTCAGCTTATCAAAATCTAGACCTGACATATTTAGATTACCAATTCTTTGATCAGGTTATTAATACAGGTTTATTTTTACAAGACTTTGTCCCCAATAAAGTCGATAAATCACAGTTTAAAAATTTTCTTTCAAATTTAAATGATATCTATAAATCTGAAAATATTAAATTTACTTTTCAAAGTATGATAAGTAATGAGTTAATTTTTTTACAAGAAAAAGAGGGATATAATAAAATTATAAAAATACCTCTCGATAAACTTATGTTACTAAGAGAGTTTGTTCCTGAGACTTCTTTAACTCTTTATAACAAAATGGGCTTTGCAAAATCTACTGATGTCTCTTTTGGTATTTCAAAAATTTCTAGTAAAGAGAATTTTACATGCTTTGGTCTTGTGGAGTTTTTCAATACACTATTCGAAATGAGCAAAAAGGGCCAGTCTATTAGTCGATATAAAGGTTTAGGTGAAATGAACCCAGAACAATTATGGGAGACGACCCTAGATCGCTCGAATAGAAAATTACTACAAGTTAAACTTGAAGACCACGTGCATGCTGAAAGACAATTAATAATGCTTATGGGTGATGATGTTACTGATCGTAAAAATTTCATTCAAGATAATTCGGTCAAAGTTGCAAATTTAGATATCTAATTTGGATACAGCTAAAAAATTCCTATTTGTAAATTCATCTGATTTTATTTTAATAAGATTGATTGCCTTTGCTGGTCAATCAATTACTATTGGTTTTAGTCAATATTTTTTTGATTTCTTGCCTCAAGTAGCATGGCTCTCTTGGGGTGTTGCCTTACTTTTATTGTTGAGCGTCGGCTTAGCATATTATCTTCTTAATAAAGGAGATAAAATTTTAACTGAAAAACAAATCTTTCTGTTTTTATGTTTTGATATCCTTCAAATATCCATTTTAATTTCTTTTAACGGCGGCTATACTAACCCTTTTATCTTTATCATTCTAGCGCCAATAGCTATTGCAGCATCTTATCTGACGCTTGAGAGAATTATAGTGATCCTAAGTTTGGCATTAGTTTGCTTTGCTTTAATCTTTAATTTTTTTATCGACCTTCCAGAAATGGTACGTCCTAACATAAGTATTCAATATAGTATTGGAATTATGATCTCTCTATTTGTTAGTAGTATATTTTTAGTTTTTTACCTCTATTACTTTTCCCTAAATTATAAAAGCACTCAAAAAGCCTATGAGCTAGCTAGTAAACAATTACAAGATGAAAAAGAGCTTTTAAAAGTTGGCGGTCTTGCAGCTGCTGCTGTACATGAATTGGGAACGCCTCTAAATACAATTAATTTAATTATTGGAGACTTTGACCAAGATCAACAACTTCAAAAAAAGTATGGAAATGATATTGATACACTTAAAGTTGAGCTTGACCGATGTAAAGCGATATTGAAAGAACTATCAACTAATCCAGAGTCAAAAGAAATTTCTAACGAAATCAGCAATATGTCCCTTGATGCTTATGTTCAATCACTTAGTGAGCAGTTCAGATCTAATTACAAAGCCATTGATATTGATTATCGCTCTGATGATAATTCTAAAAACATTAACATTCAAATTACACCTGAATTAAATATTGCGATGAATAATATTATTAAAAATGCTATTAGCTTTGCCGAAAAAGAAATATTAATAATTTCAGAGTCAGAAGGAAGTCAGTACACTATAAAAATCCGTGATGACGGTCCGGGATTTGATAAAAAATTTATAGCTAATTTTGGAAAACCCTTCTATTCTAGCAGGCCCGAAAAAGGGGTAAACATGGGCTTGGGGCTGTTTATAACTAAGCAAATGATTGAAAATCTAAATGGTGAAATTTTAGTACAAAACAATAATGGAGCTGAAGTAACCTTATTATGGCAGATATAGAAACAACAACTGATAAAGAAAAATCCCTATTTATAATAGAAGATGACAAACCTTTCCGTGAGCGTCTTACGACCTCATTTCAACGCAAAGATTTTACTGTAACCGCTGCGGCTAATAAAAAAGAGGCCTTAGAAATTTTAACTGGTAGTGACTTTAATTATGCAATTGTAGATTTACGATTAGGTGACGGGTCAGGCCTAGATGTGATTAAAGTTATTAAGGAAAAAAATCCTGAGTGTCGAACTGTTATGCTTACTAGTTATGGTAATATTGCTACAGCAGTTTCATCCGTTAAACTAGGGGCAGACGATTATCTCACGAAACCAGCTAATATTGACGACATTGAAAAATCTTTAATGTCTTCAACAGCTTCTTCTCTCCCACCTCCTCCTGAGAATCCTATGTCCGCTGATCGTATTCGATGGGAGCATATTCAAAGAGTTTTTACACAGTGCAATCGCAATGTGTCTGAAACAGCAAGGCGTTTGAAGATGCACCGACGCACATTACAAAGAATTTTAAACAAGCACGCACCGAAAGAATAGCATCTCCTCTTATTCTTTGTTATCTTACTTAGATGTCTGAGTCTCGATTAATACTTGTCGATGGGTCAGGTTATATTTTTAGAGCATACTATGCTCTTCCTCCCATGAATAATTCAAAAGGAATTCCTACCAATGCGGTGTATGGCTTTTGTAATATGATGTTACGTCTCATCGATGAACATCCTAATGATAAAATTTTAATTATCCTCGATGCGGGCAAAAATACTTTCCGCAATACTCTTTACTCGGAATACAAAGCTAATCGCAGTGAAGCTCCAGAAGATCTCATTCCTCAGTTTGGAATTATTCGGGAAGCAATTGATGCTTTTGGTTTAGACGTTATTGAGAAAAAAGATTTTGAAGCTGATGATATTATTGCAAGTTATGTTCGCTATGGTGAGGAAAAGAAAATTCCAACAACTGTCTTTAGTTCGGATAAAGACTTGTTTCAATTGCTTTCTGCTAAT
>SGZV01000021.1 GCA_004321805.1 alpha proteobacterium HIMB59 | reverse complement strand
TATGAGTAACATAAAAAAAAGACTTAAAGCTGAAAGACGTTTTAAATTTTATGGACAACTTGGAGTCTTTTTGTCTTTGCTTTTTGTTATGCTTTTAATGCTTAAGATTTTTACTACTGGTAGTGGGGCATTTTTTAGAACAACTATTGAGGCGGATGTATTTTTTGATCCAAATTTTATGCCAGTGGATAAAAATTCCTCTGATAAAGAAATCTCCAGAGCTTCCTTTGAGGCCCTAGCAGACAGTGTTGTTAATAATAATTTTAAAGATTTAAATGAAGATCAATTTATAAAAGTTCGAGAGATGTTTACTCGACGATTTGACTATCAATTAAGAGATTACTTTATAGACAATAAAGATGATTACAAAAAAACTGTTAAGTTGAAAATTTCCGCATCTTCTGATCTTGATCAAATTGTCAAAGGCAATTACCCAAGAAACGTTCCTGAGAAACAAAGAAAAATTAATGACTATCAGTTATCAATTTTAGATGAGCTTAACAAACAAGAGCGCATTGGCTCTACTTTTAATTTTTGGTTTTTTACTAATGGAGATTCAAGAGACCCTGAGACCGCAGGTATTTGGGGGGCTATCATGGGTTCGTTTTATGCCTTGATGGTTTGTCTTGCCTTTGCTTTCCCAATTGGTCTTTTAGCTTCTGTTTATTTAGAGGAGTATACCAAGCCAGGCAAAATTACTGATTTAATAGAGGTCAACATTAATAACTTAGCTGCCGTACCCTCAATTGTGTTTGGTCTTTTGGGGTTAGGAATGCTAATTGGGGTCTTCAATATGCCCTTTCAAGTACCACTTGTTGGAGGTCTAACATTAGGATTCATGACTTTGCCAACAATTATCATTGCGTGTCGTTCCTCATTAAGAGCTGTGCCACCTTCTATTCGACATGGAGCCCTAGCCCTAGGTGCGACTAAAACACAAACAACATTTCACCATGTAGTTCCCTTAGCTCTGCCCGGTACATTGACTGGAACTATTATTGGTATGGCCCAAGCATTGGGCGAAACCGCACCACTTTTAATGGTGGGTATGGTTGCCTTTGTTATGGAAATTCCAGGGGGGCCACTTGACCCAGCTACGGGCCTCCCATCTCAAATTTATCTTTGGTCAGAGAGCGCGGAAAGAGGTTTTATTGAAAAAACTTCAGCAGGGATTATGCTGCTATTGTTATTTCTTATTTTGATGAATTTGACGGCAGTTTTAATTAGAAGAAAGGTTGAGGTTAAATGGTAGATAATAATAATTTTGCTATGAAAACAAATAACGTTTACGTGCATTACGGAAATAAGATGGCCATTAATAATGTTGCCCTTGAATTTCCTAAAAATGAGGTGACATCTTTGATCGGACCTTCTGGTTGTGGAAAATCTACTTTCTTAAGATGTCTTAACAGAATGAATGACGTTATAGACAGTTGTAAGGTCGAAGGATCATTTATTATGAATAACACCATTGATATTTATAGTGATGATTTACCTATTGAAAATTTAAGAGAAAAAATTGGGATGGTTTTTCAAAAGCCGAACCCATTCCCAAAAAGCATATATGAAAATGTTGCTTATGGTCCCAAAATCCATGGAATAGCATCCTCTCAAAGTGAGCTTGATGATTTGGTCAAAGAATCACTTCACAGAGCCGGTTTGTATGATGAGGTTAAAGACAGATTGACAGATGTTGCAACCGGTTTATCTGGAGGTCAACAACAGCGTTTATGTATTGCAAGAGCTATTTCTATTAAGCCCGAGATTATCCTTATGGACGAACCCTGTTCTGCTCTTGATCCTATTGCGACAGCAAAAATAGAAGATTTAATTAATGAACTTAAAGAAAACTATACTATTATAATAGTAACACATTCTATGTCTCAGGCTTCGAGAGTGTCAACGAAGACCGCTTTTTTTCATCTGGGAAATTTGATTGAAGAGGGCGATACATCTAAAATTTTTACTAAGCCTGATAAAGAACAAACAAATGATTATATTACTGGAAGGTTTGGTTGATATAAATGAAAGAACATACAGATAAAAATTTTGAAAGTAGACTAACAGCAATTCGTGATCAATTAAGTGAGATGAGCGCTGTTGTTGAAAAACAGCTATCATTAGCAACAAATTGCATTAAATCAAAAGACAGTGATTTTTCTGAAACAATTCAAAGCCTAGACCTACAAGTTGATGATTTTGAAAAAGCTGTTCGTGATGAATGCTTTGAGGTGCTCACTCTTCATCGTCCTGTCGCTAGCGATTTAAGATTAGTATTTACCGCGTTAAAAGTTTCAAAAGAAATGGAAAGAATAGGCGATCATTGTCGAGGTCTATCCAACAAAGCCATAAATTCTAAGTCAGACCTAGAACCAGAGATCATAGAAGAACTTACCGCACTTGGTAAATCTGTTTTATCTTTAGTTCATGAGGTTTTCGATAGTCTTTTTGCTGGAAACCAAGAAAAAGCTAAAGAGTCATGGAGAAGAGATTTAGAAATAGATAAATTATATAAATCAATTTTAAAAACTTTAATCGACAAGATGGAAAAAAACGAGTCAATTGTTGAGTCTGGCACACATCACATTCTAATTGCTAAATCTTTAGAGAGAATTGGAGATCATGCTGCAAATATCGCAGAGGAGGTCATTTTTAACATTTCTGGTCAATACCAAGATCTTGAAAAAATAAGGATTTAGTTATTTAATTATGTCAAATGACAAAGTTTTAATCGTTGAAGATGAAAAACCTATTTCCGAACTTATTGGCTTTCACTTAGAGTCGCAAAATTATATTACTAAATTTGCCTATGATGGAGAAACTGCTCTTGAGTCTGTAGAATCATGGCTACCTGACTTGGTGGTACTAGATTGGATGCTCCCTAATGTATCAGGTATAGAAGTCTTAAAAAGAATTCGCCGCAAAGATGCCTCGAAAAATATTCCAGTGATTATGCTCACAGCCAAAGGTCAAGAGGACGATAAGGTACGTGGATTTGAGCTGGGTGTTGACGACTATATTTTAAAACCATTTCTACCTAGTGAATTATTGGCAAGGGTTAAAGCTCTACTTCGTCGATCAAAAAAAAGAGAAAATGACGATAATTTAATTTTTCAAGATATCGAAATTGATCTAACTTCTAGAAGAGCAAAACGCCAGGGAAGAAAATTAAATTTGGGACCAACAGAATTTAATCTTTTAAAGTTTTTTATTGAAAATAAAGGACGCGTTTTCTCTCGCCAACAATTATTAGATAATGTATGGCTAAATGATGCCTATGTAGAACCTCGTACAGTTGATGTACACATTCGACGTCTTCGAAAAGAGTTAAATTTATCTGGAGGTAAAGATTTTATTCGCACTGTTCGCTCTGCTGGTTACTCAATCGACACTGAACTTTAAATGAAAAAAATTTTAGTCCTTTGTACAGGAAACTCTTGTCGCTCGATTATGGCAGAAGGGTTAATCAATCATTTTGGTAAAGAGGATTTTCAAGCCTTTAGCGCGGGAAGCAATCCTGCCGGCTATGTTCATCCAATGAGTATAAAAACATTAGAAAAATCAGGTATTTTTAAATCAGATTATAAAAGTCAGTCTTGGGATGAATTTAGTGATATGCATTTCGATTTAGTGATTACAGTTTGTGATAATGCTGCTGGTGAAGCTTGCCCTATTTATTTAAGTAGTGCTCCAAAAGTTCATTGGGGAGTAGAAGATCCAGCTAAGTTTAAGGGCAGTGAGGAAGACATTGAAAATGAATTTCAGCGGATCTTTTCAATTCTTGCGAAACGAACCCACGCAATGGTAGATATTTATAGAACAGATTTACAATTAGAGATTCAAAAATTGAAAGAGATTGGAAATTTAATCTAAACTTCATTTGTATTTAACAATAAGAAGTAAAATTCATTTTGGAAGACTGATTTTTTAATAAAAAGCATATTTTCCTCCTTTACTTGTTTAAATTTTTTGCAGTCTTCCAAAAATTTATTTAAATTACTATTTTTTGCTGAGATAAACTTTAAATATAGTCATTTGGGAAGTTAGGATTTTTTTTCAAACACTCGCGTATAGACAGTATAGGCAATTCCCAGCCCTAGGATTTGAGATCCAATGAAAAAGAGGACCGTGGAGGGATGGATACCAGTAAAGGACTCCGTTAGCATTCTTGCAATTGTGACAGCAGGGTTCGCAAAACTAGTTGAAGAGGTAAAAATGAGTGCAGCGCAAATGTATATTCCTACATTGAAAGCCACAATATTTTTCCCATCTATTCTGGATAACAAAATGACCATGAGCAATCCAAAAGTGGCAAAGATTTCGGAGAGATAAATATTATTTCCACTTCTAATATTGGAAGAGATTTCAATTATATCTAGTCCAAAGAGAAAGTTAGCAAACATTGTGCCTAAGATGGCGGCTATACACTGAATGACTATATAGATGACTAAATCTTTGGAGGATAACTCCCCTTTAAAAAAAAATAACAAAGAAACAATCGGATTAAAATGAGCGCCAGAGTAGTTTGCAAATATGCGAATTAAAAAGACTAAGGTAAATCCAATGACCACCGCGTGGCTGAAGAGGATAACCATTTGATCATCAGTATATTGTTGACCAGCAATCCCTGAGCCTACTATGCTCAATAGGAGGATAAAGGTGCCCAGAAATTCAGAGACGTAATTACGCATTTTTAACGGGCCACTTTAATATAATTTTCACAAATATATTATGAATTTTTCGTTACATAATTCGATGCCTTCTCTAGTTTTCAAAAAGCAGAGAATAATTTATTGAAGAAACGATCTTAATGGAAATGTCAGTTTAAAAAAAATTTACTAATATCTATTAAAACCACTGCACTATAGGCAACTAAGGCTAAAAAAATTGCAGCAGATCCTAAATCTTTGGCTTTTTTGATTTTATTTGAGCTGTCCATTGTGATCTTATCGCAGGTGTATTCAATTCCTGTATTAAGAGCCTCAATACTTAAAATTAATAAAGGCAACACTATAAGCCAAATAATCATATTTAAATCAGGTTTCATTAAAAAAATATAAAGAATTGAAAAGATAACTAGTAGAAGTTCACGCCTCGCGGCTTTTTCTTCAAATAAAATTTTTAATCCATCAATAGAACACCAAAAAGCATCGAGGATATTTTTATTCTTGTGATCCATGGTTAATTAATAGATACGCTTAATTCTTAGAGGCCGATAGTCTTGAAAATCAATTTCATCGAGTCGAGAGTAAAAAGTATTTACTTTCTTTTGGTGATGATCCAGTTTAATGGTGATAGAGTCTTTGAGGGTGTTTATTTCCTCTTTTAATGAATGGATCTCACTTTGAAATGAATGAAGCTCTGGTTCGACATTCAATCCATTAAATCGTTTATTTATTTGTTGTAAATTTAAATCATGTTGAAAAACTTGAGAATACTGTTTTACTTGATCTTTAATTTTTAAAACTGTTTTTTCAAAAAGATTAAGTTTTTTTTCAATTCTTTTAAGTTTTTTTTCTTGTTCAAGTTGACGTTTTTTTAATTTTTTGCCGAGAATAACTTGAGGAGCGATGGATTTCTTTACAACAGATTTTAGCGAATCTTTGTTCAAACTTATTTACTATTTTAAAGGAAAAAACTCAGCAATGTATGAAAATTTTGTTAAATTATTTATTCTTCTTTTTATCTTTTAGTTTTTTTTCTACTCGCCAACGTAAATTACTCCGAACAATATAGCCAATACAGTTTTTGGCGCCACAACGACAAGGGTGATCCTCAAAACTATCCATGTCATATCCGTAGTCATAGGTTAATTCTTCACCTTTTTGAATATTTTTAATAGCATTAATCCAAATTTTACCCCGTACAATATCCGTTTCACAATTGGGATCGCAGGAATGGTTGATATACTTTGCTAAATTCCACGCTACTTTTCCATTGATATCGTATCGCTCATTAAGGGTGAAAATATAAACAGCCCCGACTGTGCCTTGTTTTTTGTTGGCAGCAATATGAACATCAGCAATTTTATCTGACTGTGCTTTGGTGATTTTTAAGCCGCGATATTCAATAATACTAGCACCAGGTTCAATATTAGATTTAGCGAAAAGTCCGCTGGCATGAATTCTAGAGTTCTTGCGAATATACAGTTTTTGATCTTTTGCCATTTAATAAAACTTTAACATGTCCCTTTATAATCTTGGTAAGAATCCATGGAAGTTACCAAGCACCGTTCTATCTTTATTTCAGACGTGCATATTGGCATACGTGCTTCAAAAGTAAAGGAGCTCTTACACTTTCTTAAATACAATGACTGTGAGAATTTATATTTGCTAGGTGACATTATTGACGGGTGGCGTTTAAAAAAAAATTGGTTTTGGAATTCTGATTTTAATACATTCATCCAAAAAGTTTTACGTAAAGCTCGATCAGGTACAAAAGTCTATTACATCCCCGGAAACCATGACGAAGTAATATCTGATTATTGTGGCTTTTCTTTTGCAAATATTAAAGTCCGCAAAAATAGGATTCATACCACTGCTGATAATAAAAAACTTCTGTTAATGCACGGACATGAATTTGATGGAATAGTTCTAAATTCAAAATGGTTAGCAAAGGTAGGCGCTACCCTTTATGACTACTCTGTTTGGTTTAATAATATTTTAAACTTCTGTCGAAGAAAGCTCGGTCTTTCCTATTGGTCCTTATCAGGATATTTAAAGACGAGGGTAAAAGATGCTCAACGGTTTGTTGAAAATTTTGAAAATGCATGTCTTGAGAGAATAAAAAAAAATAATTGTGATGGTATTGTTTGTGGCCATATTCATCATCCACAAATTAAACAAATCGGTGATAAGACATACCATAATTTAGGAGATTGGGTAGATAGTTGTAGTGCGATGGTTGAGGATTTTAATGGTAAGTTGGAAATAGTTTTTTGGGATGAAAAAAAAATTCAATCTATAGAAAAAGAAATAGTAGAAAAGGTATCTGTAGCTTGAAATTATTATTAGTCACAGATGCTTGGAAACCTCAAGTAAATGGTGTTGTTCGCTCATATTTAAACACAATCCCCGAGTTAGAAAAAATGGGCATGAAGGTTGAAATCATACATCCTGAATTATTTAAACTTCGTTTCGCACTACCTTCTTATAATGAAATTAAAGTTGTGATCACTCGCAAAAAAACATTGAAAAATATGATGGATCAGATCAATCCTGATCGCATACATATTGCTACAGAGGGACCTTTGGGTTATTTGGCTAGAAAAATATGTCTTACTGAAAAAAAAGGTTTTTCTACTTCGTTTCACACCCGTTTTCCTGAGTACATCCAGCAACGAACAAAAATACCTGCTAGTTTTTTTTATTTCTTTATTAAACACTTTCACAATAAAGCGAAAAAAGTTTTAGTTCCAACTCCATCGATGCAAGCTGAGCTAATAAAAATGAAATTTAAAAATACCGTGGTCTGGTCAAGAGGGGTTAACCATGAAAAGTTTGGTCATTATCAAAAATTAGACTTAGGCCCAGGCCCAATATTTTCTTATATTGGTAGAGTAGCTTCTGAAAAAAATATTCAAGCTTTTTTAGATTTAGATTTAGATGGCACTAAAGTTGTTGTTGGCGATGGACCGCAGTTAAATAAACTTAAAAAAAAATATACAGATGTAAAATTTGTAGGTTATCAGTTTGGCCAAGATTTAGTTAATTACTATGCTAGTTCAGATGTAATGGTTTTCCCTAGTAAGACAGATACCTTTGGAAATGTCGTCACTGAAGCAAATGCAACGGGAACCCCAGTTGCTGCTTATGACGTTACAGGCCCTAAAGATATCATCGTCAATGGAATTAATGGATATATAGGTGATGATTTAAAAGAAAATGTTATGAATTGTCTAAATATTGATCGAAAAAAATGCCAAGAGTATACAAAAAAATTTAACTGGTATGAGTGTTCTAAAGTTTTTTATGATAATATTATTTCTTGAACTTTTCACATACACTATCTGACTCTAAAAATTGGATTATTAATTATAAAGACCAACTAGAAATTAATTGGACCGAAAGGGCCATTGAACTCCACCTCAATAAAGAGACAGGTTTTAATATTTATCTCCTAGATCAATCTAAGGCTGTAGGAGTTTTGATTGGGCATTTTCTTTATCAAGATCAAAAGGTAAGCGAATTTGAAATTTTACACATTGCTGTTTTGCCTGAATATAGAAACCAAGGGTTGGGAAAAATGATTTTAGAAGAACTTGAAAAACAACTTAAAAGTATTGGGAAATCAGTCAAAATCTTTCTTGAGGCGAGCGCTGCTAATAAATTTGCTATTAAACTTTATGAAAAATTAGGCTATAAAGCTTATAATGAACGAAAAAATTATTATGGGAGCAATTCAATAAATCCCTCCGCCTCTCAAGACGCAATTTTATTTGCCAAATCTTTCGATGACATCAGCTAAAAACTTTTTTATCAAAACCTTTGGTTGTCAAATGAATGTTTACGACTCTGATAAGATGAAAGATATTTTTTTATCCCACAATATTTTACCTACTGACGACTACACTAAAGCTGACTTTGTAGTTTTAAATACTTGTCATATAAGAGAAAAAGCAACTGAAAAAACATTTTCTGATTTAGGTAGGTTTAATAAAAAAGGTAAAAAAGGTCAAACAGTTATCGTTGCTGGTTGTGTGGCTCAAGCAGAGGGCGAGCTGATTCAAAAAAGAGCCCCTTACGTTGATCTCGTAATTGGACCTCAGTCAATTCAATCTCTTGATCATTTTTTAAAAAAAGATGATTTCAAAGAAAAAGCTATCACTGAATTCGATGCCATCGAAAAATTTGATACATTAAATCAAATTAAAACTAACCACAGCAGCAAAACAGCCTTTGTTACTATTCAAGAGGGATGCGATAAATTTTGTCATTTTTGCGTTGTGCCATACACAAGAGGTGCAGAATACTCGAGAACGGTTTATGAAATAGAGGATGAAATAAAGGCGTTAGTTGATCTGGGAGTAGTAGAATTTACATTACTGGGACAAAACGTTAACGCTTTTCATGGTAAGGATGCATCAGGTAACACACATTCACTAGCATCATTAATTAACCATTTATCTGAAATAAATGGCGTTGAGAGAATAACTTACTCTACAAGTCATCCTATAAGTATGACTGACGATTTAATCAATCTTCATGGCACGAATGAAAAATTGATGCCCTATCTTCATCTGCCTGTTCAATCAGGATCAGATAATGTCCTAAAATTAATGAATAGAAAGCACACCCGAGATTTTTACTTTGATATCATCGAAAAAGTCAGAAAAGTAAAGCCAGATATAGCACTATCCTCTGATTTTATCATTGGTTTTCCTGGAGAAACTGACAAAGATTTTGAAGACACCATAGACCTTATTAAAAGAGTTAAATACATGAATTCATATTCTTTTAAATACAGCCCTCGTCCTGGAACACCTGCAGCAAATAAAAAGATGATATCTGATGATATTCTCGATGAACGACTCTTCCAAGTACAGCAATTGTTGAATGAACAACAAATGGAATATAATAAGAAATTTATAACCAAAACTGTTAGCGTATTAATTGATGGAGCGGGAAAACATGAAGGTCAACTGAAAGGTAAATCGGAGTTTAATCAAAGCGTTGCACTTTTAGGTGAAAAAAAAATAATTGGTCAAATTATACCTGTAGAAATTAAAGATGTTTTAAGTCACTCACTAATAGGAGAGAGAGCATAAAATTGTCACCTACTAAAACAACACTTCATCAAAAACAATTAGAATTTGATGATAATCAATTCCTTGCAAGTTTATTTGGTTATCATGATAAAAATTTGAAGGTATTAGAAGATAAATTTAAAGTGAAACTTTATACCAGAGGAAATTTTCTCTCTATTAAAGGTAACAGGGATCCTGTAGAAAAAGCCTCTTATGTAATTCAAGGTCTGTATCAAAAATTAAAGAATAAAGATATTTCAGCTGAGGAAATAGAAAACAATATTGATTTAGCAAAGCCTACATACATTAAAGAACAAATTGAGCAAGATCAGAAATATCAAATTACAACTAAACTTAAAACCATTTACCCTAAAACTAAAAATCAAGAAATCTTTTTGAAATTAATGAAATCAAAAGATGTGGTTTTTGCAGTTGGTCCAGCGGGAACTGGTAAAACATATCTAGCTGTTGCTTATGCAGTTAGTCTTTTCGTGGAAGGTAAAATTAATAGATTAATTTTATCCCGTCCTGCAGTTGAAGCTGGAGAGCGCCTGGGATTTTTGCCTGGTGATATGAAAGAAAAAATTGATCCTTACCTTCGTCCTTTGTATGACGCATTGTATGAGATGATGCCAGGAGAGGAAATAGATCGAAAAATGGTGAATAATTTAATTGAAATTGCTCCATTAGCTTTTATGAGAGGAAGGACTCTTAATAAATCTTTTATTATTTTGGATGAAGCGCAAAACACTTTATCCACTCAAATGAAAATGTTTTTAACCAGACTTGGACAAAATTCTAAAATGGTTATTACAGGCGATCTTAGTCAAAAAGATTTACCTGATAATTCAAAAAGCGGCATGCAAGACGCGATGGAAAAATTAGAAAAAGTTAAAGATATTGGTTTTGTTCATTTAAACAGTAGTGATGTTTGTAGGCATACATTAGTTGAAAAAATTATCAACGCATACGATAAGTAATTTTGAAAATTAAAAGTAAAAGATTAATAATAGAGTTTATTGGCAACTCAGATTTAAAAAAATTTCTCAGTAAGTCGAAAAATAGATTAAATAAATTATTATCTTATTTTGATACTTTGCATTTAGGAAGTGAACAGACATTAATTTCTATAAAAATTGTCTCGAATGATGAGATCAAATCCTTAAATAAAGAGTTTCGAAAAAAGAACAAAGTCACCGATGTCTTATCTTTTCCTGATGAGCACGCTTCTGGAGACATTGCAATCGCTGATAGTTATATCCTTAATAAAAATAAAACAATCAATGCACAAAATTTCTTTATGTTGGTGGGCCATGGTATACTTCATTTATTTGACTATAGTCATTATGATATACAGTCACGTAATAATATGAGATTTTTAGAAAATATGTTGATGGATCTATTAGGTTTAAAAAAAATTCATGAAGATTAAAAAAAATATTGCCCTAAAACTTCTTCAAGACCTCATTAAAGACGAAAAATTTAAAAAAGATCTCATTGATTTGATTTCTTCTAACTCTGATAGCTCGGGTATCGCAAAAAATGAGGAAAAGAAAATTTTTAATAATTTATTAAAAGTGCATAAAAAAACCGTTGATGATGTGATGGTCCCGCGAGGAGAGATTATCTATATTGATCAAAAAATAGACAAAGAAAACTTGCTTAAAATTATTAATAAAGAAGCTCATTCGCGTATGCCTGTGGTACAAAACGATCTTGAGAATTGTTTAGGTATGGTTCATATCAAAGATATTTTCAAAAAAATTAATAATAAATCACTTAATATTAAAAGTCTTTTAAGAGAAGTTATTTATATACCCTCAGCAACTCCTGTTTTTAATCTTCTTCAAAAAATGAAAAAACAAAATATTCATCTCGCTATAGTTATGGATGAATTTAATAGTGTTGCTGGTTTAGTAACGATTGAAGACTTAGTTGAAGAAATTGTCGGTGAGATAGAAGATGAACATGATTCTGAAGAAATACCTATGTATCATCAAAAAAACAATCAACTAATTATGGATGCCGCTATGTTAGTTGATGATTTTGAAAGAGAGTTTGATGTCACCATACCAGATGATTTAAAAGAGGATGTTGGAACAATAGGTGGAATCATTTTTAATCTTGCAGGGCGCATCCCAAAGAAAAAAGAAAAATTTTCTATAAATAAAAAATTATCTTTTACCATACATAAAGTTTCCTCACGTAAAATTTTGGAAGTAGTTGTGAATGGTGTGAAATCCCAATAGTTTGTTTCAAACTATACAAAGACCATATTTTTTTATTTTATTAAGCTCCTGTCTTATAATCTTTTCCCTACCTCCATTTAGTATTTCTTTTTTATATTGGTTAGGCCTCACGTTTTTTTTTCTAATCATGTTTTCTAAATTTATTAATGATTATAAGTATTATTTTTTTTTCTTTTTCATTATTCAATTCATAAGCCTTAGTTGGATTGTACAGTCATTTTCATCAGGAGGACTGGGATACCTAATATTAGGAATATTTCTAATATTTGTATTAGCTTCATTTATAGCGTTTTTGAATTATGTATTTATAAAGTTATTTCTGATTTATTTTAATCGAACAAATTTAAAATATTTACTCATTCCCTTAAGCCTTAGTGTGGTTGAGATATTAAAAGAATTTATCTTTGGGGGCTTTCCTTGGAATCCCGCGTCTGTTATCTATTACAAAAATTTATGGATATTAGATTTGTTACCTTACACAGGTGTTTATGGAATGGGAATTTTAATACACTTATTAATTGGTTTTATTGCTTACCTATTTATCATCAATCAAAAAAAGCTCAGCTATTTATTGTCATTAGTTGCAATTATCATTTTTCTAATCGGCTTAATTGATAAACCTCAAAACAATTCAATTGGTCAAAAAAAACTCAATATAGCTTTAATCCAGCCTAATATTTATGAGTCACTCGTACAGTTTGATGTATTAAATAATTTTGAAATATATGAACAACTCACCCAAGAGGCTCTTAATAATAATGAAAATATTGATGTTATTATTTGGCCAGAGGGCTCACTTCCAATTGATTTAAATAACCGCCCTGGTCTTTTAAGCAGAGCAGGAGGTTTAATAAATGATAATCAAATTTTAATTCTAGGCTCAAGCGCTATTGAAGATAATCAGCTATTTAATCGATTGTTTGTCATAAACCCAAAAGGCAATGTTATTCAATACTATGACAAACAAAAATTAGTTTTATTTGGCGAATATGTTCCATTCATAAAACCTTTGGTTAGCCGCTTTTTAAATCTAGGAATGAACTACTCTTCTGGAAATAATCAATCATTACTCCAATTACCTAAAGACGTACCTGCTATACCAATGATTTGTTTTGAGTCCATATTTAATTATAAATCCATTAACGAAAATATTTGTCAAACTAATCTCGTTATTCAAATTTCTAACGACTCGTGGTTTGGCAAATGGTATGGACCAAAACAGCATCTTGCTAACTCATTATTGCGAAGTGTTGAGTTTCAAAAAACTCTAATCCGATCCACGCCATCTGGAATTTCTGCAGTGATTAACCCTAATGGAGTAATTGAAAAAAGCATACCTAATGATCAAAAGAATTATTTAGTTTATGAATATCCTATTAATGAGTCTTTAGGATATTGCCAATCCAAGCTATTATATTCTTTATTTTTTTTAATTCTAATTTTTGTTGGAAGCTTTGTTTATGTTCGAGTCAAAAAATAAGTATTTTGGAAGGAAAAAAGGAAAGTCTTTTGTTCGTTTAGAACATTTACAAAATAGACTTAAATTACCAACAAAAAAAATTTTTGAAAATATCCTTGCACCAAGGGTTTTAGAAATTGGAATTGGTGATGGAGAAAAAATAAGTGAAGATGCAAAAAATCAAGACCATATAAATTTCATAGGATGTGATATTTTTGCTGATGGTGTTTTAAGAGCGATAAGAAATTCTCTCGATCATAATCTTAATAACCTACTTGTCTTTCATTTAAATATTCAAGACATTCTTCCCTTTATTCCTGATAACTATTTGCAAGGAATTAGAGTTTATTTTCCAGACCCATGGCCTAAGACCAAACATAAAAAAAGAAGAACATTTAATGATGAGTTAGTGGAAATACTTACCAAAAAACTAACAAAAAATGGCTTTATTCATTTTGCTACTGATAATAGTGACTATTTTTTAAAAGCCCTGATTTTGATGAAACAATTTAACTTTCAATTGACTAATATTAGACCGGATTCATGGAAATATAATGAATTCAATGCTTTAAACACAAAATTTGAGAAAAAAGCCTTAGACAAAAATCATAATTTATTCTATTTTAGCGTTCTTAAAAATTATTAACCAACAATAAAGGAGGTGGGTTATCCCGCCTTTTTTTTTAACTAGAAAAGATAATGCTAAATAATACAGAAATTTTAAAAGTCGCAGAAGTTGTCTCTCAAGAGAAGGGCATCGAACAAGATATCGTTATGGAGGCTCTTGAAGAGTCTTTTGAAATAATTGGAAAATCTAAATATGGAATGGACAATAATATTAAGGCAGTTATTGATCGTTTTACAGGAAACATTTCTCTCTCACATATAAAAGATGTTGTTGAAACAATTGATCCAGTTCTTCAAGCCAATCAAATTTTATTAGATCAAGCTAAAAAATATGATGCTGATGCCGAAGTAGGTAAGCAAATTCATATTCCTCTTCCTCCTGTAAATTTTGGAAGAGTTACTGCCAATATGGCTCGTCAAGTTATTTATTCGCGTGTTCGTGAAGCTGAAAAAAGAAGACAGTTTAATGACTTCAAAGACCGTGTTGGAGAAGTTTTATCTGGCATTGTTAAACGAATAGAATTTAACAACATCATTGTTGATTTAGGAAAAGCAGAAGGATTTTTACGAAAAGATGAATTAATACCAAGAGAGAATTTTAAAACAGGCGATAGGATCAGGGCATACTTTTTTGATATAAAAGAAGAGTCTAAAGGTCATCAAATTTTTCTTTCTCGAACACACCCTCAATTTATGGCAAAATTATTTGTGCAAGAGGTTCCTGAGATTTATGAAGGTCAAATAGAAATCTTATCTGTTGCAAGAGATCCCGGTAGTCGGGGTAAAATTACTGTTAGAGCTAATGACAAATCAATTGATCCCGTTGGCGCTTGTGTTGGTATGAGAGGTTCTAGAGTTCAAGCTATTGTTAATGAGCTGCAAGGTGAAAAAATAGATATTGTTAATTGGTCAGAAGTAAAGTCAGTATACGTTCAAAATGCTATTGCTCCTGCACAAGTTGCAAAAGTAAATGAATTTGAAGATGCTAACAGAGTAGAGGTAGTTTTGCCTGATGATCAACTTAGTATAGCAATTGGACGAAGAGGGCAAAATGTGAAATTAGCTTCAATTTTAACAGGTTTAGAGATTGATATCTTAACAGAAAAAGAAGATGCCGACAGACGTCAAGAAGAATTCAAACAGGTTACTGGTTTATTTGCAGAAAAACTTGATTTAGAAGACATGATCGCTCAGTTACTTGCTGTTGAGGGATACAATAGTATTGAAAAAATTGCGAATGCAACAGTTAACGATATTGAAAAAATTGAAGGATTTGACACTGAGTTAGCAGCAGAAATTTATGCTCGTGCATCTCAGTATATGGAAAATGAAAAAGCGGAATTAGAAAAGCTTATTCAACAGTCAAGCTTAGATGACTATGTAAAAAGCATACAAGAGTTTGATAATAAAATGCTATCTACACTTATTGATAATAAAATTCTTACTAGACAAGATTTGGCAGATCTAGCTACTGATGAGCTAGTAGGTAAAGAGGGTATTCTTCAAAAAAGAATAGAGAAATCTGTTGCTGAAAAAATCATTATGGATGCCAGGGAGATATATCTTAATAGTTAAGAATTAATCAATGACAAAAGATACAAAGACTCCATCATCTAGCACCACACCTAAAAGTCCTTCATCTGGAGCTTCTAACACTGCTGCGCCTAGAAAAAAACTAACCCTGAATACAACAGCTTTTCAAAAAAAACTCTCTTCTATTTCAGTTAACAATATTTTAGAAGAAGAGCCCGACTATGAAAAAATGCCCAGTTTGGCTCGAACTAAAAGAAATCGAGAGAAGCAAAAAACAAAGTACAAACCAAATTTAACCAGTTCTCAAAAAATTGTTAGAGAGGTAGATATCCCTGTAAAGATTTCTATCCAAGAGCTAGCTAGTCGAATGTCTGAAAAGACAGGCGATGTAGTGAAAGCTTTAATGAAAAACGGCATCATGGCTACTGCTAATCAATATATTGATGGCGATACGGCAGAGCTAATTGTTACTGAGTTAGGACATACCCCTAAGCGTGAAGAAGCAATTAGCTTAAATGATGAAATAGCAAGCCATCAAAAAACAGTGAATTCAAATATACAGCCTCGACCACCTATTGTTACAGTAATGGGGCATGTTGATCATGGTAAAACTTCTCTTTTAGATTCATTACGTAATACTAATGTTACCGCACGTGAATCAGGGGGAATAACACAGCATATTGGTGCTTATCAAATCCAACATAAAAAAAATCCAATTACATTTCTTGACACCCCTGGTCATGCTGCCTTTTCAAATATTCGTTCACGAGGAGCAAGCTTAACTGATGTTGTGGTACTTGTTGTTGCTGCAAACGATAGTGTCAAACCTCAAACCATTGAAGCTATATCTCACGCTAAAACAGCTAAAGTGCCAATTGTTTTAGCTATAAATAAAATGGATTTACCAGATGTTGATCCTAATATCGTACGTAATGATTTATTAAGTCACGAAGTCGTAGTAGAAAGTTATAGCGGGGATGTTTTGGAGACAGAAATCTCAGCAGTTAAAAAAACTAATTTAGATAAACTTTTAGATAACATCTTATTACAAATAGAAATATTAGATCTCAACGTTGAGCATAATAAATTAGCTGAAGCAATAGTTGTGGAGTCTAAAATAGAAACAGGTAAGGGCTCAGTTGCTACAGTAATTATTAAAAACGGAACACTAAAAGAAGGAGATCATTTTACATGTGGATCATCTTTTGGAAGAGTGAAAGCTTTATTTGATGAAACAGGAAAGCGAGTAAAATCTGCCCCTCCAGGAATGCCAGTAGAGGTTTTAGGTTTTGACTCTGTTCCTCAAGCGGGTGAAACAGTATTTGCTCTTCCTAGTGAGGAAACAGCAAAATCTATAACTGAAAAAGTTAAAGAACAAAAGAAATTAGAAGAGACCGCAGCAATTAAAAAATCTTCATTAGAAGAAATGATGGCTAATGTATCTAAAGGAGAAGTTAAAAAACTACCTATTATCGTAAAAGCAGATGTTCAAGGATCACTAGAAGCGATTGTTTCTTCGTTAGAAAAAGTAGGTAACGATGAAGTTAAAATAAATGTTATTCATAATGCCATTGGCGCTATCAATGAGAGCGATGTAAGTCTTGCAAACTCTGCTCAAGGTGTAGTAATAGGATTTAATATCCGTGCAATACCTCAAGCAAGAACAATTGCTAAAAGAGATAAAGTAGATATTCGATATTATTCAATTATCTATGAGCTCATCGATGATATGAAAAAAATGCTCTCTGGATTGCTGACTCCAGATACAAAAGAAGAGATCATCGGTCACGCAGAAGTTCGAGACACCTTTAATTCCTCAAAATTTGGTACAATTGCTGGATGTTTTGTAACCAATGGATATGTTTCAAATTCTGCTAAAATTAGACTTGTTCGTGAAGGTAAAATTATCCATGCTGGTGAAGTGGGCACACTCAAAAGATTTAAAGATGATGTCAAAGAAGTACGTGAAAATTATGAATGCGGTATTTCCTTTAAAGACTACTCCGATATTCTTGTCAAAGATGAGATTGAATTCTATATAACTAAGGAAGTTCAAAAAGAATTATAGAGTGGACAACAAACCAAGTTTTCGAACTAAAAAAATAGAATTATCAATAAAGCGCTTAGTATCTGAATTTTTTGTAACTCAGCGAGACTATCTCACTAAATTTCCTAATGTTCGATTTGAAATAACTAACGTTAAGGTTAGTAAAGATCTTCGGTTTGCTAGAATTTTTTTAGTTCACAATATTACAGAAGAAGAATTTAAATACTTTAATAAGTTGTACTTAAAAGACATACAAAATCTTATAGCCAGAACGCTTACAACTAAATATACGCCTAAAATTTCATTAAGTTTTGACGAGTCTTTTCAAGAGTCTTTACGAGTTCAATCTCTGCTCGATAACCTGTAGTTTTGAAAGAAAAATTTTTAAGTAGTGGATGGCTTCTTGTTGATAAGCCTGAAGGTGTAGAGTCTTTTGGTGTTATTCGTAAATTAAAATTTCGTTTTCAATTTCATAAAATAGGGTTTGCGGGAACTCTTGATCCACTTGCTACTGGTTTATTATTAATTGGAATTAATAAGGCTACTAAAAAAATCCCTGAGATTCATAAAGCACAAAAAACTTATGAAGTACAGATACGATTTGGTGCTAAAACACCTACACTTGACTCTGAAGGACGATTTCAAGAGATGAAACCAATTACTCATTCTTCTAAAGACCGTCTTCATCATTTAAAAAAATTTATTGGTGACTATCAGCAAAAAATCCCAAATTTTTCTGCACATAAATCACAAGGTAAAAATTTCTATGAGCTTGCCAGAAATAATGAAGTAATTGAAGAGCGTGTCAAAGATGTTTCAATTAAAAAAATAAAAATACTTTATTCCAATCAAAACACTTTTGGTTTGGAGTTAGATTGTCAAACAGGATTTTATGTTAGAGCTTTTGCTGAGGAGCTTGCCTACTCATTAGGAGATATTGCATATGCTAGTGTTATAAAAAGGCTGAAAATTGGCCAATTTAATCAAAATCAATCTGTTCCGTATGAGAAAATTCTTGATTTTTCAAGCATAAATGATTTATATACCCACTTGATTACCATTTAATCTGGGCGACATCCTGGACAGATGATGTTTACTTTGAAAGGAGTATTGATGTCGGATATACAAATTAACGATATAGCACGTGCTGAAAATGATACCGGTTCTCCGGAGTCACAAATTTTTTTTCTCACTCAGAAAATTAATCTGTTAACAGAACATATCAAAGTTCATAAGAAGGATTTTCATTCTCGAAGAGGTCTGCTCATGATGGTTGGTAAAAGAAATAGATTGATGGCGTATTTAAAGAAGAAGAATGTTGGAAAGTACACAGAAGTAGCAGACAAATTAAAGCTAAGAAAAAAGTAAAAGCTTTTTCTTAGTAGTAGGTAGAAAAGAGGAAAATGAAAATAGAACATACCTTTACGTTGGGCAACCAACAAATTACACTTGAAACAAATCGAATAGCTAGACAAGCTGATGCTTCAGTTGTCGTTTACTGTGGTGAGACCATGGTGATGGCTAATATTTGTGCCGCAAAAACACAAAAACCTGATATCGATTTTTTTCCACTAACTGTAAATTATCAGGAAAAATATTATGCATCTGGTAAAATCCCAGGTGGATTTTTTAAAAGAGAGGCTCGACCAACTGAACGTGAGACTTTAATTAGTCGTTTAATTGATCGACCTATTCGACCTTTATTTCATAAAAATTTTAAAAATGAAACTCAAGTAACTCTGACAGTTCTTTCTTATGATGGAACGGTTGACCCTGATGTCATTGCAATGTACGCCACTGGTGCTGCATTAGCGATTTCAGGTTTGCCGGTTGCAGGAAC
>SGZV01000020.1 GCA_004321805.1 alpha proteobacterium HIMB59 | reverse complement strand
AATATTTCTGCTAGAATAATTGTAAATGGAATCTGCATCGAAAAAAGCAAAGCCTGTCTTCGTGGTCCTAACCTTTTAAGACAAACAAATAAAAAAGTATCGCCAATTATAATTCCAATGATTGACGATAGAATGATGGCAGAAAAAATAGATTGATTAAAATAAAGACTTTTCCAATTGATATAAACGTAAGGAAAGAAAAAAACAATAATTCCTAAAAGTCTGAGTAAATTATAATTATAACTTCCAAAGTATCGAACTACTCTAGTGGCTGAGAGCGCAACTGCTGACCAAATTGCTGCTGCTCCTATGGCTAAAAAATATCCAATCACTCAGGGATATTACTGATTAAGTTTGAAAATAATAATAAAAAATTCTTTGAAATAAAAAAGGGGCCTAAAAGGCCCCTAAATAATTTAGTTAACTAAATATAATTATCGACGTTGACCAAATAATTGCATCAACATGACAAATAGATTAATGAAGTCTAAGTATAGAGTTAAAGCTCCCATAATAGCAGCTTTACCTGCAAAGTTAGTACCTGCAACTGCATAATAAGTAGATTTAATCTTTTGTGTGTCATAGGCAGTTAGTCCAACAAAAACAAGTACACCAACGCATGAAATAATAAATTGCATTGCTGAACTTTGCATAAAGATATTAACAATACTTGCAAGAATGATACCAATTAATCCCATGATCAAAAAAGAACCAAACTTCGTTAAATCTCTTTTTGTTGTGTAACCATAAATGCTCATTGCTGCAAAAGTACTACAAGTAATAAGAAAGACTCTGACGATACTGACGCCTGTGTAGACAATGAATATATAAGACATCGACATTCCCATTACTGCAGCAAATGCCCAAAAGGTCATTTGTGCTGCTGACAATGACATTTTTTGTAATCTAGCACCTAAAAAGAAAATAAATCCAAGAGGAGCTAACATTACTACCCATTGCAGGCCTGTACCATAAATTGCTCCCATTAATGTAGGAGACATAGAAAATCCCCAGGCAACCAAACCGCTGATCGCAAGACCAGAAGTCATATAGTTATAGACTTTCATCATATACTCTCTTAAACCCGCATCGATGGCTGTTGATTGAGACTGAGCATATGCATTTTGTTTTAATTCAACCATTGTTTCTCCTTATATATGAATAATATGGCTATTATCTTGAAAATTTTCAAGTAAAACCGTATGAATATTTTATGAAATTCAAAACGTTAGGAAATACAGATCTAAAAGTAAGCTTGATTTGTCTCGGTACCATGACCTGGGGTGAACAAAACACCCAAGATGAAGCTTTTGAACAAATGGACTATTCCCTAGACCAAGAAGTTAATTTTTTTGATACCGCAGAGCTATATGCCATTCCTACAAAAGAGCATACTTATACCAAAACAGAAACCATGATTGGAAACTGGTTTGCTGAGCGAAAAAATAGAAACAAAGTAATCTTAGCAACTAAAGTAGCAGGCAAGGGCGTTTCTTGGATAAGAGGTGGTGGAAATCAGTTTGACTCTGAAAATTTAACTAAGGCAGTTGAGGGCAGCCTTAAAAGATTACAAACAGATTACATCGACCTATACCAACTTCATTGGCCTGAGCGCTCTACAAATTTTTTTAGTAAATTAGGATATAAACACAATGAAAGCGAAGCCAGCTGGACAGCGTTTGAAGATATTCTAGCTACTGCACAAAAATTAATTGACCAAGGAAAAATTCGACACCTTGGCCTTTCTAATGAAACGCCTTATGGTCTTTCAAAGTATTTGCATCTTTCTGAGCATAAAAATTATCCCAGAGTAGTATCCGTACAAAATCCTTACAGTCTTATTAATAGGACTTATGAGGTTGGATTAGCAGAAATGTCTGTTCGCGAACAAGTGGGCTTATTGGCTTATTCACCTTTAGCATTTGGAATGTTATCGGGGAAATATTTAAATGGTCAAATGCCAGAGGGGTCACGATTAAAATTATACAGTAAGAATTTTCCTCGTTATCAAGGGACACGATCTCAGTTGGCAGTTGAAGAGTATTATAAGGTAGCACAAAAACATGGCCTTAGCCTTACACAGATGTCACTGGCTTTTGTTAACATGCAACCATTTGTTGATAGCAACATCATAGGCGCTACCAAAATGGATCAACTTAAAGAAAATATCGACTCTATTCATTTAGAGTTAAGCGAAGAAGTTATAAATGATATAAATGCTATTCATGAAAATAACCCTTCTCCTGCACCATAAATAAAATGACTGATTGGCCAAAAGACGATCAAGGAAGACTTTCTAAAGAATTTAACTTTAAAAATTATCGCCAAAGCTTTGCCTTTACATCACAAGTAGCAATGTTATCGGAGAAAAAAAATCACCATCCCACAATAATTTTGGATTATGGAAAAGTAGTTATCAAACTTATATCTCATGATGTCAATTCAGTCACAGAAAGAGATATAGATTTAGCAAACCAAATCGATAAGATTTATAATCAATGATTTATTTGATTGGAATCCCAGGTTTAATTCCATTTTATCTATGTTTTTACAATATTGATTTAATTTTTTTAGATTTTGATAAAAATATGTTCATTCATTATTCAACTGTCATTTTATCTTTTTTGGGTGCGGTCTACTGGGGTATTTATTTACATTCGAAAAATAACATAGCAATATTATTTAGTGTCTGCCCTGCGGTATATGCTTTTTTTGTGTTATCGTTTGATTTGAAATTCGATGAAACAGTAGGGCTTTTTATAATTGGTTATTTTATTGTTCTTTGTTTTGATTTCTTTTTTTATTTTAAGGAAAAAATAATTCAAACTGATTACTTCATTTTAAGATTAATTTTAACTGCAGGAATTGCACCAGCACATATTTTATATATTTTTTAAAAAATATTAATTAGCGATAAGGTTTAATAGTTTACCAAATTTGCCAGAGAATTTAATTTTCCCATGAGTATAGGCTAAGCCAACACATCCAGTTTGTGCATGACCAATTGGTGTGTGGTGATGATCATCACTTCTAACTTGAACTGTTCCTTGTTTATAGCTTCCATATTCATCACTGTAAGAGCCGTGAAGAACTAAAAAACTTTCATTGCCCTCGTGAGTGTGCTGAGGAATTTTTGCACCAGGCATTACATGAATTAATTCAAGCTTTTCATTTTTATCTTTGTCTTTTGGTAAAATAGATGCAATTTTTACATCTTTAAATGATTTCCATGTAATTTTTTTATCAGCTAAGTGTAGTTGAAGTGATTGGGGAAGCTGACTGAGAAAAGGGTCTGTTGAAGTATTTATGCGTGATTGATTCTCCATTTGGGAATCATTTAAAACCTTCATCCAAAGATCTTCAGAAACAGAGGTAGGTTCAATTCTTTCGAGAAAGTATCCAGCAACTTCTTCTTTAGCCATATTGGTGAGTTTGTTTTCAGGAACAATTTCAACTAAACATTGTTGAAACAATAAACTGGCGGGTGAATTAGCGGGAGTGGTTAATATCTCAAAAGTCATATTTTTAACTAGTTTATCATATTACTTTCATTACTTCCATTTAGATTAGCCATAGTGCCATCCTGTTCCAATTTGCCGCGGATCTTTTCTAAAGCCAGGCGAATACGGGATTTTACTGTTCCCAAAGGAATTTTTGTAATTTCTGCTATTTCTCCATGGGATTTTTCCTCGAAGAAATTCATTTTCAATAGATTTAGTTGATCTGCAGGAAGGTCATCTAAATATTGTGCTACCATATCGAATTTTTGATCATGTTCGATATTTTCATCTGCCTTGGATTCAATTGGTGGCAGCACTGCAGTTTCAATATCTTCTAATATTGCTTTCCTTGATTTTCTTAGAATATCGATCTTTTTATTGCGAGCGATGGTGTAAATCCAGGTCGAAGGTGAAGCGACCTTAGGGTCGTAGTAATCAGCTTTAGTCCAAATGATAGTCATTGTCTCTTGAATGATTTCTTCTGCAATTGCCTCATCGGCACCAGATTTCATTAAAAAGGATTTCAGTCTGGGACTGAAGTAATCAAAAATTTTTTTGAAACTTTCTATGTCCTGACTTTTGGCGATATTAACCAACGCCGCCACAAATGGGTTTTTAACCTTAACCATAATCTCCACTTATTATTGTCTATTTATTATTTTAAAAATCAATCTTAATTGGTATATTCTCTCATCAAATTTCATATGTTTTATAAAAATTCTGTAATTCTTATTATATTTCTATTTCTAAAAAGTAGTTTATTTGCCCATGATTTATCGTTTAAGCATGAACATGGCAAATGGACTTTAAAAAAAGCTTCCAATAATACTTGTTCTATTTTGCAAATTCCTTTGAAAGAGGAGGGTAAATACAACTTAAGGGGAGCTGTATTATTTTATGTCTTCAAAGATGGTAATGCTGAATATGTTCGTATCGATGCCGGCTACCCGTATAGCACTGAAGAATATGTAAAAGTAACAATTGATAAAACTAGCTATCAATTTTTTGGAGAAGATGATTCTGCTTGGTCTATGAAAGACGATAAAATTATTATCGATGCCATGAAAGCAGGAAAAAATATGACAGTAGTTGGATACTCAAAGAAGGGAACAAAAACTACAGATACATATACCTTGATTGGTTTTACTAACGCCTATAAGTCATTACAGCAAGATTGTTAATTATAAGATGAAACCAAAAATAGTATTAGCATATTCAGGAGGCCTAGATACAAGCGTGATTCTTAAATGGCTTCAAACAGAATACAATGCAGATGTTATTGCTTATGCAGCTGATCTCGGTCAAGGCGCTGAGCTCACAGAAGCAAAAGCGAAAGCAAAAAAATTAGGTGCTAAAAAAATTTATGTTGAAAATTTAAAAGAAGAATTTGTTCGTGACTATGTCTTTCCTATGTTTCGTTGTAATACAATTTATGAAGGTGAGTATCTTTTAGGAACTTCTATTGCGAGACCTTTAATTGCAAAAAGACAAATTGAAATAGCAAAAAAAGAAAAAGCCAATTCTGTATCTCATGGTGCAACAGGGAAAGGAAATGATCAGGTTAGATTTGAGTTTTCTTATTATGCCCTTGATCCTAAAATAAAAGTTATTGCTCCTTGGAGAGAATGGGATTTATCATCTCGCACAAAACTCTTAGAATTTGCGGCTAAACATAAAATTCCTATTATGAAGCACAATAGAACAGAGTCACCATACAGTGTTGATGCCAATGTTTTACATCGATCTGCAGAGGGAAAAATTTTAGAAGACCCTTGGAAAAGACCTCCAGAAAATGTCTTTGGAATATCAAAAAGTCCTCAAGCAGCACCTGATAAAGAAACAGTGATTACAATTCAGTTTAAAAAAGGAGATCCGATTGCCATTAATGGAAAAAAACTTTCTCCTTTCAATCTTTTAGAAAAGCTTAATAAGTTAGGTGCAGCTAATGGTATTGGCAGAGTTGATATTGTAGAAAACAGATATGTTGGAATTAAATCAAGAGGTGTGTATGAAACGCCAGGCGGTACTATTTTATTAAAAGCACATCGCGCAATGGAAAGCATTACTTTAGATAGAGAAGAAGTATTCACCAAAGATGAGCTGATGCCGAAATATGCTAGATTAGTTTATAATGGTTATTGGTTTGCCCCTGAAAGAGTTATGATGCAAAAAGCTATTGATGAGACTCAAAAAAGAGTTAATGGTGAAGTCAAACTTGTACTTTATAAAGGTAATGTGATTGTGATTGGAAGAAAATCTCCAAACAGTCTCTATGACGAAGATTTAGCAACTTTTGAGTCATCTAATTATGATCAAAGAGATGCCGAAGGCTTTATCAAGTTAAATGCCCTTCGTTTAAAAAAAAATAAGCTTAAACTCTAGGGCCAACATTTCCTTCAGCTAGGTGAAGTGTATCAATTCTCTCTTCGATTTTATAAATTTTATTATTTTTATCATAGTAAAGCATGTGTATGTCCCAAATATTCTCTATTGTAGAGGAGTTACCTTTTGCTATAGTTATAAAAACTCTTTCTTCACTGTCATGATAAACTTTTTCTATAGTCTCGTTCCAATGAGGAAAAGATTTTGCTAAATGTTCAAAAAGATTAAAAATACTTTTTCTGTCATAAATCCCAGCTGCAACGTGTCTGGGGTGTAAAATGATTTTCACATCATCAGTACAATATTTTAAGAACTCCTCAGGATTATGATCCACCAAAAGTAAATTAAAAATTCTTTTTATTTCATCTTTATCCATCAATGTCGAGGATAGAGGAAAAAAGGTTAAAGTTAACTAATTAATTATGAAAATTAATGATTAATATACTTTTCCTTGTATTGATCTTGAGATTCTGAGTCGACAGTACCCCTAGGGTCTCCTAACCCTGCATGCCTATATGCTGACGTTACTGTATTTCTTAAAAGACAAGCAATAGTCATTGGACCAACTCCACCAGGAACAGGAGTAATTTTGGATGCCTTGTTTGACGCGCTTTCGAAGTCTACATCACCTACTATTTTACTTCCTTCACTTCCGTCTTCTTTAGTTACCGGTATTCTATTTATACCGACATCAATAACCACCGCGCCCTCTTTTAGCCAATCTCCATTAACCATCTCTGGTCTTCCTGCAGCAACAACAACTACATCTGCTTGAGAGCAGATAGACTCCACATTCTTTGTTTTAGAATGAACAACAGTGACGGTACAAGACTCTTCGATTAAGAGTTGAGACATGGGTTTACCCACAATGTTTGATCGACCAACTACAACTGCATTTTTACCTGTCAAATCATCAACATTATCTTTTAAAAGTAATAATGAACCTAAGGGCGTGCAGGGAATAAATGCTTTATTGAGCATATCGCCACCGATAGAAAGCCTTCCTGCATTAATAGCATGAAATCCATCTACATCTTTTTCAACTGCAATTGCATCAATTACACTTCTTTCATCAATCTGTTTTGGAAGAGGCAACTGAACTAAAATCCCGTGAGTATCAGGATCTTCATTAAGCATTTTAATTAGTTTTAATAATGTTTCTTGATCTGTAGAGTCATTTAATTTGTAGTCTTTAGTTTTGATATTACACTCTGCTGCCATTTTTGTTTTAGCACCAACGTAAACTTTACTTGCTGGATTTTCACCAACTAGAACAACTGCTAAACAAGGCTCCACTTTACTTTTTTCAATTAATCGATCTGCATCTTCTTTTACTTGTGATCTAATTTTCGCTGCGAATGCTTTTCCGTCAATAATATTTGCCATCTAAAATCTCCTTTATCCCCTTGGCCAATACTCAATGAGTAAATCTTTAAATAAGTAAATAAGTAAAATCAATAGAACTGGAGATATATCAATACCTCCAAAATTAGGTAAGTACCTTCTAATATAATTTAACGGAGGATCAGTGAGTTTTTGAAAACTTTCATATACCTTCCATAAAAAAATATTTTGACTATTGAGTATGTTAAAGTGAAATAACCACGAAATAACAACATAGAAAAATACAATTAACGTATAAAAATCTAGTATGCGTACCAAAAATAAAAGCAGTGAATTCACGATTGTAAATTATAAAAATTTAATAGTCCCGTCTATTAAATAAGAAATTTCTGCAGCGCTCTGATTGGGGATTTGTAAATACTGTGTCAGGATGTCCTTGCTCTTCAACTAAACCTTCATGTAAAAAAATAACTTTATTAGAAACCTTTCTAGCGAATTCCATTTCATGTGTGACAACCAACATAGTTTTTCCCTCGCTCGCTAAATTTCTTAACACAGATAAAACTTCATCGACAAGCTCTGGGTCAAGAGAAGAAGTAGGCTCATCAAACAATAATATTTCAGGTGAAATTGCTAAGGCCCTTGCAATGGCAGCACGTTGTTGCTGTCCTCCAGATAAATGAGCAGGATATTCATGGGCTTTTTCTTCAATTCCTACTTGTTTTAATAATTGCATAGCTAAATCTATTGAGTCTTTCTTGTCTTTGCCTAATACATGCACTGGTGCTTCGATAATATTTTCTAAAATTGTCATATGGCTCCATAAATTAAAACTTTGGAATACCATTCCTAATTTCTTTCTGATCAAAATAATTTTTGATTCTAAGTCTTTATTAAGTTTTTCTAAATTTTCGTTATCACAATTTACTCTTTCACCACAGACGTCAATAGTCCCAGCACTGGGCTTTTCAAGAAAATTAATACATCTCAGCATCGTGCTTTTTCCAGATCCTGAGCTTCCAATGATGCTAATAACATCCCCTCTGTTAGCAGTTAAATCAATTCCTCTTAAGACTTTGTTATCTCCAAAATTTTTATACAAATTGGATATTTCTAAAACTTTCATTTGAAACTAATATTTCATCTTTTATATTTTATTGATATTAATAATTATAATTAATCCAGAAAACAGACTACATTTTCCCTTAATTTACATTAAAAATTATTCACTGCTTGTAAAAAGCTAGTTTATTCAATCATTTTTAGCATTCAATTTTAATTTATAAAAATCTTGTTTGTGCTAGGGTTAATTATGGATGAAGAAAACTCAGATTCTATTTCTCAAGATTTAGATAATGACTCCAAGATGGTGCTTGTCGGATCTGGTGTAAGAATTGAAGGGCGAATTGACGGAGCTGAAAGCACTGATGTATCTGGCTCATTAAGTGGAACACTTAAGAGCTCAAGAATAAGTATAAATTCCTCCGGTAGCTTTAATGGAGATATGAATGGTCAGGATGTAGTTATCTCAGGTAATGTCGAGGGTGAAATTACTTCAGAGGATACTATTATTGTTAATCAGTCTGCAAAAATAAAAGGAACTATAGAGTATTCATCTATACAAGTAAGCTATGGCGCAAAGTTAGAAGGTTCTCTCAGACATCGAGGAAGCATTCAAAATTATAGTACTGTAAATTCAGTGTCTGATGAAAAAACCGAAGATGTAGAAAATAATACTGATGAAGAGGACAACCAATAATGTCAATATTTGGATCAAATGAAAAAAAAGAAGAGACTAATGCAACTTTCTTGTTTGATACTGAGAAAGATACAATAAATCAGTCGAACTTAGCTAAGGATATTAAGATACATGGATCTCTTGAAGCTAAAGATTACATAGAGTTTTCTGGTAACATCAATGGAACTATAAAGTCTTCTACAGTCAATATAAGGCAAACTGGCTTTGTTAAGGGGACAGTTTCAGGAGACAGTGTCACAATTGAAGGTGAAATTGATGGAGACATACAGGCCAAAGACTTATATATAAAATCTAATGCAAAAATTAAAGGAACCATTAGATATACCAACATAGATATCCAAAATGGCAGTATAATTAACGCTGATTTGTTCTACTCTTCCTAGATAGTTAAGTTTATTAATCAAATATTTGATAAATGCTTGTCCATTTATCCCAATTTAGTTTATATTTTTGATTAGTAATAATTCAATTTAATAGAGGAAGATCTTAAAGGAGAAAATTATGAAAAAGACAATGTTATCAGCCCTTGCCGCTTTATTGTTGGCAGGTTCTGCGTGGGCTGACACAATAAGAATGGGTACTGAGGGTGCCTATCCTCCATATAATTTTATTAATGACAATGGAGAAGTTGATGGATTTGAAAAAGATGTCGGTGACATGCTTTGTATTCGTGCCAACCTAGACTGTGTTTGGGTTATTAACGAATGGGACTCAATTATTCCCAACTTAGTATCAGGTAACTACGATACTATTATTGCAGGTATGTCTATTACTGCTGAGCGTGATGAGGTAATTGACTTTACACAAGATTACTTTCCACCATCGCCATCAGTCTACATGGGCTTAAGTGGAGCAGATGTTGACTTATCCGGTGGTGTAATTGCAGCACAAACTTCAACTATTCAAGCTGGTTATGTAGCTGAAAGTGGAGCTACCCTTGTTGAGTTTGCTACTGCAGAGGAAACTATTTCTGCTGTTCAAAACGGTGAAGCTGATGCTGTATTAGCAGATGGTGATTACTTATTGCCAATTATTGCTGAGTCTAATGGTGAATTTGCTGCAGTGGGTGAAGTTTCAATTGGCGGTGGCGTTGGAATGGGTATCCGTGAGTCTGATGGAGAGTTAAAAGCAACAATGAATAAAGCTATTAGCTCAATGAAAGAAGATGGATCATTAAATGCATTAATCAAAAAATGGTTTGGTGCAGATGCCAATACTTTCTAAGATCATATAATTTAATTTATGAATGTGGAGGCAGATATGCTGTCTTCACATTCTCTCAAACTTCCATTATTAATTTTTTTAAAGAGACTGGTTCAGTCCTAATGGCCAGCCAAAGTTCTTGAAAAAAATTATTATAATCGGTGGAGGTATCGTTGGTGCTTCATTTGCTTATCATGCATCACTGTACAACTCAAACAAGATAACTATTCTAACTGATGCCTTGCCAGGGGATAGTAAGCAGGCGACCAGTAACACATGGGGATGGGTTAACGGCTACTCTAATAATGACAAAGACTATGCTGATTTTAGATTGGCTAATTTAGACTATTGGCCAAAGTTATTAGAGGAGCTTAAAAACTTCAAATATACATCAAAAGGAGCATTTTTTTGGGATATGGATGATAAAAATTTGAATAAAACCATAGATCAACATAATAGCTGGGGTCACCAAGTAAAAAAAATATCACAATTGCAGATATCAGAAATTGTACCTGAGTTAAATGAATTACCTATCATAGCTGGATTTGGAGAAAATGACTTAGCTTTAGAAGGCTCTCAGATTACATCAAAATTAATAGAAAATAGCGGATGTGAAATTAAAAAAATAAAAGTCTCTGGGCTTACATATAAAAAAAATCATGTCATGGGTGTGAAAACTGAAAAAGGAATACTTAATGCAGATGAAATTATCATTGCAGCAGGGCTTGGAGTCACCGATTTGCTCTCAAGTATAAATATCAATTTTGAAATGAAATCAAGTTTAGGACTTTTAGCATATACAAAACCATTACCCTTATTATTAAAACATCCTATTACAGGCAAAGATTTCCATGTAAGACAAGATGACCAAGGGCGTTTAGTAATTGGAGGTAAGTTTGATGAAGATATTAGTAAAGAGAGAAATACCAAACAAGCTGCTGAAAATCTTGTGCAAGAAGTTTCTGCAAAATTTAATTATAATGATAAAATAATTCTTGATTATTTTACTCTTGGTCTCAGACCGCTACCTATTGATGGTAGGCCAAAAATTGGAAGGTTGATGAATAATTCTGGAAAAAAGATTAAAGGAGTTTATTTGGCAGTAATGCACTCAGGAGTAACAAATGCACCTTTGGCAGGAAAACTTGGAATGCAAGAAATTATTAGTGGTGTTAGACATCCTTTGATTTCTAATTTCATAACTCAAAAAACAATAGATAATAATAGTTAATATAAATGTTTAGTTATTGCGTTGAACCAAAAAGCCTTGAGGGTCTAATGTGGCTTTCCTGCTACATAACCACACCAAAGCACATGTCTTTTTATACTTCCTTTTTAGTAGTATTGATTTTAATTTCATTGGCTGCACCCTTGGCCATGGCCTTTGGATTTGCAGGCGCAATAGCTTCAAGATCAACTATTAGATCTTTGCGGTATATTGGAAAAGGATATCTTGCAATGATAAGAGGTATACCAGACATTGTTTTCTTTTTATTTATCCCAATAGCTCTCGATCAAGCTTTTGAGTATCTCAGACATAAAGCTCTTTGTCCTGAAGTCACAGAAGCCATTAGACAGGGCAATGATTTTGTTGTGTGTTCAGCTGCGAAACTTCCACTAAGCTCTGCAAGTGAATGGGTCCATGATATTTATGGATTTTCATTAGCATTATTGGCATTTGGTTTTGTTTTTGGAGCATTCACTGGAAATGTTCTTTTTGGTGCAATGGCAGCCGTTCCAAGATCTCAGCTTGAAACTGGAGAAGCATATGGCTTTTCACCAAGTAAAATTTTTAGGCGTATACTGTTACCTCAAATGTGGATTTATGCGCTACCGGGCTTATCAAATTTATGGATGATCCTGATAAAGGCAACACCACTTCTTTTCTTATTGGGGGTAGAGGACATAGTTTATTGGGCAAGAGAGTTGGGAGGAATTAAAACTGGCGTCTATGATTACCCTCACCCAGATTGGCGCGCTTGGTACTTTGCTGTTCTGTTGGTTTTCTATTTAGCCCTAACTTATTTATCACAATCAGTTCTAGATAAGATTTCATCTCGTCTATCAATAGGGCAAGATACTATGGCTGGAAGAGCAAATTAAAATGAGTTGCTTTCAAACACTCTCTGATTACGGATTAAGATCGTTGGGTTATGGCGAACGTCTTTTACCTAAAGCTGATATTACTTTATGTGAACAGTTTGTGCTGATTGGATCAGGTATGATTTGGAATATATACTTTGCTTTTTTTGCTTTGTTGTTTGGTTTTTTCTTTGCAATAACTTTAGCACTGGGAAAAAATTCCAATTTTAAGTTATTCAATTTGCCTTCCCGAGCATTTATTTTTTTATTTAGAGGATCGCCTTTATTTATTCAGTTTTTCTTTGCGTATGATTTATTTGTCATTCTTCCAAAATTAGGTGTGGATATAGAGTTGGTTTTTACAACTATTACTGTGGAAACCCGTTGGCTTACAAAAGCATGGCTAGGGGCATTAATTGTTTTATTTTTTAATACATCTGCCTATGCTGCTGAAATTTTTTATGGAGCGCTTCGTGCTGTCTCTAGCAAGGATACTGAAGCTGCAGATTCTTATGGTTTTAGTTATCGTAAAAAATTTAAACGAATTATTTGGCCAACAATGTTGCGTTTAGCATGGCCCTCTTATACCAATGAGGCAATTTTTTTATTTCATGCAACTACCCTAGTTTTTTTTACAGGCTTTCCAGCATGGAGGCAAAAAGGAGATGCAATTTATTATGCAAGTTATTTTGCAGAAAAGACTTTTAATCCTTTCATACCATACCCAATAGTTGGGTTTTACTTCATATTATTAACATTAATTATTATTGGAATTTTTGGTTTTATTAATAAAAATTTAAATAAGCACCTGTCTCAAAAAGATCAAAAAAGTCTTAAAATAAGGCTAAATTTTATAAGATAATACTTAATTATAAATTCTAATTTATATGACTATAGACAAGAATATTTTTGATTAATAAGATTTACCTTATGGGAAAATCAAGGACTATTTTAGCATTAAATGGAATAGTGATGATGCTTATTGGAATTTGTTTTTTTTATTTTAACAAACAAATAAATATGGCTATGTTTCCAGGTATTATTGAAAATGATTTGGCTTTTGAAGTTGCAGCTATATTGAGATATATCATGGGCTCAGGAATTTTTACTATTGGGATTATATTATTTCTAGCTAGAGTTTCTGTAAAATCTGGTGCTCAAAGATTGCTATTAGGTTCTAGTATTGGTTTCTTTTTAATTTTTTTAACAACACTTTTTGTTAAATATAAATTTATGTCAGTAGATATTCCAATTGTTGGTATCGCCATTTTTCCTATACTTAGTTTACTTTCTTTGTATGTCTCTACACGACCATACCAAGAATAAAAATCTAATTTTAGCGATATTTATATTTTCTTCTTATAAAAAAAATAAAAATAATCAAAATAATTACAGGACACATCCAAAGGAAGATATGATTTTTGGATGGTGTAAATGATATTTTTTCCCCATAGATTGATACCAATTCTTTATTTATTTCTTTTAATGTGATTCCATTATCATATTTTTTTTTGATTTGTTCTTTTAAGTTAATTGCAAATTCAGTATCTGACTCTTGAATACTTTGTCCGTCACATACTAAGCATCTTATGGTTTTATAGTAGTCATTAAGTTGATTTTCAGAGGAGATTGCAGCAGTTGATAAAAAAATAACAGAAATAAAAAAAATTAATTTATAAATACTCTTCAATATCTTCATAAAATAAAGGCCCTTGAATTTTTTTTACTACTCTTAAATTATTTATAAAATATGTCTCTGGAACCCCTATTAAACCCATCTCATAAGCAATAGTACCATCATCACGGATAATATGAAAAAAAGGATTTCCATGTTTATTAATCCATTCAACAAAATTATCTTCATCATCTCTAAAATTTATGCCAACAATTTTTACACCATTCGCATGAAGCTCCATAAGCAATGGGTGCTCAGCAAGACAGGGCTTGCACCAAGAAGCAAAAAAATTAACAATAAAAAAATCATCAAGCTCTTTATCATTAAGTATTTCTTGGTCATAAAATCCTGAGGTTTCAAATAATACCTCCGGCAGAGAGAGCTCTACCTTTTCTTTTTCTTGAGATGGGTCCAGGAAAAAAAAAGCACAGACCCCTAAAATAATTAGTCCTGATAAAGGAAATATTAGCGTCTTTTTCATTTTCTTTTAATTACTGATAAAAATATAGAAAAAATAAGCATAATAGCGCTTATCCATAATAGATTTATTAAAGGTTTAAATACAATATTCAAATTTACTTGATCGCTCTCTATTGTAGATATAGTAGCATAAAATTGGTGCAATAGATCATTTGCAGTGCCCACTTCATTAGTCACTTGACCGGATGGTTGATAAATATTTTTTGATGGAGAGAGAATATATTCATTCCCATTTTGTAATACGGATAAAGAAACTAAAATTTTTTGGTGATTTTGAAAATCAATATCTTGAATATTTTTTAATACGACCTCTGTTTCACTGTCTAAAAAAATCTGAGAAGTATCATCTTTTTTAAACGATATATTTTTTTCATAGTCAAACTGTTCTGTAAATATGGCGGCTATGATAAATAGACCTATACTTAAATGACCTAACCATTGAGAAGCAAATTCTTTATTTTTAGGAAAAACTTTAAATAGCATCATGCCACTTTTAAGAAATATGGGAGCCGTTAAAAAAACACTGAATGCAAAGTAAAAGTTAGACAAAAAATAGTAAAACACCAATCCTAAAATTAATGAAAATAAAATAATATACAGACTGTTATTATTTTTTCTTTCATGTTTTGACCAATTAATTTGTGGAGCAAATGCCATTAATAAAATAATTGGCGCCAATAATAAATTAAAAGAAAAATTATAATATGGGGCACCTATCGATACAGATGATTGAAAAAATAATTCACTAAATAAAGGATATATTGTGCCAATGAAAACAGTTAAAGCAGCAGCGATAAAAAATATATTATTCATTAATAGAAAACTTTCTTTGCTAATAAGGTTAAATGTATCTTGATTAAAATATTTTGCGCTTTTCAAATTTAGTCTTATTGTAACTAAAAATAAGTATCCAATTATTATTATTAAAAATAATCCTCTCAGTGGATCCGTAGCAAAACTATGAACTGAAACAATTAAATTTGATCTGACTAGAAAAGTACCAAATACTGAAGCGATGAAACCATAGAGTGCTAAATTCAAAGACCATAGTTTGAGTTGATTATTTTTTATAGATACTTGAAGTGAATGTATCAGTGCAGTATTTAACAGCCATGGTATTAATGAAATATTTTCTACAGGGTCCCAAAACCACCACCCCCCCCAACCTAATTCTGAATAAGCCCAGTATGATCCTAAAACAATTCCTAATGTTAAAAAAAACCATGAAATCTTTGACCAGTACAGCATTTGGGTAAAAAGATCTTCTGAGAAATTTTTAGTTATTAAAATGTGCGAAGATAAAACAAATGGGATTAGAAGCCCTATATATCCAAGAAATAGTGTTGGTGGATGTATCACAAACAATGCGTTTTGTAAAATGGGATTTAATCCCATTCCTTGTTCAATAGAATTAGCATTAACATTTTCAAATGGATTTGAACTTATGACTAAATAAATTATGAATAAACTTGATATAAATATTATTTGTTTATGAATTTGTTTATCAGTATTTTTACGAAGAAAAATTATTCCATAGATATTTATTAAGAAAATCCAAAGTAAAATTGAACCTTCGTGGCTTCCCCACACAGATGTTATTTTGAATAAAAAAGGATCATCAACGTATGAGTTTTGAAAGACATTGATAATGCTTAAATCTGATATACCAAACCCTAGTACTAAAAGAAAAAAAGGTACTATGCTTAAAAGGTAAATGATGTTTATAAATTTTACATGAGAGTTGATAATTTTTTTATAGACGTCAGTATAAAATAACAAGACTGCAAAAATAGAAGTATACAAAAAAACGTTCCCTAATATTACAATCAATTAATTTCCTCTCCAAACTCCCTCTTCTTTTAATTTATCAATAGCACTTTGAGGCATATAATTCTCATCATGTTTTGCTAATACAATTTCAGCAATAAATAAATTATCTTTTCCCATTCTACCCTCAACAATAATTCCCTTATTTTCTTCAATAAGACTTGGTAAAGATTTTGTATATACGACTTTAATGACATATTTACTTTCATCAGTTATTTCGAAGTTCCATTGATTATCATCAAATTTTAGACTTCCTTCTTTTACAAGCCCTCCTACTTTTAGATATCGATCATCAATGTTGTTCATTTTCCTAATATCTTCGGGAGATACAAAATATGCAATTTGATCTTTCAGTGAATAGCTAATTAAAAAAATTGAAAAGCTGAAACAAAAAAAAATTATGATTAAAAAAATAAATCTTTTCTTTATTTGATTACTGAGTTTGATTATACGCACTAGCCTTATTAAAGACTTTTTTCTTGAGTATCTGAATTATTATCGTTGTCACAGTACAAGCGAGTATAAAAAAAACATAACACAACACTACATAGCCAAAACTAGTCATTAAAAAGTTTAGCCCTTTCAATCTTCCTATTTTCTATGATTATGTAAAAAATGCTTGCAAACCAATAAAAACAAAGAAGAAATAATGCAAAAAAACCTATTAAAAGAGTGATCAAATAGTCAGTAGTTAAACTTGGTCCTCCTATCTTAAATACGCTACTTCCTTGATGAAGGGTTGTCCACCAATCAACTGAAAACTTAACTATTGGAAGATTAACCAGTCCTATTATCGCTAAAATTGATGCAGCAAAATCAGCTTTTTGAAAATGTTCAAATGAAAATAGCAATAAGTTATGTCCTAAATAAATAAATGCTAAAATTAACATTGATGTTAGCCTTGCATCCCACACCCAATAGGTCCCCCAAGTAAGATTTCCCCATATCGATCCTGTTATTATAACTAGAATGCTCATTAAAAGACCAATTGGTGACAATGATCGTGCAATTGTAAAGGCTGTTGGTGATTTAAAGACTATTCCAATAATGCTGCTTGTGCCCATAATAAAAAAGAACATTAAAGACAACCAAGCTGCAGGAACATGAATGAACATAATTTTAAACGAAATCCCTTGATAATAATCATTCTCTAAGAAAAAAATTAAAACCCCTGCCACACAAATTAAAAATACTGACAGTATGATTACAAATTGTGAAATTGAATTTAAAAATCGAGATAATATATTGGGATTAATTGCTAGCATTAGACTGATAATTTTCTTAAAGCAAAACTAGTTAATAAAGGTGAAAAAGCCAAGTTCAATAAAAAATATGCTACAAAAAAAAGATATATCTTATTATTTCCATTAAAATCAATTATGTCAGTTATAGCCATTGAAAAAATTAACAGTGGAATAAACAATGGCAAAGTTAAAACACTTGTAATAGAGAATTTATTATTCTTTGAAATAGTTAGAGAAGCGGTCATCGAAGAAATAAAAACAATACTAAGAAGAGACAGAGATAATAATGCATTAATTTGCAACAAATAAGATAGTTCAATATTCAAAATTATTAAAATGATTGGAGAAAAAATAATAAAGAAAAACATTAAATTAAAATAGATCATAACATTTTTTAAAAAAATAATAATTTCTAAAGCGAATGGAGAAAGAATGTATTGTTGTAATTTGGCTTCAGAAAAATCACTTTGATATACTTTTTCAACTTTAATAATGGTTATAAAAAAAATTATTATCCACAAAAAGGCTAAGGGTATTTCTAATCCTAACGAAGTATGTCTCAGTGCTAATGCAAATATTGTAGAAGCAATAAGCAAGAGCGAAAATAAAGTGAGGCTCAATACGCTTCCTTTTAGCATTAAATAAAATTCATTTATCAATAATTTAAAGAAATTTATAATCATCGTAAAAAAAACGTTTTATAATCCGGGATAGTGAGATCTTGATGTGTTGCAATAACAATTGTTCCATTATTCTCCCTTTTTTTTGATATAAGTGTCAAAATTTTTGCAATTGATTCTACATCTAAGCCATTAAACGGATCATCAAGAATCCAAGTTTCTTTTGTAACCAACATAAGTAATAAAAGTTGCAATTTCTTTTTTTGTCCAAATGAAAGTTGATAATATTTTTTATCTAAATTTAATTCATCGAATAAAAACTGAATACTATTTTTAGTTATTTCTTTCGAAAATGTTACGTTATTTATAGAAAGCCAATAATCAATATTTTGTTTCAAAGAGAGATTATCAAAGGCAAAATTATTTTCACCAATGTATAAAAATTTTCTAGATGCTATCTCATTGTCGATTTTTTGACCATCATACTCAACTGTTCCTTCAATGGGCTCTAAAAAACTAACAATATTTGATAAGAGTGTTGTCTTGCCTTTTCCATTAGGTCCTTTGATAACCATAATATCACCAGAATTAATGAGTAAAGATATATTCCTTAGTATGAGAGAGTTTCCTCTGGCAAAAGATAAATTTTTAATTTCAATCATAAAAAAAAGCGGGTGATTATAACCCGCTTTTGAAGTTTTAAATATTTAAAACTGAGAATTTATCTTTTTTTTCTTGAAGCTTTACGCTTAGGTGCAGCCTTTTTCTTAGCAGCTTTTTTCTTCTTAGGAGCTGCTTTTTTCTTGGCAGCTTTTCTCTTCTTAGGTGCAGCCTTTTTCTTCTTAGGTGCAGCCTTCTTTTTTGCTGTCTTTTTCTTAGCTACTTTTTTCTTAGCAGCCTTTTTCTTCTTAGGAGCTGCTTTTTTCTTGGCAGCTTTTCTTTTAACAGCTTTTTTCTTAGTGGCTTTTTTCTTCTTTGGAGCTGCCTTTTTCTTTACAGCTTTTTTCTTAGCTACTTTCTTTTTTGCAGCTTTTTTCTTAGGAGCTGCTTTTTTCTTGGCAGCTTTTTTCTTTTTTACAGCCATTATAGCCTCCTTACTTTTATACTTACTAGTAAGTATAAAACGAATATTTAAAAATATTCATTTACTTAAAAAAACATTAAAAAAGTATTTAATTAAGTCAACATCTTATTTGTGATAACTTTTTTTGAAAATAATGAGTCAAATAGAAATTATTTTAGGTCCAACTAATACAGGCAAAACATTTTATGCATTTGAACAAATGTTTACCTATAAAAGCGGTGTTTTTGGTTTTCCATTAAGACTTTTAGCACGAGAAAACTTTGATAAAGCTTGTAAATTATATCCAATTAATCAAATTGCTTTAATTACGGGTGAAGAAAAAATAATTCCAAAAGATGCAAAATATTTTTTTTGTACTGTGGAATCGATGCCTGAAGATTTTTTTGAGTTTGTTTGTGTTGATGAAATTC